>CAVKQI010000036.1:0-1194 GCA_963658405.1 bacterium | reverse complement strand
TCCTTCACCGGCTTCATCGCCCAGGACGCAGACACCACCGACAACGAGGCCACGGCCGAAGAGGTACAGGCTTTAAACGAGGCTGTCAGCGCAGAGCCCATTGCCTTTGAGACCGTAAGCAAGTAATACCGGTAAACACGTATATATAAACAAAGGGATGCATGGCAGATTTGCCATGCATCCCTTTTATTTTTGTTAATTGTCCCTGGGAGCGGTCTCCTTTTCACCGCCGTATCGATACATCCGGTTAGATCATAGATCAGGCTGTTGGATGATGATATTTCTGCGAGAGGAAGGCTCCTGACCGGCATCTTCTGCCCCCTTCTTCTCTTCCTTTGCCTTTTTCGCTCCTTCCGCGTGATCCGCAGGGAAAAGCAAGGGCTTTACAAATTCCAGATGCTTTCCGAACAGTCTGGCGATGAAGCCTACCAGAAGCGCCGCGATGATGGTACCCTCTCTGACGCCGTCCAGTTTGCCGGCAAAGACGAAGGAAAGCACACCGGCGATCACCGTCATAGAGGAATCAAAGCAGATCTTGGTGGTGCCGAAATTCGTATGCCAGGTCTGCACGATGGCGCGGACAAAAGACTCTCCGGGCAGCATCACCACGTCCGCCAGCACCTCCAGATAGACGCCGAAGCCCAGGACGATGCAGCCAAGGAGCAGCACCAGCAGTTTCATCAGATAATTGGCCGGATTCACCCAGACAAAGAGATACATGGTCAGATCGATAAAGTATCCAAAAGCAATGGATACGGGAATCTGCAGGATGTTTTCCGGTTTAAAATTTTTTCGAAGGATCAGGATCTGCAGAAGGATCAGAAGAATGCTGAAAAGAATCGTAAAATTACCCAGTGTCAGGGGGAAATTCAGACTCAGTACATAGGGAATGGAAGAAATGGGCGACGTGCCCAGACTCGCCTTGGTCACCAGACTCACGCCAAGGGCGTTGATAAACAGACCGATCAGAAAGATCACATAACGTTTTACTTTATACATTTTTCGCCTTCCTGTACAATGTACCGCTGCGCTTCGAAAGGAGAATTCTACAAGGACAAATTCTCCAAAAAGTATCTGTTTAGCCCACATCTCGAATTTGCTTTGCAAATCCTCAAAAAAAGAAATGCCGCCGGGCATTTCTTTTGCAATCATGATGGATTGATGACGCAGCAAAAAAGTGACTACAACGCAAAC
>CAVKQI010000035.1:0-21055 GCA_963658405.1 bacterium | reverse complement strand
CAATGTCCCGGGTGCAAGGCGTGGAATACCATGGTAGAGGAACCGGCTGCGCCAAAGGGCGCCGCCTCCCTTCGAAAAGGAGCTGCCTCTATGCTCCAGACCGGCAGCAGCAGGGGCGGCGAGCACTCCCAGCCTGTTCCCCTCTCCAAAGTGCAGAATCAGGAAGAAGCCCGCATGAAGACCGGCTTTACCGAGTTGGACCGTGTGCTGGGCGGCGGCATGGTGCCCGGCTCTCTGGTACTGGTGGGCGGTGATCCCGGCATCGGCAAATCCACCCTGCTCCTCCAGGCTGCCCGCAATATGGCTGCCTCCGGCCGCAGTGTCCTGTATGTCTCCGGTGAGGAATCGCTTCGCCAGATCAAGCTCCGCGCGGAGCGGATCGGCAAGGTGGACGACCGTCTGCTCTTTCTGTGTGACACAGACCTTGGCCATATCACGGAGGTACTCCTTCGCAGCAAGCCGGACCTTGCCATTATCGATTCCATCCAGACCATGGACAACGACACTGTCCAGGCGGCACCGGGGAGCGTCTCTCAGGTGCGGGAGACCACCGGCATCCTCCTGCGCCTCGCCAAGGAGACCGGCATCGCCTTCTTTATCGTCGGTCACGTGACCAAGGAAGGCACCGTGGCAGGCCCCAGAGTCTTAGAGCACATGGTGGATACCGTTCTCTATTTCGAGGGCGACCGCTATGTCTCCTACCGGATCCTGCGGGGCGTCAAAAACCGCTTCGGCTCCACCAATGAGATCGGTGTCTTTGAGATGTGCCGGGAGGGTCTTGGCGAAGTGCTGAACCCTTCTGAATATATGCTGAGCGGCCGCCCCGAGGATGCCAACGGCTCCGTGGTGACCTGCGCCATGGAAGGTACCAGGCCCATGCTCATCGAGGTTCAGGCTCTGGTCTGCCGGACGAATTTCGGCTTTCCCAAGCGGCAGGCCACCGGCACGGATTTTAACCGCGTCAATCTCCTGATGGCTGTGCTGGAAAAAAGACTGGGCCTTCCCCTGTCTAACTTTGATGCCTACGTCAATCTGGCCGGCGGCATCCGGCAGACAGAGCCTGCCATAGACCTGGGGGTAGCCCTGGCCGTCCTCTCCAGCTATCGCAATGCGCCGATAGGGGATAAAGTCGTGGCCTTCGGGGAAGTAGGTCTAAGCGGAGAAGTCCGCGCCGTCACCCTGGCAGAGAGCCGTGTCAACGAAGCCGCCAAGCTCGGCTTTACCACCTGCATACTGCCAAAGAGCTGCCTGAAAGGCATGAAAAAACCCGCAGGGCTTCGGCTCATCGGTGTATCCAACCTCAAAGAAGCCGCCGAGATTCCCATGGGATGATAAAGCAGGTCCTTTCTGATCAACATCACGCTGAAAAAATCGTAATTATTCAGAGCCCATTCGCAAAATCGCTGCTGCGCAGCTTTCCTTTTGCTCATGCGGCGTTCTGCCAAATCCATAAAAAAGCCCGGACACTTCAACAATGCTGTCATGTCCGGGTCTCTTTATGTTTTATACTGCTTTATGCTGTTTTCTGTTCGTCTTGCCTTTGCTTTATGCTCTGCGCACCTCTACCTTACGCTCGCCGCAACCGGCCAGCTCCAGGCTGATATTGAGCTTGCCGCCTAAGTTGGTGGACACGGTGCCGATGCTGCTGCCGTCCACGAATACCTCATAGGCTGTCTCGTCCTGCAGTCCCAGGATGATCTGTGCGTCTTCTTCGCCTGCTGCGGTAAAGCTCATGCCTTCCTCTGTCTCTGCGAAGTCGCTGACCCCTGTGCCGGGCACGGACTCATAGACAAAATTGTCATTACATTCTAACTTTGTGATTTCCTTGAATGTCTTTACCTTATATAAATCGCCATTGTGGGAAAAGCCTTCCTTTTTCTGCTTGGCCGGCAGCGTGTAGTTGCCGAAAGCAAGCTTTCCGTCTTCCTGTGTATGAATCAGATCCTGTGCGATTGCCATCTTTATAAGCCTCCTGCGTCTGTGCGCTTTATTGCGGAGCGCTGCTCCGTTTTCGTTAACATCAGTATAAACGTTCCGCCCTTTTTGTGCTATGCCTATTTTTACGATTTCATTTTTCTTTACGATGCCGTCGTAAAGGTCACCTCGCCTCCGGCATATCCGATGGTCACGGTGTCTCCTGCGTGGATCTCCTCTGCCAGGATCTTTTCTGACAGGGCATCCTCGATCACTGTCTGCACGGCCCGCTTCAGGGGTCTTGCGCCCATCTTGGCATCGGCGTATTTCCCGGCGATATGCTTCTTTAAGGCAGCGGTCACCTTCAGGTTCAGATTCATCTGCTTCCTGGCCCGGCGGATCAGGTCGCTGCAAAGAAGGGTCACGATCTCCTCCATCTCCGTATCTGTCAGGGGATGGAAGACTTCGATCTCGTCGATACGGTTGATGAACTCGGGCTTAAAGGCCTTGCGCACCTCTTCCATGACGCCGCTCTTCATGCGGTCATAATTTTCCTTCTCGGTCGTGGGGCCGCCAAAGCCCAGTGTCTTGGGCGCAATGATCCGCTGCGCGCCCAGATTGGACGTCATGATGATGATGGTATTCTTGAAATTCACCTTTCTGCCCTTGGAGTCGGTGATATGTCCCTCGTCCAGGATCTGCAGCAGCACATTGAAGACATCGTGGTGTGCCTTCTCGATCTCGTCAAAGAGCACTACGGAGTAGGGGTGCATCCGCACCTTTTCCGAGAGCTGTCCGCCCTCCTCATAGCCCACATAGCCCGGTGCCGAGCCGATGATCTTGGAGACTGCATACTGCTCCATATACTCGGACATATCCACCCGGATGATGTCCTTCTCGGAGCCGAACATCACCTCGGCCAGTGCCTTGGAGAGCTCCGTCTTGCCTACGCCGGTGGGACCAAGGAAGAGGAAGGAGCCGATGGGACGGTTGGGGTCCTGCAGACCTACTCTGCCGCGGCGGATGGCCTTGGCTACGGCCTTAACAGCCTCCTCCTGACCGATCACGCGCTTGTGGAGCTCGGATTCCAGACGAAGCAGCCGCTCGCTTTCCTTTTCCGTCAGGCGGTTGACCGGCACCTTGGCCCACTTAGAGATCACGGTGGCCACATCCTCCTCGGTCACCAGGATCTTCTGCTCTTCCACCTTCTTCTCGTAGCGCCTCTGTGCACTCCTAAACTTTTTAATAAGAGCATCCTGTCTGTCGCGGCAGGCTCTGGCCTCTGTCAGATTGCCGTCCCTGACGGCCTCCGCCATCAGACGGTCCTCAGCCTCGATCTGCTCCTGCAGCTCGCGTACCGGATGATTGCTCTCCACCGCATGGAGGCGCACTGCGGCCGCCGCCTCATCGATGACATCGATAGCCTTGTCCGGGAGATTGCGGTCATTGACATAGCGCACGGAAAGTGTCACCGCCGCCTGCAAAGCCTCCTGGGTGATCTTTACACCATGGTGGCTCTCATACTGACCGGCCACGCCTTCCAGGATCTGCAATGCCTGCTCCGGGGTGGGTTCCTCCACCATTACCGGTTGGAAACGGCGCTCTAAGGCAGCATCTTTTTCCACATATTTATGATATTCATTCACCGTAGTAGCACCGATGAGCTGGATCTCGCCTCTGGCCAGGGAGGGCTTTAGGATATTAGAGGCATCGATGGCGCCCTCGGCACCGCCGGCGCCGATGATGGTATGCATCTCATCCAGGAAAAGAAGGATATTGCCGTCCTGCTTTACCTCCTGAATGACGCGCTTGATGCGCTCCTCGAATTCGCCGCGGTATTTGGAGCCTGCCACCATGCCGGCCAGATCCAGGGTCAGCACCCGCTTATTCTGCACGGTAAAAGGCACCTCTCCGTCTGCGATGCGCTGCGCCAGCCCCTCTACGACAGCGGTCTTGCCCACACCGGGCTCACCGATCAGGCAGGGATTATTCTTGGTCCTGCGGCTCAGGATCTCGATGACCCGGGAGATCTCCTCGGTGCGGCCGATCACCGGATCGAGCTTTCCGGCCTCTGCCAGTGCGGTCAGATCCCGGCTGTACTGCTCCAGGATCCCGGCTCTTCTGCCGCCGGACTGAAAGGCCTGCAGATCCTCCTTGTGCATGGACGGATCCTCTCCGATGGCTGCCAGGGTCTCAAAGTAGAGCTTGGCGGGATTGATGCCCAGGCCCCCGATAAGGCGCACCGCCACATTGTCTCCGTCTGCGATCAGGGCAAGAAGCATATGCTCCGTACCGATCTGCTCGCTGTGATAGCGCTCCGCCTGGGAGATAGCATCGTCCAATACCATGGCGGCCCGGGGGGAATATCCCTCCTTGTCCAGCACGGCCACCGGACTGCTCTCCGCATTGAGCTCCTCTATCATCTTTAACAGCTGCTCTTCGCTCACGCCGTTCTCCGACAGGATCCGGGAGGCAACACCCTCCGGCTCCCGCAGAAGACCTATGAGCAGATGCTCGGTGCCGATGAACTGCTGGTTTCGCTCCTTAGCCGCTTTGGCAGCCAGTTTCAGTGCCTTGGCGGCGCTCTGTGTATATTCTGATCTGTTCATTGTCTGTCCTCGTATTCCTCGTAAATTTTATCTACCAGTGCATGGACGTCCTCCCTGGAAAGACTGCGGCAGCTGGCCTCTGCCAGCAGTACCCGCAGTTCCTTCTCCACCGAAGCCATGGCCCGGCATTTGTCGGCATCCACGGCAATCACGGCGCCCCGGCGTCTGTCCACCTTCACAAAGCCGTCCTGTTTCAGCACGGTATAGGCTTTGTTGACGGTATGCATATTGATCCCGATGGACTCTGCCAATGTCCGCACGCTGGGAAGAACTTCTCCCTCCTCAAAACGCGAAGTGGCGATCCCCAGGATGATCTGGTTGCGAAGCTGCTGGTAGATAGCTTCGTCGCTGTTAAAATCGATTTCTATGAGCATCATGGTGATACTCCTTTCTGCGTCTGTTGACTTCCCGGTCATACGCTGAAGCAGCGCATAGCTCTTCTGCCTGCCCTATGTACGCAAGAATGCCATCTGTTACACGTATGGTATAACAGATGGCATTCATCGTCAAGCGACTTTTTCTTCGCGTCGCCGGAACTCATCATTCACAGTCCAGCCGGACATCGCCGACAGGACCCGCCCCTCGGCCGGCGTCCGGGTGTCTGACACCACAATAGGCGTCGCCGCATTGCCTGACGAAACCTTATCTTTTACCATGATCATCCAGATCCAGGAAGTCAAAGTCCAGATCATCCTCGTCATCATAGCCGTAGCTATTGCCTGCCGCACTCGGTCTGGATGCCGTATTTCTGACAGGACGGCTCTGCTGCTGTGCGCCGTAGCTGCCGCCTCTTGCTGCCGGTGCTGCACTTCTGCGGGCTGTAGTCTCTCTGCCGGCCGGTGCGGTGCCTGCTGCTGCGCTGCGTGCTGCGCCCGGTCTTGCTGCCGTTCTTCCTGCGCCTGCCGCTGCTGCGGAGGATCTGTAGGCTGTGCCTTCTCTGTCAGCACCTGTGCCTGCGGGACGGGAAGCAGGTCTGCTGCCTGTCTGTGTAGCTGCTGCTCTGTCCATGCCGGCTGCGTTCCGGGATGCGGGTCTGGTACCTGCTGCAGGTCTGCTGCCTGCTCCGGTACGTCCTGCCGGTGCTGCCGCGCCAGCTCTGCCGGCCGCTGCACTGCGGGCTGTGCCAGGTCTTACCCCTGCCGCTGCGCCTCTGGCTGCGGCATTTCTGGCACCTGCGCCGCCGGAAGGATAAGCGGCCTGGCGCATCCGCTCACTGCGGGATGTGCCGGTGGAAGAATCAAACTCCAGGTCGCTGATATCGTCGGCATGACGGTTTCTGCGGCGTTCCCGCTCCCTGTCTCTGAGCATGTCCACTTCGCCGCCGTCGTTCATGGCGTCCTTGACCTTTAAGATCAGCAATGTCACTGCTACCAGCAGCAATGCCACGATGATACCCAGAATGATCACTGCCGTCTTAAAAGTGGAAAGGCTCTTTTTGGCGGAAGCCTGTGCCTGCTGCGCCTGCTCGATAGCAGTATCGATGTCGGCGATCTTTTCTCTGGTGCCCTCTACGTTATTGTAGAGATACCAGGTATCGGTGCCGTTTTCATCTGCTGTATAGACAGCCTGATAATCCGTAGGCTGGGAGCTGTCGGCAGATGCGCTGCTGTCGCCGCCGTCCGTGGTCGTCGTCTGGATCACATCCCCTAAGGAGATGTAGTCCTGCATGACGAAACCGGTCATCTGCTGCTCTGTGCCTGTGGTATAAAACTGATACCACATCTGTCCTGCATCGTCGGTAGCCTGACCGATGACCACCAGAGAGGTGCCGCTTGTCAGGTTGCCTACTTTATTGTAGCTGGTGCCGGCACCGCTGCGGATGTTGCAGTCTCCCGTGATGGTGGCAGAGGTCTGCTGCATGGCTACTGCGTAGCCGTCGCCCTGGGCCTTGGCCACACCGGCGGAAGAAGCATCGGTGCTCTCCGCGGAAGCATCCCCTTCTGCGGTATCCGTACTCTCTGCCGCGTCGCCGGTATCAGCTGCAGCGTCACCGCCGCCCTCTACATTCAGAAGATCTCCCCGGATATAGCCGGTGGAGCCGCTGGAAGTGGTCACCGCATACCAGGTATTGCCGTCTGTGCCGGTCTTGGACTCTCCCAGTTCCATCGAAGTGCCTGCCTCCACAGAGCCGATGGCGGTGGAATTAGGATCAGCCGAAGAACGTATATTGGCAGAAAAAGCTGCCGTTCCTGTCGCAGCCAGGGCAGTAATGCCGGAAAGCTGCAGGCCGCAGATCATGGCAGCGGCCATTGCCATACCGGCTGCTGCTCTTCTGATTGCCAGGTTCTCTTTTTTCATATAAAAATCTTCCTTTCTGCGCACTGTCTGTGCTTTATTCCACCTCATCCAGTGCTTTGCCGATATCGTGGCGCATATAGCAATTCTCAAAGTCCACCCACTCGGCTGCCTTGTAAGCATTGGCTCTGGCTTCCTTTAAGGTGCTGCCGAGCGCTACCACGTCCAGAACACGGCCGCCGTTTGTGACCACTTCTCCTGCTTCGTTAAACTTTGTACCCGCATGGTAGCAGGCAAAGCCTTCCTGTCCCTTGAATTTCTCCAGGCCGTGGATCACCTTGCCTTTTTCGTACTGTACCGGATAGCCGCCGGAGGCGATGACCACGCAGACCGCTGCATTGTCCGCAAAGGACAGCTCGATCTGATCTAAGGTGCCGTCTATGCAGGCTTCCATCACGTCAATAAGATCTGTCTCCATCCGGGGCAGGACCACCTGCGCCTCCGGATCGCCGAAGCGCGTATTGTACTCCACTACCTTCGGGCCGTCCGGTGTCATCATCAGACCGAAGTAGAGCACGCCCTTGAAAGGACGGCCTTCTGCGGCCATGGCATCCACGGTCTTCTGGTAGATCTGCTCTTTGCAGAGGGCATCGATCTCCTCTGTATAGAAGGGGCTGGGAGAAAAAGTACCCATGCCGCCGGTATTAAGGCCGGTATCGCCGTCCCCGATCCGCTTGTGATCCTGGGCAGAGCTCATAAGCTTTAAGTGCTTGCCGTCCACAAAGGCCAGCACAGAGACCTCACGGCCGGTCATGAATTCCTCTACGACCATCTCATTGCCGGCTGCGCCGAATTTCTTATCCAGCATGATCTCTTCGACGCCTGCCTTTGCCTCTTCAAAGGTATTGCAGATCAGCACGCCCTTGCCAAGCGCCAGGCCGTCAGCCTTTAAGACGATGGGGTAACGGCTCGTCTCCAGATAGGACAGGGCCGCATCCGCATCCTGAAAGATCTCATAGGCTGCCGTGGGGATCCCGTATTTCTTCATGAGATTCTTGGAAAAAGACTTGCTGCCCTCGATGATGGCTGCATTCGCTCTGGTGCCGAAGATCCGAAGACCTGCTGCCTCGAAGGCGTCCACGATGCCGGCACACAGGGGATCATCCTGGCTGACCACCGTCAGGTCCACTTCTTTTTCCTTTGCAAAAGTGATGAGCTTGTCAAACTCCATCACACCGATGGGCGCGCACTCTGCGATCTCGGCAATGCCTGCATTGCCCGGTGCGCAATATAATTTATCCAGCTTGGGGCTTCTCTTCAGAGCTGCCGCGATAGCATGCTCTCTTCCGCCGCCGCCTACTAAAAGGATTTTCATTTCCACCTCCATGCCGCTGCTTTGCAGCGACAGCCTGAGGAGAATTTCGCGAAGGCGAATTCTCCGATAGGATACCGAATGGATGGCGTTTACGTCATCCATTCGAGTTTTAAAGAAATGCCATCAGGCATTTATTTAAAACTTTTTACCTCCTGTGCCGCTACTTTAAAGCGGCAGTACCGTTGTGGTGCGGTTCTCATTCACCTGCACTCTTCCTGCTGCGATGAGCCGGATGGCCTCCGGCAGGATCTGCCACTCTGCTTCTTCCATGATGCGCCGCTGCAGGATTTGGGGCGTATCGCCCGGCTGCACGGCTACCGCTTTCTGCAGGATGATGGGACCGGAATCCATGCCCTCGTCCACGAAATGCACCGTGGCACCGCTGACCTTGACACCTCTCTCCAAAGCCTTCTCATGCACCTTCAGTCCATAGTAGCCTGTCCCGCAAAAGGACGGGATCAGGGAAGGATGGATATTGATGATGCGGTTGGGATAAGCCGCCACCATAGCAGGAGGGATGGCCACCAGAAAGCCTGCCAGGACGATCAGGTCCACGGAAGCCTCCTGCACGGTCCGAAGGAGCGCCTCATTAAACTGCTCTCTGGTCTCATAATCCTTCGGAGATACGCAGACGCCTTCCACGCCGGCCTTAGCCGCACGCTCCAGTGCCTTGGCCCCGGGATTATTGGCGATGACGCGGACGATCTCTACGTCCGGAAGCTTTCCGGCCGCTGCCTGATCCAGGATCGCCTGGAGGTTGGTGCCGCCGCCGGATACGCAGACTGCTACTCTCAGCATAAGGTCACTCCCTTTTCTCCGGAGATCACATCACCTACGATATAAGCCTTCTCGCCGGCTGCCTTGGCTGCTGCCACGCACTTGTCTGCATCTGCAGGATCTACGGCCAGTACCATGCCAAGGCCCATGTTGAAGGTATTGTACATCATCTTCTCTTCCAGGTCGCCGGTGCTCTGCAGCAGCGGGAAGATCGGGAGCAGCGGATAGCTGTCCTTTTTGATCCGGGCATTTACGCCGTCGGGAAGCATTCTCGGGATATTCTCATAGAAGCCGCCGCCGGTAATATGGCTGCAGCCCTTGATGGTGACGCCGGACTCGCGGATGCTGCGCAGGGCCTTTACATAGATCTTGGTGGGACGAAGGAGTGCCTCGCCCAGGGTCTCTCCCAGAGACTCCTCGTATCTGTTTAAGTTCTCTGCGTTGACATCAAATACCTTGCGTACCAGGGAAAATCCGTTGGAGTGCACGCCAGAGGAGGCGATGCCTACCAGGGTATCACCGGGACGGATGGAAGCGCCGGTGATGAGGTTGGCCTCATCGACCACGCCTACGGCAAAGCCGGCCAGGTCATACTCATCTACGGGATAGAAGCCGGGCATCTCTGCGGTCTCACCGCCGATCAGTGCTGCATCAGACTGCTTGCAGCCATCTGCCACGCCCTTGACGATCTGGGCGATCTTTTCCGGGTAGTTCTTGCCGCAGGCAATGTAATCCAGGAAGAAAAGAGGTTCACCGCCGGCACAGGCAATGTCGTTGACGCACATAGCCACGCAGTCGATACCCACGGTATCATGTCTGTCCATCAGGAAAGCCAGCTTTAACTTGGTGCCTACGCCGTCGGTACCGGACACCAGGGTGGGCTTTTCCATATCCTTGATCTTTGCCAGAGAAAAGGCACCGGAAAATCCGCCGATGCCTCCCAGTACCTCCGGGCGCATGGTCTCTGCCACGTATTTCTTGATCAGTTCTACTGACTTATAGCCCGCTTCAATATCTACACCAGCACTCTTGTAATCCATTTTACCTCCTAATGCCGCAATTCATTGCGGCAGCGCGAAGGGAATTTCGCGAAGGCGAATTCCCTGATGCGATCCGCCGCGTAGACGTATACGTCTACGTGGTGTCAGAGAGAAATGTCATCAGGCATTTCTCTCTGACTTGCCTCCTAAAGCCGCAACCTGCTGCGGCAGCTCTTACCTCTTTTTAATAGTTCTTATATCCCACTTCCTGCAGCTTTTCGTCCTTTTTCTGCACAGCGGTCTTTAATTTCTCGCTGTAGGCTTTCAGACGCTCTAATAAGGCGCTGTCCGAAACAGCCAGGATCTTCGCTGCCAGCAGTCCTGCATTGGCACCGCCGTTGATGGCCACAGTAGCCACCGGAATGCCGCTGGGCATCTGTACGATGGAGTAAAGGGAATCTCTGCCGCCCAGAGAGGTGGTATGCATGGGGATGCCGATCACCGGAAGGGGGAAGATGGCTGCGCACATGCCGGGCAGATGGGCTGCCATGCCTGCGCCGGCGATGATCACCTTTAAGCCGTTGGCTTCTGCGTTTTTTGCATAATCAAAGAATACGTCAGGCTCTCTGTGGGCGGAAATGATATGCATTTCATAGGAAATGCCCAGTTCCTCCAGCACGTCTGCTGCCTTGCTCATCACTGCCATATCGGAGTCAGAGCCCATCACAATTCCAACCTGTGCCATAATTCTGTAATCTCCTTATTTTGCTGTTATATGCACTTCTCGTATCATAATAAAGTAAATCCTGCGTCCATGCAAGACGGGTTTCTTATTTTAGTGCAGTTGCAGAGCGGGGTTCTTTGGATACCCGGACGCCGGGTGAGGGAGCGGGTCCTGTCGGCGATGTCCGCTTGGGGACGCCTTGCGGCTCAAGTGCTCATGCCTAGCGGCACAAAGGCTCATTAAGTTCTTCCGTCCCCGGCAATACGAATCTGCCCTCCCGGATCAGCGGGATCTCGCGCCCGTCTGCGCAGACCGCGGTCACTTCGCCCAGTTCCTCATAGGGGATGGTGATGTCGGTATGGCAGCCGAAATAAGCTTTCCCCGGATTCGTCAGGCGGAGTCTCGAGACGCTGTTTTCCTTGGCCACGATCTCTTTTCCGTCCGGATTGTACTGTTTATTGTCCTCTTCGTAGGAATAGCAGGTATCTCCCACGGCAAAATGGGGGCCGGTCTTCTCGGCAATGAGGATGGGGAGTCGGTCTGCCATATGGTACTTTCTGGCGGCCGCATAGGCGGTGGTGTTGGTGCCGATGGCAAACTCACCGATGGGGAGTCTGTCGTGATGGAAGAGGATATTGTCCTCGATATAGCGCCGTCCCTCGGCGGGATCCTCGAAATTACCGCACCGGTAGTCCGTCACGCGGCCTTCCTCAAAGATGAGCTCCAGGTCCCGGAACTGCAGGCCGTTTAAGAAGACTTCGGATACGTGCAGTGTCCCCTGTGTCCCTTCCAGTACCGGAGAGGTAAAGACTTCGCCTACCGGAATATTTACGTCCGCCACGCAGTTCTCAAAGATGGTCTGGTGCGCGGGATCTGTCAGTTCGTACAGGGCCACGGTCATATCTGTCCGATTGCCCTTCTGTCCCCGCACCCGAACGCACCTTGCCTGATCCAGGGCATCGATGAGGGCGGCCTGGATCCTTCTGTACTTCTCGTAATCCAGGGTATTGATCTCCACTACCGCATCAAAGATCTCGCCGTAGTTCTCTCCCTCCGATGCGATCTCCGGCACCGGGAAGGCGATGATGGTAAAGCTGCGGTTCTTGCCGATCACGGCTTCATTATAGAGAAGGCTTGCTTTGGTCTGCCAGCCGGCGATCCACTTTTGCTGTACAGCGTTAAAGGCGGGTCTGGGCGGGGTATTGACCGGCGAAAAGGGCTTTTCGCCAAAGGTCTCGATCACCGCAGGTCCTGCAAAGAGCACGGTCTGCGGCCGCTTCTCCTGGTAGACATTTTCCAGTGCTTCCAGGCGGCGGTTTACCAGGGTGTCATCCAGGAAAAGTGCCAGATCCTCCCGATGGTCGTAGAGGTACTGAGGATTGGCATCCCCGCCTGCGTAGCCGCTCTTGCCTGCGCGCAGCATGCGAAACAGGGTGGGCACTTCCCGGAAATACGTGCAGCTAAGACCCTGTCCGGCGAAATTGGCCGCTGCCTTTTTGACCATGCGCTCAAAACCCAGTCGCCAGATCACGCCTACGCGCTTTTTTGCAGAGAGGTCCTTGCCGGTGACGATAAAGCCGATGCGGTAGCCTTCTGTATAGGTATCTGCCATCTTGTCGATGGTCTCCTGGGGCAGGTGCAGCAGATGCCCGGCCGCCCCCAGTTCGTTTTCACCGATATACTCTCCGAAATAGTAGAGGTAACGCAAGTCGTCTTCCTGCCACTGCCGGAGGATCTCCCCTGCGAAGTCACTTTCCCCGGCCAGTTTCTGTCCGATCTCGTAGGCGGATTCCTCCTCGGCGTAGTCGGAGAGGTAGCTGTAGATCTTTCCTTTGATGAAGCGATAGGGCGGACAGGTGGGAAAGCCGCTGCCGGTGCTGTCTGTCTTTTCTTTTCTGCATTGCTTTTTATATTCGTCGTACTGCTCTGCAAAGGCGCCGTAGATCTCCAGGAACAGTTCGAGTCTTGGCAGCACGCGCTCCTCTGCTCCTTCGTAGACAAAGGGCAGGGCGCTGCGAAGCTCATACAGAAGGGCGGCGCAAAGCGGGCCGTATTCCTCTCCCAGCTGCGTGGCGGCATAGGCAGGATTGGCGTAACTTTCGCTATAGTGGACCGGCAGGATCTCCTCATACAGGCGGTGGTTATGCGCCTGCAGCTCCTCCAGACCGGCCGCGGCCTGGGCACCGCTTTCTATGAACTCTCTTTCCCGGATCAGCAGCATCAGCCACTTTGCGCAGGAAAGGAAAAAGGCAGAAAACTGCGGCTCTATGGTATCCTGCTCCGTCAGTTCTGCCTCTATTGCAGCGATTCTCTCTCTTGATAACTGATATCGTTCACTTTGAAATAAATGCAAAAAAATTCCTCCTGATACTATACACGATCAAAAAGACCTGCTTACTGCGGCAGGATGCCCAGGTACAGGATCCATGCGCAGAGTCCCAGCACGATGCCGTTAAAAAGGATGCCTACGTAGGCAAAGAAATAAAACCGGTCCGGCTCCTTTCTGGAAAGGATGCCGCTGGCAAATCCTACGATGGCAAAAATAAGGCTCAAAAAGACGGCTGCGCCCCACCGCAGTGTGGCGGTCCCGTTATTTAAATAGGTCAGATAGAGTGCAATGCACACCGATGTCAGGGAAATCACCCCAAGGCTGGCGGACAGCCAACCCTTGGGGGATTGTTTCTTATTGGTAAAAAGGTATTTCTTCTTTTTGACGCCGTCCATATTCTTTGTATCCGATTTATTTGCTTATGCGGCAACACCTGGGTTACGGCATTCAGCTCGTGTTTCGACATTCACTTTCTGTTCTGTCATTGCACTGCCTTCTGCATTACAGAAATGCAGGATCACACAGCTGCATTGCCATCTGTATTATTTATTATACAGAAGCCGCGCCGTACTGTGCATAATAGGCATCCATTGCAGCCTTCATCTCATCGTCGATCCATACCTTTCCCTGTACCGGGCGGTTATAGAGATATTCCTGTACCTCTGCCATGGTGACGATGGCATTGGCGCAGAATCCGTACTTATCATGGATGTCATCCAGGGCGCTCTTGTCTGTATCGATGCCCTTCTCCATGCGGTTAAGGGAGACCATCAGTCCCACCAGCTCCACATTGGCCTGGGCGCGCAGGATCGGCACGGTCTCGGCCATGGAAGCGCCGGAAGTGGTGACGTCCTCGATGATCATCACGCGGTCGCCGTCCTTTAAGGGGCTGCCCAGCAGGATGCCCTTATCGCCGTGATCCTTTACTTCCTTGCGGTTTGCGCAGTATTTTACGTCCTTGCCGTAGAGGCGGGAAATAGCCATGACAGTCGCTACTGCCAGCGGAATGCCCTTGTAGGCAGGCCCGAAGAGTACATCAAAGTCCAGGCCGTAGGTGTCGTGGATCGCCTTGGCATAGAACACTCCCAGATTCTCTAACTGGGTACCGGTGACATAGGCGCCGGCGTTCATAAAGAAGGGGGATTTGCGGCCGCTCTTTAATGTAAAGTCTCCGAATTTCAGCACCTGGCTGTCGATCATGAAATCTATGAATTCTTTCTTATATTCCTGCATGGCGGTTTCCTTTCTGCGGATTATTTTGAATTAGCAGAATCATTATAGCATCAATGGCTTTAAGTTCCAAGACCGGCAATGACCACTTCATTGATGCCCGGACGCTAAACAGAAAAAAAACGGAGAGCAATAAATGCTCTCCGTTTTTCGTATCAATCGGAGTGACGTGATTCGAACACGCGACCCCCACGTCCCTAACGTGGTGCGCTAGCCAGCTGCGCTACACCCCGGCGACAACAAAAATGATTATAAGGGCTGCTGTTCAAAAATGCAAGTACTTTTTTAAATTTTCCGAAAAAAACGAGATTTCCAAAAAAAACGAGATGAAGGTCTGAACAGATTCCAACATTCTCCACATTCAGTCTGCATTTGCTGCATACAGATGGCTTCCTAAATCAGCAACTCCCACCCCGGCACGCCGGGATGGGAGTCGTCTTTATGCATTATAACGCGTCTTATTCGCTCTTTGTCTCTTCTCTCAGAGCTCTGTCTGCAATCTCTTTCTTGATATCTGCCAGGAATGCATCCAGGTCCTTGGCGCCCTCGTCTCCTGCGAAGCGGGAGCGAACGGCTACCTTGCCCTCTTCTGCTTCCTTCGGACCTACCACCAGCATGTAGGGGATCTTCTTGACCTGTGCTTCGCGGATCTTGAAGCCCATCTTCTCGGAGCGGCCGTCCAGCTCTGCGCGGATGCCTGCGTCCTTGAGCTTTGCCAGCACGTCCTTGGCATAGTCCATGGTCTTATCGGAGATCGGGATCACCTCTACCTGGGTAGGTGCCAGCCAGGTCGGGAAAGCGCCTGCAAAGTGCTCGATCAGGATGCCGATGAATCTCTCTACGGAGCCGAAGCATACACGGTGCAGCATGATGGGGCGATGCTTTAAGCCGTCAGAGCCCATGTACTCCAGGTCAAAGCGCTGGGGCAGCTGGAAGTCCAGCTGAATGGTGCCGCACTGCCAGGTACGGCCGATGGAATCGCGCAGATGGAAGTCGATCTTGGGGCCGTAGAAGGCGCCGTCGCCCTCATTGACGATATAGGGCTGACCGATCTTGTCCAGTGCATGGCGAAGGCCGTCCTCTGCCATTGCCCAGTCCTCATCGGATCCCATGGAATCCTCCGGTCTGGTGGAGAGCTCGATGAAGTAGTTAAAGCCGAACATCTTGTAAACCTGGTCGATCATGGAAGCGATCCTTGCGATCTCATCCTCGATCTGCTCCGGGGTGATGAAGATGTGCGCATCATCCTGGGTGAAGCAGCGCACGCGCATCAGGCCGTGGAGCTGTCCGCTCTTTTCATGGCGGTGTACCAGTCCCAGCTCACCCATGCGCAGAGGGAAATCTCTGTAGGAGCGGGGCTCATTCTGGTATACCAGGATGGAACCGGGGCAGTTCATGGGCTTGATGGCATAATCCTCGTCGTCGATGACGGTGGTATACATATTTTCCTTATAGTGATCCCAGTGGCCGGAGGTCTCCCAGAGGCTTCTGTTCAGGATCACGGGCGTGGAGATCTCCACGTAGTCGTTCTTGGCATGGAACTCTCTCCAGAAGTCCAGCAGGGCATTGCGCAGCTTCATGCCGTTAGGCAGGAAGAAGGGGAAGCCCGGGCCGGCGTCGTTCATCATAAACAGTCCCAGCTCCTTGCCCAGCTTGCGGTGATCTCTGCGCTTTGCCTCTTCGAGCATGTGCAGGTACTCTTCCAGCTCTTCCTTGGTCAGGAAAGCGGTGCCGTAGATTCTGGTCAGCATCTTGTTCTTTTCGGAGCCTCTCCAGTAAGCACCGGCGATGGACATGAGCTTGAAGGCCTTGCCTACCTGCTTGGTATTGAGCAGATGGGGGCCGGCGCACAGATCCGTGAAGTCTCCCTGGCGGAAGAAGGAGATGGTCTCTCCCTCCGGCAGATCCTCGATGAGCTCTACCTTATAAGGCTCCTCTCTCTCCTGCATGAAGGCGATGGCTTCCTCTCTGGAAAGGGTGAAGCGCTCCATGGGGAGACATTTCTTGACGATCTTTTTCATCTCGGACTCGATAGAAGCCAGATCGCTCTCGGAAATGGTCTTGTCGCCGAAATCAATATCATAATAAAAACCGGTTTCGATGGAAGGGCCGATAGCCAGCTTGGCATCGGGATACAGATGCTTGATGGCCTGTGCCAGCACGTGGGACGCAGTGTGACGCAGTGTGGAAAGCACAAAGGCATCCTGATCGTCATACTCCTTGATGGAACCGTCATGTTCGATAATCTTCATATGTTCTTCTCCTTTTCTCAGAGGCTAAGCTCCGACCTACAACACCGGCAGCCGCGCTCTGATGTCTGATTGCTGCTTTATCCCGGGCAAGGGCTTGTCCGCAGATAAACACGTACATAATATCACGTAGATAGAAAAAATCACAGTCTGCACATGAAAAATATTTCACGGCCGGCCGGGCAGACGAGGGAGCGGGTCCTGTCGGCGATGTCCGCTTGGGGACGCCTTGCGGCTCAAGTGCTTATGCCTAGCGGCACGTAAGCTCGCAAAGGACGCGAGCCAAGTGCCGAGGCATCGCAATGCCCCTGCGCCGGACATCATCCGCCACCCGCTCCCTCGTCTGCCCGACCGGCCTGCTTCTACACAGTTAAACTTTGAATATGTCTCTTTTCTTTATGTAATATAAGTAGTAGACCACAAACAGCACCGACGTCGTGATCCAGGTAATGGGATACCCCAGCATGACGGTATCGATGGTATGCACTCTGGGCACTGCCAGCAGCACCCAGCCTATGCGCAGAACGCAGACACCGAGGATGGAGATCACGGTGGGGAGCACCACGTCTCCCATGCCCCGCAGTGTACCGCCCACCACCTCAATGCAGATGTAGGTCAGGAAGGTAGGTGTCAGGAACTGGATCATGTGTTTGCCCAGTTCGATCACCTCTGGGTCACTGCTGAATACTTCGCAGAGCAGCTGTCCCATGGTAATGATCAGCGCCATCATCGCCAGGGTAAAGATGGCCGTGATCACCAGGGCCTGCCGCACGCAGCTGCGGACCCGGGCGTACTTTCCTGCTCCGTAGTTCTGTCCGGCAAAGGTCATGGTGGCCGTGCCGAAGGAGGCGATGATCATCCAGAACAGGGAATCTGCCTTATCATTGATGGTCCAGGCCGCTACCATGGCGGTGCCGAATCCGTTGACCGCCGCCTGCACAAAAAGATTGGAGAGGGAGTAGGTGGTGGACTGCAGCGCAGCCGGCACGCCGATCCGCAGTACCTTACCGGTATAGACAGGATCAAAGCGGATATGCCGGATCACCAGCCGGTAGCTCTCCTTTGTGCGCATCAGTGTCAGGCAGCCCAATACTGCGCTGACCAGCTGGGAGAGGATCGTGGCCAAGGCTGCCCCGGCCACCCCCATATGGAGTCCCAGAATGAAGAAAAGGTCTAAGACTATATTAGTCAATGTGCTGGCCACCAGGAAATACAGCGGCCTCTTCGAGTCACCGGCCGCCCGCAGGATGCCTGCTGCCATATTATAGACGGTATTTGGGATCATGCCCAGGGCATAGATGGTCAGATAGAGAAGGGACTCATCGTAGGTCTCCTGCGGTGTCCCAAGGATGGTCAGCATGCCGCCGCCCAGCCAGATGCAGAGCACCATAAAGAGGAATCCCACCAGGATGCCCACAGCCATGGCGCTGTGCACGGCCTTCTCCACCTCACTGTGGCGTCCCGCGCCGTAGCTCTGAGCCACCACTACCGTGGCGCCGGAGGACAGGCCCACGAGGATCCCCACCAGGAGATTGATCAGCACCGCCGGTGTCCCGCCCACGGCAGACAATGCCGTGGTGCCCACAAAGCGACCTACGATCAGCGCATCCGCCATATTGTAGAGCATCTGGAAAAAGGTCCCGAAAAGAAGGGGAAAGAAAAAAAGCAGCAGCTGCTGCCAGATGATTCCCTCTGTAATGCCGCTGCCTGCTTTTGTATTCTGGTTTTTCTGTTCCTGTGCCATTATTTCCTTTCAATGCCGCAGCTCGTCGGCTATAAATAGCAGAATCAATGCCTCTCTTCTGACTATATTCCTTTCACCACGGAATAGCAACAGGATACTTCTTTATAAGTACAATTCAAATAATTATCAAAGCAGCTATGCGGTCTGTCGGCCACATAGCTGCTTCTTATTGTATTGCTTTACTATACTGTTTTTTTGCTGTTCTGTAATGTTCGGGTTTAGTCTTTCTGCTCTCTGCGGAGGGCGAAGCCTGCTGCAAAGAGGGCCAGGCCTGCAATGCACAGTACCGGGACGGGCCAGTCAAGCTGTCCGGTCTGGGGGAGTCTGGCGGCGCCGAGTCGGCCTTTGTCTCTGCTGCGGTTCGCATCCAGTCTGTCCTTATCCCTGTTGGCGTTCTCCACTTCCGTATCGGGTGTGGTGGGCGTCTCCGGCGTGGTCGGTGTCTCCGGTGTCGTAGGTGTGGTAGGCTTCTCCGGCACCTTCGGCTTGGTGGGTGTATCAGGGGTCGGCGGCTCCTCCGGTGTAGGCGGAGTCTCCGGCGGCTTATTGTAGGTGCTGGTGCTCATCTTGGGTGTCGCATCAATATTGTAGTTCCAGCTGCCGTCCTTTGACATAGGTACCGTCACCAGGAAGGTCTGGATCGGACTGTAGCGGTCTGCTGTCTTATTCTGCAGTACGAGATACAGGCCCAGAGACAGGCCGGTAAAGGTGGCCCGTCCGTCGGAACCGATCGTCATCGTAGTCTTTGCAGAAGACGACTGGATCTTGCTCTGCAGCTTGCCCGGCAGGGTGCTGTCCGACAGATTATCCAGGCTGATTCCGCAATTCTCAAAGCCATTGACATAGACATAGCGCAGGTTCGCATTGTCCCGCTCTACGGTGGCCACCTTGTAGATGGTGACCTCGCCGCCGGGCACTGCCTTCTTGCTGGAGCTATCCCGGAAAAGGACGCTGATCGATCCCTTCGCATCCATCTGCAGGGTATCTGCCGACGGCTGGGCCGCAGCCTGCACCGCCATTGCCGGCAGTGCTCCCGCTGCTGAGACCGGCAAGGCCACTCCCATGACCGCCGCCCCTGCTATTGCTGCTATTTTGTGCAGAATATGCTTTCTCTCCATACTCGCTCCTTGCGCTGCCAACCCTGCAGCTGTTTCCTGCTTGTTACTGGTACTTTTACTGCTTTCTCTTACTGTTCTCTCTTACGTCTCTTTCCGGTCACCCACAGCCCTGCTGCGCCTGCTGTCAGCATACCGCCGGTCACGTAGATGGGCATCACGCCGCTGCCGCCGGTCTTGGGAAGGACGTAGAGCTTGCTGTTCGGGGTGTTGGTGATGGTGATCACGTCACCGTTTTCCCGGAGTGAAAATTCCTTGTTTTCTGCAAGATCATTGCTGTTTAACTGATAGGTGGCGGTATAACCATCCACCGCGGTCTCTGTCAGTGTGTAGGTAATGTAGTCCTCTTTTTCCAGGTTTTCCCACAGATAAGTCCATTCGTTACTCTTATTCAATTCTACTGAAGAAACCGTTGTTGCAACCGTTCTCTCGAGCGATGCAGCGTTCTGTATTTCCTTCCATACACCGGTTTGTACATAGTCTGTGCCAACAGTTCCCTGTACCTTCACGACTACATTTTTACTGGTAATATTAGTAATTACTGTCTTGTTACTATCATTAGTAGCTGTTGCACCACTACAGTAGCTAGAATTACCTGCCAGCTTCACAGTCGTATTCTGGCTAAAAGGCACTTCTATATTGCAGGTACCACCGTTCTCTCCGCTTACCTGGATCGTAGCCATTTCAGGCGTATGCTTTGTCAAGGTCACAGTAATGGCAGACATCTTATCCAGGTCTGTTGCATTTTTCAGCGGATTGCCATTGCTGTCTTTCCAGGTCTTGGACACCCTCAGCTGACCCTTTTCTACCGTCGTCTTCTCTCTCTTATTATAACGTTCGATCGTAATGCTGCCATAGCCGGTATAAGTTACCTTTCCTTCACTATCTGTATTCTGCTCGATGGGCTTCAGATAATGCGGTGTCACACCATTTTTACTGTATGCACTTTCACCGGAGATGCTGTCTGGTAAATTGAGACTTTCTCCATCGGCCAGCGCAATAAAGTAATAAGGCGTGCTGTCCAGAATATAGCCATCCGGTTGTGCAGTCTCCGTCAGTTTGTAGATCACATTTCTCTGGATTGGTACACTGGAAGATGCCCCATCAGTACCGGTAACAAGTTCCTGAACTGCTGCAGTATTTTGATCCGCATCATTACTGCTCGTAAAGTCTACCCACTGACTAGTTTCTGTATTATACCGCTTCAGTGCTTTCAGCTGGAATTTCGCCCCACTCAGGGTCGTGGAGTAATTATCGATATCTCTCTTAAGAACCTTCAGAGAATCATGATCGGTAGTAACCGTTCCGCTTGTGTATTTCTCCAAGGTTTTCACACATTGGTCTGCTTTCCAACTGGACTGACCGGTAAGCGTAACATCGTTACGCATCACAGTGTCGGCGGCAAAATCTTTTTCAATGGTATACTGTGCTACCATTACGCAGGCTACACTATCCGGAATCAGAGCGGTGAAAGTACCGTTATTTTCATAATAGTAATGATACGCCTCTGTAGGTATAGCCGTGTCTGCTGTCATTTCCTTAATCAGAGCCTGCGCTGTATAGGTAACCTGGCCGTCAGCGCCGGTTTCCTCTTTTACTGTATACAGTGCCAGACTGTTCAATCTGGCGGAGGATGCCAGACTACCGCTCAATGTATCCGTTACTGTCATGGCATTGCCATTATTCAGTGTGTTTCCGTTCGGATTCAAGGCGATCTGGTAGGTAAGAAGATGCTTTGTCTTGTCATAGGTTCCGGTCTTCTGTGCTACCTTTC
>CAVKQI010000034.1:0-21068 GCA_963658405.1 bacterium | reverse complement strand
TATGAAATCAGTACAGACAGTATAGCACGGAAAGGACAAAACAGCATGGAAAAAATGCTTCTTCGGGATGGCTGGCACATGACCGTCCTGGGTGAGAATGTATATGGAATAGAGCAGAAATCTCTGGAGATGAAAGTGCCCGGCACGGTTTACAGCACCCTGCTGGATCACGGCCTGATGCCGGATCCCTTTGTGCGGGACAATGAGCTGGATGCCTTAAAGCTCATGGACAATGACTTCCTTTTTGAGACAAAGTTTACCCTGCCGGAGCAGATGCTGGGGGCACAAAGACTCCTGCTTTGCTTTGCAGGTATTGATACCCTGGCAGATATCACCTTAAACGGAGAAAGAATTGCCAGTGTGGACAATATGCACCGCACCTGGGAATTTGATGTGACAAAGCTGGCGGCAGCGGACAATGACCTGCGCCTTCTTTTCCATTCTCCTACAAAATTTATAGAAGCGGCAGACAAAGCCCATGCCACAGAAGGATCCGCAGAGGCTATGAGAGGATTCCCCCAGCTGCGGAAGGCGGCGTGCATGTTTGGCTGGGACTGGGGCCCGAGACTGCCCGATGCCGGTCTTTTCCGGGATGTCTATGTGCTGGCCCTTGATGAGGCCAGGATCGAACAGGTCTATGTCACCCAGGAGCACCAGGTGACAGGTCATGATATACACGGCGATCAGGTCTCTGCCGTAAAGGTGCAGGTGCATACGCAGATCGAGAGGACACCGGCCGGGGAGATCACTGCCATGCTGCAGGCCGCCGAAGGGGATGCGCTGTCTGGCAGCGAGGTTCTTTGCCATAGCCTTAATGAGAGCGGACGCATGAGTCGGAAAATGGCAGTACAGGCCACTCTGACATCTCCGGAGGGAGAAAAGCTGCAGGGCTGTGCCATCATGGAGCCCGGCAAGGACACGGCAGATCTTGATCTGACCGTGGAGAATCCCAAGCGCTGGTGGCCCAATGGCTACGGCGAGCAGCCTCTCTATGAGATAGAAGTGAAGCTTTTGTCTCTGACGGATGCACAGGCAGAGTCTTTGACGAAAAAAGCAGAACCGGAGAAAACGGCAGAAAGCCAGAACACCTGTGAGAAGGCAGCAGACACCAAGGTCCTGGATACCTGGAAGCGCCGCATCGGCCTGCGCACCGTGACCGTCAATCTGGATCCCATGCCCGATGAGGTCTGGGATGAGCACTTAAAGGGACAGACACCGGATGAGATTCCGGGTAAGAATTTCGCTCTGACAGTCAACGGTCTGCAGATCTTTGCCATGGGCGCAGACTATATCCCGGAGGACAATATCCTTCCCCGGGTGACAAAGGAGCGGACCAGACGTCTTCTGGAGGATGCAGTCAAATGTTTCCATAACACCATCCGTGTATGGGGCGGCGGCTATTTCCTGGATGACTTTTTCTATGATATCTGCGATGAGCTGGGACTGCTGGTGTGGCAGGATATGATGTTCGCCTGCGCCAACTATGAGCTGATGCCCGGCTTTGATGAGAATATCCGGGCGGAGATCCGGGATAATGTGCGCAGACTCCGCCATCATGCCTGCATCGGCTTATGGTGCGGCAATAATGAGCTGGAGACCATGGTGCAGGATGGATGCTTTGCACCCATCACCCCCAAGCAGAAGGCGGATTATCTGCACATGGCAGAGTATATCGAACCCCAGGTGATCCGGCAGGAGGATCCCCAGGGCTTTTACTGGCCGTCTTCCCCTTCCTCCGGCGGCAATTTCGACCATCCCCATGCGGAGAATGTGGGCGATACCCACTATTGGGGCGTATGGCACGGCAGCGAGCCCTTTACTGCCTACAGAAGCCATCACTATCGCTTCCTGTCGGAGTTCGGCTTCCAGTCCTTCCCCTGCCTGCAGAGCGTGGAGGCGTTCACGGAGCCGGAAGACCGCAATATTTTCTCCCGCGTCATGGAGATGCATCAGCGCAACAACGCGGCCAACGGCAAGATCCTCAGCTATATGTCTATGACGTATCTGTATCCGAAGGATTTTGACCAGCTGCTTTTCTGCTCCCAGATCCTGCAGGCGGATGCCATTCGCTACGGCGTAGAGCATTTCCGCCGGATCCGGGGGACCTGCATGGGCGTGACGGTATGGCAGCTCAATGACATCTGGCCGGTGGCTTCCTGGGCCAGCATCGATTACTACGGCCGGTGGAAGGCGCTGCAGTATGCCGAGAAGCGCATGTTTGCACCGGTGATGATCTCCTGTGAGGAACACGGAGAGATCGACCAGAAGCCCTGCCCCAATACCCAGCCCATGCCCATCGAGATCTCCGGAACCCTCCATGTGGCCAATGAGACGGCGCAGACCGTCCATGGCACCGTGAGATGGCAGCTCTGCGATCCTATGAGCAATGTCCTGCAGGAAGGAGCAGAGGAGATCGACGTGCCGGCTTACGGAGGCACCTGGCTGCCGAAGCTTGATTTCAGTGACAGGGATCAGCTGGACGTGCACTTATCCTATGCTTTTGAAGTAAACGGAGAGATCGTATCCAGAGGCAGCAGCCTGTTCTGCGCGCCCAAACACTATCACTTCGCAGACCCGGCACTTTCCGTAGAGGTAGGAGAGCACGAGGTGACGGTGACGGCCAAAGCCTACGCCAAGTGGGTAACCGTGGAATCTCCGGACGGCAATCTGCGCCTTGGTGACAATTTCTTTGATATGGAAAAAGGCAGCATTACCCTGCAGATCGAAGGCGAGAAGCCGGCAGGGGCATACCGTGTCAGAAGCGTTTACGATATGGCCTGAAAAACGGCCCTCAAAAGCCTGTGATTTACCTGCAATCTGACTCGAAATTCCTGTTGACAAGGAAGGAGTGAGTGTGGTATTCTGCTTTAGTACGAGCAGAGCAAAGCGCTGGACTCGTATCGGTACAATCAAGCAGAGTTCCACTCTCACCTGTCGGCAGAGCCAGACAGCGTTTATACTATAACAGAATCTTACCTGATGAATCCACGGAGGATCATCCATAGTTCTGCAGCAGGCTGCAGCGGATGGTGCTTACCGGATTTGCATTAATGGATATGCCTGCTGCGGCAGGAGAGGATACTGGAGTATAAGTGGACACTTTGCGTGTCCACTTTTTTTATGCCGGTGAAGAGGATCATCGGTCTTATGGCGGAGGGTATGAAGATTAATAACAACGATTTATTCATTAATGAACAGATCAGAGACAGAGAGGTCCGCGTAATCGGACAGGACGGAGAGCAGCTCGGTGTCATGAGTGCTTTTGATGCGCGCAAGCTGGCAGAGGAAGCCGGCCTTGACCTGGTAAAGGTTTCCCCCGGAGCAAAGCCGCCGGTATGCAAGATCCTTGACTACGGCAAGTACAAATACGAGCAGACCCGCAAGGACAAGGAAGCCAAGAAAAAGCAGAAGACCGTGGAGATCAAGGAAATCCGCCTCTCCCCGAATATCGATACCAATGACCTCAATACCAAGGTCAATGCAGCCCGCAAGTTCTTAGAGCGGGGCGACAGAGTCAAGATCACCCTGCGTTTCCGCGGCCGTGAGATGGCACACATGGGCGCCAGCGTCCATATCCTGACGGATTTCGCAGCAGCCCTCAGCGATGTAGCTGTTGTGGACAAGCAGCCTAAGGTGGAAGGCAGAAGCATGACAATGTTTTTAGCTGAAAAACGGAACTAGACCTGCCGCGTTACAGGGGACAGGGACTTCCCGGACACAGTTAGAAAATATAGTTGGAAAGTACAGGAGGAAAAAACAATGCCCAGCATGAAGACAAACAGATCGGCCGCAAAGCGTTTCAAAGTGACCGGAAACGGCAAGTTAATGAGATTCAAGGCTAATAAGCGCCACATCTTAACCAAGAAGTCCACCAAGAGAAAGAGAGGCTTAAGACAGCCTACCGTTGTTGATGCAACGAATGTAAAGAACATGAGAAAGGTTCTTCCTTACGTCTAAGCATGACAGAAAGACCTCGGCCTGCAGCCGGAGGGTGGAAAGAATCACACGGAAGGCGTCGCAAGAGGCCATATCTATATGGAGGATAAGAAACAATGGCAAGAATTAAAGGCGGTTTAAATGCCAAGAAGAAGCACAACAGAGTATTAAAGCTGGCTAAGGGTTACAGAGGAGCCAGATCCAAGCAGTACAGAATCGCAAAGCAGTCTGTTATGAGAGCACTGACCAGCGCATTCGCCGGCAGAAAGCAGAAGAAGAGAGACATGCGCTCCCTTTGGATCACCCGTATCAACGCTGCTGCAAGAATGAACGGCATTTCCTACAGCCAGATGATGCACGGCCTGAAGCTGGCTGATGTGAACATCAACAGAAAGATGCTGGCTGAGCTGGCAGTAAACGATGCTGAGGGCTTCAAGGCTTTAGCAGAGCTTGCAAAGAGCAAGGTGGCTTAATTTAAAATAAGATTTTTAGGGAGTCGGGCAAGTATGTCCGGCTCCTTTCTTTGTATCTGTTCAGAACCTGCCAATTTCGACCTGAATTGACTGCTTGCTTGCAAGTATATTCACGATTGAAATTGTCAGGCGGACATAAACAGATACTTTTCTTTATCCCGTATCCTTTCATCTATGGGTTTGCAAAGCGGCAGCGATGCATCGACTTTATCGAAAACTTTACCTCTCTTATGGTTGACACTGCAAAACTGAGGTCCTACAATAGTCGTGGCTGCGGGCGGAGAACACATTTCCCGGTCAGACAAAGACGAAAGAAAAGATGCAAAGGAAATGTCCGCTCAATACAAAGCTCCAAAGGAGGTGGTTTTTATGAAGAGACAATCCAAGCTGTACAGCACAGATAACCCTCTTCCCCGACGAAGTAACCTGCACATAAAAACCACATATCCGAAAGGAGTTTGCCATGGAAGAAAGAAAGATGGAAAAGGAATTTGAGGTCCTCAGGGAACTTCTTGACACCAAGCAGTATACCAGACTTCGTCAGACGGCAGCGGAGATGAATACTGCCGATATCGCCGCTTTTATGGACGAGATGGAGGATGAGGATTCCTTAAAGATGTTCCGCATCCTGCCAAAGAGCATGGCGGCAGATGTATTCGCACAGTTGGAGATGGACGACCAGCAGTATATCATTTCATCCCTGTCCGATAAGGAGGCTTCCTCCGTCATCGACAATCTGATGGCCGATGATGCTACCGACCTGCTCGAGGAGATGCCCGCCAATGTCGTAAAGAAGATCCTGGCCAATGCCAGCCCGGAGACCAGAGCGGATATCAACCATCTGCTGCGTTACCCGGAGGATTCCGCCGGCAGTGTCATGACGGTGGAGTTCGTGGACCTGAAGGAAAATATGACCGTAGCCGATGCCATCGACAGGATCCGGGATATCGGTCTGGATTCCGAGACGGTCAATATCTGCTATGTCCTGGACAGCCAGCGCGTGCTGGTGGGCACCGTGGCCCTGCGCTATCTGCTGATCAAAGAGCCGGATGCCGTGATCGGCGAGATCATGAATGAAAATGTCATCAGCATCAATACGATGACAGACCAGGAAGAAGCTGCCAAGATGTTCCAGAAATACGATTTCACCGCCATGCCTGTGGTGGATAATGAAAATCGTCTGGTTGGTATCATCACCATCGATGATGTGATGGATATCGTGGAAGAAGAGGCCACCGAGGATATCGAAAAGATGGCCGCTATCATTCCTACGGACAAGCCCTATCTGAAGGTAAGCGTCTTCGAGACCTACAAAAAGAGAATGCCCTGGCTGCTGGTACTGATGATCTCTGCTACTTTCACCGGCGCCATCATTACCCAATATGAAAATGCCCTGGCCGCCTATGTGACCCTGACCGCCTATATTCCCATGCTGATGGATACCGGCGGCAATGCGGGATCCCAGTCCGCGGTATCGGTCATTCGTGGTCTTTCCCTGGGAGAGATCGAATTCAAGAGTACCCTGCGGGTGTTCCTGAAGGAATCATCGGTGGCGTTTTTCTGCGGTATATCTCTGGCAGCGGCGAATTTTGTTAAGCTCCTGCTCTTTGACCGCATCGGCGTCAGCATGGCCCTGGTGGTCTGCCTGACCATCGTGGTGGTGGTCATGATCTCCAAGATGGTAGGCTGCCTGCTTCCCATGATCGCAGAAAAAGTAGGATTCGACCCCGCGGTGATGGCAAGCCCGCTGATCACCACCATCGTGGATGCCCTTTCCCTGCTGGTATACTTTGAGATCGCTACCATGATCCTGCATATCGGATGAGCGGCGAAGGACAGAAGACAATTACAGAAGAAGACAGAAACAGGATCCCCGGTGCTTTGGTGCCGGGGATTTTTCATCTTCCTTGCATTCAAAAAAAACGGGTGCTATACTGTTATAGTTTTGACTGCGTGATGTTAAGAAAATTAACTGTAATTTTTACAGGGAAAAGCAGTCTGTGTGAAAAGATCAATCAAGTATGCAGAGAGGACTGACTCTTTGCATGATTTTCTCCCTGAGATATGGAGGTCACAATGATTCAAACGAGAGAGGATATCAGAAATGTTGCCATCATCGCCCATGTCGATCACGGCAAGACGACCCTGGTAGACGGCCTGCTTCGTCAGAGCGGCGTATTCCGCGCCAATCAGGAAGTGGTGGACCGTGTCATGGATTCCAATGCCATCGAGCGTGAGCGCGGCATCACCATCATGAGCAAGAATACCGCCGTTTCCTACAACGGCATCAAGATCAACATCATCGACACCCCCGGCCATGCGGATTTCGGCGGCGAGGTAGAGCGTGTGCTCAAGATGGTCAACGGCGTTATCCTGGTAGTAGACGCCTTTGAAGGCCCCATGCCTCAGACTAAATTCGTGCTCCGCAAGGCTATGGAATTAGAGCTTCCTGTCATCGTCTGCATCAATAAGATCGACCGCCCCGGGGCAAGACCTACCCAGGTCATCGACGAGGTATTAGAGCTCCTGATGGATCTGGGCGCTTCCGATGAGCAGCTGGATTGCCCCTTCGTCTTTGCTTCTGCAAAGGCCGGCATCGCTACCATGGATTTAGGCAGCCCGGGCGTGAGCATGAAGCCCCTGTTCGAGACTATCGTGGACTATATTCCCGCACCTACCGGCGATCCCGAAGCCGGCACCCAGATGCTGATCAGCACCATTGATTACAACGAATATGTGGGACGGATCGGCGTAGGTAAGATCGACAACGGCTCCCTGCGTGTCAACCAGGAAGTGGTCATCGTCAACCACCACGATCCCGACAAGAAAAAGAAGGTAAAGGTCAGCAAGCTCTATGAGTTTGAGGGACTGAATAAGGTAGAAGTACAGGAAGCGAAGATCGGCTCCATCGTGGCTGTCTCCGGTATCGAGGACATTCACATCGGCGATACCCTTTGCTCTCCGGAGAATCCGGTGGCTATTCCTTTCCAGAAGATCTCCGAGCCTACCATTGCCATGACTTTCAATGTCAATGATTCTCCTCTGGCAGGCAGAGAAGGCAAGTTCGTCACCAGCCGTCACCTTCGTGACCGCCTCTACAAAGAGTTAAATACCGACGTATCCCTTCGTGTGGAGGAGACAGAGTCTATGGATGCCTTCAAGGTATCCGGCCGCGGCGAGCTGCATCTGTCTGTCCTTATCGAGACTATGCGCCGTGAGGGATATGAGTTCTCCGTCAGCAAGGCAGAAGTGCTGTATCACAGAGACGAGAACGGCAAGCTCTTAGAGCCTATGGAGCTTTGCTACATCGACGTACCGGAAGAATTTTCCGGAAGCGTTATCCAGAAGCTCGGAGAGCGCAAGGGCGAACTGATCAATATGGGCACCGCCAACGGCGGTTATACCCGCCTGGAGTTCAATATTCCCTCCAGAGGCCTGATCGGCTATCGCGGTGACTTCATGACCGATACCAAGGGCAACGGTATCATGAATACCATCTTCAATGGCTATGCACCTTACAAGGGAGAGATCAGCTACCGCAAGCAGGGCTCCATCATCGCTTTCGAGACCGGTACGGCAGTTACCTACGGCCTCTTCAATGCGCAGGAGAGGGGCATCCTCTTTATCGGACCCGGCGAGGAAGTTTACTCCGGTATGATCATCGGCCAGTCCGGCAAGAGTGAGGATGTAGAGGTCAATGTATGCAAGACCAAGCACCTGACCAACACCCGTTCCTCCAGCGCAGACGATGCCCTTCGTCTGGTGCCGCCCAAGGTCATGAGCCTGGAGCAGGCCATCGAGTTCATCGATACCGATGAGCTTCTGGAGGTAACCCCCAAGAGCCTTCGTATCCGCAAGAAGATCCTGGACCCCAGACTTCGTAAGCGCGCAGGCTTTTCCGCAGCAGCCAAGGCAGCCCAGGAGAAACAGTAATACCAAACAGGAACAGTGAGAGTGAAATAGAAGGCCGGTCTGCATAAATCTTGCAGACCGGCCTTTTTGAATTGGCTTTTTGAATTGCCGCGAGCCCTTTCTTTTTTGCATTTTCTTCTCCGGGCAAGTATGGTAGAATGAATTCGTTCAGATCGAATACGCAGCACAGGAGGAAAGCAATGAGCAGAATCATTCTGAAACTAAGCGGCGAGGCACTGGCCGGCGATAAAAAGACAGGTTTTGATGAGGCAACGGTACGTCGTGTGGCAAAGCAGGTAAAGACACTGCTGGAGCAGGGACACGAGGTAGGTATTGTCACCGGCGGCGGCAATTTCTGGAGAGGTCGCACGGGCAATGAGATCGACCGGGTAAAGGCAGACCAGATCGGCATGCTGGCTACGGTGATGAACTGCATCTATGTATCGGAGATCTTTCGCGGCGAGGGCATGATGACCAATGTGCTGACTCCCTTCGAGTGCGGCTCCTTTACCAAGCTTTTTTCCAAGGACAGAGCGAATAAATATTTTTCCAAAGGTATGGTGGTCTTCTTTGCCGGCGGCACGGGACATCCTTATTTCTCCACAGATACCGGCGTGGTGCTGCGGGCGGTAGAAGTAGAGGCAGATGTGATCCTTCTGGCAAAGAATATCGACGGTGTCTATGACAGCGATCCGGCGAAAAATCCGGAGGCAAAGCGCTACGATGTGCTGCCCATCTCCGATGTGATCGCCCAGAACCTTCAGGCCGTAGATATGACCGCATCCATCCTTGCAAAGGAAAATAAGATGCCCATGCGTGTGTTCGCCCTTCAGGAAGAGGACAGCATCATCAAGGCGGCAACCGGCGAATTCAACGGGACTACTATTACTGTTGACTAAAAGAAAAGACAGTTGGATAGAAGCGGCAGAGCAGCAGAGTACAGTACGGATAACAGGCTGACAGAGCAGGCCGGAAAAACAGCGGAGCCGGAAACAGCAAAACGAAAATAAAAGAAACAGGATAACGGAGAAGATCCGGAAGAAAAACAGAAAGGATATACAGATCATGAATGAAAAAGTAAAGCCCTACAGCGAGAAAATGGAAAAGGCAGTGGATTTCCTGCAGGGAGACCTTCAGGCTATCCGCGCAGGAAGAGCCAATCCCCATGTGCTGGACAAGATCCGCGTGGACTATTACGGCGCGCCCACACCGGTGCAGCAGGTAGCCAATGTCTCCGTGCCGGAGGCCCGGATCATTCAGATCGCGCCCTGGGATAAGAATGTCATGAAGGAATTGGAGAGAGCCATCCTTGCTTCTGACATCGGCATTACCCCCACCAATGACGGTTCCACCATTCGCCTGGTATTCCCGGAGCTGACCGAGGATCGCCGTAAGGAACTGGCTAAGGAAGTGCGCAAGAAAGGCGAGGAGGCCAAGGTAGCCATCCGCAATGTGCGCCGGGACGGCAATGATGCCTTCAAGAAGATGCAGAAGAGCGAAGACCTCTCCGAGGATGCGGTCGCTGATATGACAGACGAGCTGCAGAAGCTCACAGACAAGTACGGCAAGGAGATCGATTCCATTATCGAGGCAAAGACTAAGGAGATCATGACGGTCTAATACTGCCGGAGTTTGTCTGTGGTATTTGTGTTTCACAATCCAGTCGGACCCGCTCCCTCGGCCGGCGTCCGGGTGGCTATACAAACACGATAATTTATAGTAAGTTTATGGGATGGAAATAGACAAACGATACAGCGTGAATTAGAATGAAGGGCGGGCGGTTGCGGAACCGCCTGCCCTCTTTGGTTTGCGCATCCGGTATGGAGCGCATGCCGGGATATCATGAAATGAAACAGCAAACGCTGACCTCTCAAAGCAGAAAGGACGCATATATGGAAGCAGAATACAAAATTCCGGAGCACGTAGCGATCATCATGGACGGCAACGGACGATGGGCCAAGGCCAAGGGACTGCCCCGGAACATGGGACATGCCCAGGGAGCCAGAGTGGTGGAAAAGATCCTGGAGGACGCGGATGACATGGGTATCCGCTATCTGACAGTCTATGCCTTTTCCACAGAGAACTGGAGCAGACCGGATGCAGAGGTCAGCGCCCTGATGAATCTGCTGCGGACCTACATGAAGACCAGCCTTGCCAAGTGCGCCAAGAACAACGTATGCATTCGCGTGATCGGCGATAAGACCAGACTGGATGAGGATCTGCAGAAATCCATCGCAGGCCTGGAGGAGGCCACAAAGAATAACACAGGCATCCATTTCCAGATCGCCATTAACTACGGCGGTCGCGATGAGATCGTAAGAGGCGTGCGCAGCCTTGCGGCCCGCGTGGCAGCAGGGGAGCTGGCACCTGCCGAGATCACCGAGCAGATGATCGCCGATGCCATTGATACGGCAGGCATCCCGGATCCCGATCTGCTGATCCGCACCTGCGGGGAGGAACGGATCTCCAATTTCCTGCTGTGGCAGGGGGCCTATACAGAGCTGTACTTTACCGAAGTGGCCTGGCCGGACTTTAACAAAAAGGAACTGGAAAAGGCGGTCGATGCCTATAATCACAGAGAGCGCCGCTACGGCGGATTGAAGTAGGCTGGAGAATTCGCCTTCGCGAAATTCTCCTCAGGTTGCCGCTGCAAAGCAGCGGCAGAAAGAGGTGAAGTTTAAAAGAAATGCCTGATGGCATTTCTTTCAAACTCGAGTGATGCCGTAAACGTCATCACTCGGGATCCTATCGGAGAATTCGCCTTCGCGAAATTCTCCTCAGGTTGCCGCTGCAAAGCAGCGGCAGAAAGAGGTGAAGTTTAAAAGAAATGCCTGATGGCATTTCTTTCAAACTCGAGTGATGCCGTAAACGTCATCACTCGGGATCCTATCGGAGAATTCGCCTTCGCGAAATTCTCCTCAGGTTGCCGCTGCAAAGCAGCGGCAGAAAGGTAAAAGATGAAACAGAGAATCATAAGCGGTGTGATCATCGCTGTTGTTACGATTGCATTGGCATTGATCGGCGGGTATCCGGTGGGCGTTGTATTACTGGTCTGCTCCATGATTGCCTATCATGAGCTGGTAAGAGCCTGCAAAAAGCCGGAAGAGCGAGAGAAGATGGACGGTCTGGAAATATACGGACTGGTGGCCACAGTGATCTACTACGCAGGGCTCCTCTTCTTAAATGAGAGCATCATGAGCCTGGAGTTCTTTACCCTTCTGGTGATCATTTTGCTGATCCTTGCGATGATGATGCACTATGTGCTGACCTATCCGAAGTTTCATGCGGACCAGATCATGACAGCGGTATTTGCGTTCCTGTATGCACCGGTGATGATGTCCTGCATCTACAGAGCCAGAGAGCTGCCCTACGGCATCTACGTCTATGCCCTGATCTTTTTCTGCTCCTGGATCTGCGATACCTGTGCCTATGCGGCAGGCCGGATGTTCGGCAAGCATAAGCTGGCACCGGAGTTAAGCCCCAAGAAGACCATCGAGGGCTCTATCGGCGGTGTGGTGGGCTCTGCGCTTCTTTGTGTGGGCACAGCAGTGGTACTCTCATACTGGAACCCCGACGCACACTTTGAGATCGAATTCCTGATCCTGGGTATCTTTGGCAGCATCATCAGTCAGATCGGCGATCTGGCCGCCTCTGCCATCAAGCGCAATCACGGGATCAAGGACTACGGCAATTGTATCCCGGGACACGGCGGCATCATGGACCGCTTTGACAGCGTGATCTTTACAGCACCCCTGATCTATCTGCTGGCCGTGCTGCTGATGAGACAGGCAGCGTGATTAAGCGGGAGGTAAGAATGAAAAATCTGATCATTTTAGGCTCTACCGGTTCTATCGGCACGCAGGCGCTGGATGTGGTGCGCACTTATCCGTCGCTCTTGCATGTGCAGGCCCTGGCAGCGGGGAAAAACGTGGAGCTGATGGAGGCACAGATCCGGGAATTCCATCCCCGGATGGCCTGCCTGTGGGACGAACAGGCAGCAGCCGAGCTGCGCACAAGGGTGGCAGATCTGCCGGTGCAGGTAGTGAGCGGTATGGAGGGACTTCTGGAGGAAGCAAATCTGGAAGCACTTTCCGACAGCGAGACGGGAGAGCAGCAGGAGTCCATCCTTTTAAATGCAGTGGTGGGCATGATCGGTATCCGGCCGACACTGGCCGCCATTGCATCGGGCAAGACCATTGCCCTGGCCAATAAGGAGACACTGGTGACGGCGGGGCACCTCATCATGCCGGCAGCGGCAGAGGCGGGCGTCTCCATCCTGCCGGTGGACAGTGAGCACAGTGCTATCTTCCAGTGCATGAACGGAGAGCCCCACGGCCGGATCGAAAAGATCCTGCTGACCTGCTCCGGCGGTACCTTCCGGGGCAGAAAGAGACAGGATCTCGTAGGCATGACAGCAAAGGATGCCCTCAAAAATCCAAACTGGGATATGGGCGCCAAGGTGACCATTGATTCCGCCAGCCTGGTGAACAAGGGACTGGAGGTCATGGAGGCCCGCTGGCTCTTTGATGTGGATGTAGACCAGATCCAGGTCGTGGTCCAGCCCCAGAGCCTGGTACATTCCATGGTGGAATATGTGGATGGCTCTGTCATGGCGCATATTGCCATGCCGGATATGCGTCTGCCTATCCAGTATGCCTTTTTCTATCCGGACAGACAGCCGCTGGCGATCCCGAAGGTGGATCTTTTTTCCATCGGGCAGATCTGTTTTGAAAAGCCGGATACGGAGACCTTCCGCGGACTGCCGCTGGCCTATGAGGCGGCGAGAGCAGGGGGCAGCATGCCCACGGTATTCAATGCAGCCAATGAGGAGGCGGTAACCGTATTCCGAAAGGGCGGCATCCACTTCCTGGATATCTACGACCTGATCGCCGGCGCCATGGGCGCCCATCATGTCATCACAGCCCCTTCTCTGGAGGAGATCCTGGAGACGGAAAAAGAAGCCAGGGACTATGTGCGCAGCCATTGCAAGGTCTGAAGGGAAAAGTGCGCAGGCAGGGGAGAGAACAGGCAGCATAAACTGCCGCAGCAAGACCAATGCAGAGCGAATGGGGGGATTCACTTCTGAGAGCATTTGTACAGGTTGCCGGTATCTGATCCGGCAGTAAGGAGAATGAAATGGCAGTCAGCATCATCGCCTTTCTCATCATATTCAGTGTCATAGTGATCGCCCACGAATTCGGTCACTATGCCGTCGCCAGACGAAACGGCATCCGGGTCAATGAATTCGACATCGGCATGGGTCCCACCCTGGTCCACTGGCAGCGAGGAGAGACAGAATTCTGTTTAAAGCTGCTCCCTGTGGGCGGCGCCTGCATCTTTGACGGTATGAACGGCTTAGAACAGGAAAAGGGAGAGGAGCTGGATGAGCATGCCTTTCCCAATGCACCGGTATGGGGAAGGATCGCCACGGTCTTTGCGGGACCCTTTGCAAATTTCATCATCGGCTACATTTTTGCGATCATCATCGTGGCCTTCTGCGGCACCGATCTGCCGGTGATCCAACAGATCATGCCGGATTCCGCGGCCCAGGAGGCGGGACTGGAGGCGGGCGATACCATTCTGAAGGTGAATGGAGAGTCCATCCATGTATACAGGGAAGTGAGCCTTATCTCCGCCATGAATTACGGAGAGGCGCTGACCATCACCTACAGCCGGGACGGCGTAAAAAATGCGGTCACCGTCACGCCAAAATACAGTGAGGAATACGGCCGTTACTTTATCGGTCTGCAGGGCGCAGGAGAGTACAAAAAGTGCAATCCCGCTCAGGTCTTCGGCTATGGATTCTACGAGGTGGAGTACTGGGTGAGAGCTACCTTTAAGTCTCTGGGGACGATTTTTAACGGACATTTTTCCAAGGACGATCTCTCCGGTCCCGTGGGAGTGGTCAAGATCGTGGATGATACCTATACGGAGGCCAGAAACTACGGCATTTCCACTGTGCTTTTATCCTTCCTGAATATCACCACCCTTTTATCCATCAACCTGGGGATCATGAACCTGCTCCCGCTGCCGGCCTTGGACGGAGGCAGACTGGTCTTTCTGATCATCGAGGCCATCCGGGGCAAGGCTGTGCCGCCGGAAAAGGAAGGCATGGTGCATGTGGCAGGCTTTATGGCACTGTTTGCACTGATGGTCTTTGTACTTTTTAATGATATTTCGAAGTTCTTCAGATAAACAGAGAAGCAGATGGAGTGGTGTGGGCATACGTTTGAAAACGTACGTACGCACGGCTGTTTGTGCCGCAGACGTCACAAACAGCAATGAGCACAAACCGAATCAGAGATTCGCTTTGGCACAAAACGCCTGCGGAATGGGGTAAACATGAGCAAGAGAGAACACACCAAAGTCATACAGATCGGCGACCGCAAGATCGGCGGCGGCAATCCGATCCTGATCCAGTCCATGACCAATACACCTACCGAGGATGTGGAAAAGACTGTCGCCCAGATCCTGGCCCTGGAGCAGGCGGGCTGCGAGATCATCCGCTGCACGGTGCCCAATGAAAATGCGGCAAAGGCCATCGCAAAGATCAAGGAACAGATCCACATTCCGCTGGTGGCGGATATCCATTTTGACTATCGCATGGCCATTGCAGCCATAGAGAACGGTGCGGACAAGATCCGCATCAATCCCGGCAATATCGGCGGCAAGGACAGGATCCAGGCGGTCGTATCGGCGGCAAAGGAGAGAAATATTCCCATTCGCGTGGGCGTAAACAGCGGCTCCCTGGAGAGAGACCTGGTGGAAAAATACCACGGCGTCACCCCGGAGGGACTGGTGGAGAGCGCCCTTGATAAGGTGCATATGATCGAAGAATGCGGCTACGACCGGATGGTGATCAGCATCAAATCTTCCGATGTGATGAACTGCATCAAGGCTCATGAGATTCTCTCGCAGCAGACAGATTATCCGCTCCATGTGGGTATTACCGAGGCGGGCACCATCTTAAGCGGCAGCATCAAGTCCTCCGTGGGGCTGGGCGTGATCCTCTATGAAGGCATCGGCGACACCATCCGCGTCTCCCTGACCGGAGATCCCGTGGAGGAGATCAAGGCAGCCAAGCTCATCCTGCGCACCCTGGGACTTCGTAAGGGCGGCGTAGAGGTGGTCTCCTGTCCTACCTGCGGCCGCACCAAGATCGACCTGATCGGCCTGGCCAACCAGGTGGAGAGCCTGGTACAGAATTATCCCATGGACATCAAGGTGGCCGTCATGGGCTGTGCGGTAAACGGCCCCGGCGAGGCAAAAGAGGCCGATATCGGCGTAGCCGGCGGCGTGGGAGAAGGCCTGCTGATCAAACACGGAGAGATCGTCCGGAAGATGCCGGAGGATCAGCTGTTAGATGCCCTGAAATACGAACTGGATCATTGGAGTGAAAATAAATAGAATCTATGGCAAAACCTTTTTTTGAAGTTTTTCCCACCCTGCAGGTACCGGATAAGCTGCGCGCAGTCTTTGAGGAGACCCAGGTGGAACGGCTGGCAGCCAATTCTGCCCGCACCAGATACAAAGTATGCCTGCTTTCCGGGCATCTGATCCATAAAACAGCTGTTTTTCAGATGGAAGAGATGCTGGCCTCTCAGGTCTTTTCCGCCGGCAATAAGACCTCTGCCCCCAGGGCAGAGGTCTATATTGTGGAGCACTTTTCTCTGTCTGCCCAGTATGATCCCGGCAAGCTGATGCATGATTACTTTGACAGCCTGACAGAGGAATTCACGCATTACTCCCCGGTGATCGGCAAGCTCTTCCGGGAGGCCAGGATCAGCTATCCGGCGCCTGACAGCGTGGTGGTGACGCTGGAGGATTCCTGCCTGAGCAGAGATAAGAGCGAGAGCCTGATCACGACCCTCGACCGGATCTTTAGGGAGCGCTGCGGCCTCGATGTGCGTTTTCATGCGGAATTCGAGAAACGCAGCCATGAAAAGAGGAGAGTGGAGAATACCTGGAGACCCGTGCAGAGAACAGCGGCGCCTGTGGGCGCAGAGACTGCAGGCGGTGGCCCTGCTGCGGCAGCGGGCGCTGCCCGGACAATGTCTGCCGGCGGCGATGAGGATGCCTACTATGCCAATCTGGCCAGCCAGGCGGCAGCAGGAGAAACCTATGTCATGCCCTGGGAAGAGGATGCACCTGCGGCAAACGGCAGCGGCAGTGCAGTGAACGCTTCGATGCCCGGTGCAAGTGCAGAAGGCAATGCAGCCGGCGGCGCGGCAGGAAATACCGCAGGCAGCACAAAGGCAGCCGGCGGCGGAGTAGAAAATACACAGAACGGCGCCGGACAGGCGGCCGGTCAGGGAAGCGGTGCCGGCAGTGCAGGACAGGGTGGTCCCTCCGGACAAAGACAGTATGGCGGCGCCGGCAGGTCTTCCTCAGGCCGCGGCTACAAACGCGGCGGAAATGGCGGAAGAGCTCCTTTTCACGGCTACAAACGCTCGGAGAATCCGGATGTGCTCTTCGGCCGTGATATCGACACAGAGGCCATGCCTATCTGCGACATCATCGATGAGATCGGTGAGGTGACGGTCCGCGGTGTGGTGATGGCCATCGAACGGCGGGATATCAAAAACGAAAAGACCATCATCAAGTTTTCCCTGACGGATTATACGGATTCCATTTACTGCAAATTCTTTATCGGCACGGAATTTGTGCCGGAGCTTCTGGAGAATTTCAAGGAAAAGGGCTTCGTGAAGGTAAAGGGCATTGCCCAGCTGGACAGCTTTGACAAGGAAGTGGTCATCGGTTCCCTTTCCGGTATTATGAAGATCCCTTCCTTTTTGCAGAAGCGCAAGGATAACTATGTCGATAAGCGCATAGAGCTTCACTGCCATACCAAGATGAGCGACATGGACGGCGTTTCCGAGTGCAAGGACCTGGTGCGCCGCGCCTATGAGTGGGGCATGCCGGCCATCGCCATCACCGATCACGGCAATGTGCAGGCCTTCCCGGATGCCAATCATGTGCGGGAGGCACTGCTCGCCGACGAAAACAAGGCCAGAAAGGCCCAGGGACTGGAACCGGTGGATCCGGCGCAGTTCTTTAAGGTGATCTATGGCGTGGAGGCGTATATCGTAGACGACTTAAAGCAGACCGCCACCTTTGGCACCAGAGAGAGCCTGGACACCGATTTGAGGGATCGGACCTATGTGGTCTTCGATCTGGAGACCACGGGACTTTCTCCGGTGAAAAACAGGATCATCGAATTCGGCGCCGTGAAGATCGCAGGGGGAGAGATCGTGGATCGCTTCTCGGAATTTGTCAATCCCGAGGTACCGATTCCCTATAATATCGAGCGTCTCACCAGCATCAACGACAGCATGGTCATGGATGCGGATACCATCGAAAAGGTACTTCCCCGTTTTCTGGAATTTTCCAGGGACTGCGTGCTGGTAGGCCACAACGTGGGCTTTGACTGTAGCTTCATAAAGGAAAACTGCAGACGGTTGTCCCTGCCCTATGATTTTACCAGTGTGGATACGGTGGGCATGGCCAGAGTGCTGCTGCCGGGACACGCCAAGTATACGCTGGATGCAGTGGCGAAGCTTCTGAATGTCTCTCTGGAAAATCACCACCGGGCGGTGGATGATGCGGAGGCCACGGCGGGCATTTTCCAGAAACTGATGGAGAGAATGGAAAAGCGGGACGTGCATACCCTCGGCGCCATGAATGCCCTGGAGGAGAGTAATCCGGATGTGATCCGGAGATTGAAGACCTTCCACTGCATCCTGCTGGCAAAGAATAATACCGGCCGGGTAAATCTCTATACCATGATCAGCCAGTCTCATCTGGTCTATTTCCAGAAACGTCCCCGGATACCCAAGAGCATGCTCATGAAGTACCGGGAGGGCGTTATCGTGGGCAGTGCCTGCATGGCCGGTGAGCTTTTCCAGGCCCTTCTGGAAGATAAGCCGGATGAGCAGATCGCCGGCATCGTGAATTTTTATGATTATCTGGAGATCCAGCCCCGGGGCAATAATATGTTCATGGTGGAGTCAGACAGATATGAAAATGTCCGTTCCGAAGAGGATGTGCTGGAATTCAACCGGCGGATCGTGGCGCTCGGAGAGCAGTTTAATAAGCCCGTGGTGGCTACCTGTGACGTGCATTTCCTCGACCCGGAGGACCAGATCTACCGCACAATCATCCAGGACGGCATGGGCATGGGCGCAGAGGAGCCGGCGCCCCTTTTCCTTCATACCACAGATGAAATGATGGAGGAATTCGCCTATCTGGGCGCGAAAAAGTGCGAAGAGGTCGTCATCACCAATACCCACAAGATCGCGGATATGATCGAGGTGATCTCTCCGGTGCGGCCGGACAAGTGCCCGCCGGTGATCCCCAACAGTGATGAGACCCTGCGGGAGATCTGCTATACCAAGGCCCATAAGATGTACGGCGATCCCCTGCCGGAGATCGTAGAGGAACGCCTGGAGAGAGAATTAAATTCCATTATCAAAAACGGCTATTCCGTCATGTATATCATCGCGCAGAAGCTGGTATGGAAATCCGTGGAGGACGGCTATCTGGTAGGCTCAAGAGGCTCCGTAGGAAGCTCCTTCGTGGCCACCATGGCCGGCATTACGGAGGTCAATCCCTTAAGCCCCCACTATTACTGCGAGAAGTGCCATTTTACGGATTTTGACTCCCCGCAGGTCATGGAATACCGGGGCAAGTGCGGCATTGATATGCCTGCCAGAAAGTGCCCGGACTGCGGAGAATGGCTGAAAAAGGACGGCTTTGAGATCCCCTTTGAGACCTTCCTGGGATTCAAGGGCGACAAGGAGCCGGATATCGACCTGAACTTCTCCGGAGAGTACCAGAGTAAGGCGCATAAGTATACGGAGGTCATCTTCGGCGCCGGCCAGACCTTCAAGGCCGGCACCATCGCCACCGTGGCGGAAAAGACGGCCTTCGGCTATGTAAAGAATTATTTCGAGCGGAAAAACGAACCGAAGCGCAAGTGCGAGATCGAGCGGCTGTTAAAGGGCTGCACCGGCATCCGGCGAAGTACCGGTCAGCACCCCGGCGGCATCGTGGTGCTGCCTTTGGGAGAGGATATCAATACCTTCACACCGGTGCAGCATCCGGCCAATGACATGACCACGGATATCATCACCACGCACTTTGATTACCATTCCATCGACCATAACCTGTTAAAGCTGGATATCCTGGGACACGATGATCCCACCATGATCCGTATGCTGCAGGACTTGACGGGGATAGATCCCCTGACCATTCCGCTGGATGATCCCAAGGTCATGAGCCTGTTTCAGAGCACGGAGGCCCTGGGCATCACACCGGACCAGATCGGCGGCACCAGGCTGGGTGCCCTGGGCATTCCGGAATTCGGTACCAAGTTTGTTCTTGGCATGCTGGAGGATACGAAGCCGGCTTCCTTCTCGGAGCTGGTGCGTATTTCCGGTCTGTCCCACGGTACAGATGTGTGGCTGGGCAATGCCCAGACCCTGATCCAGGAGGGAAAGGCAACCCTTTCCACAGCGATCTGTACCCGTGACGATATCATGTCCTACCTGATCGCCAAGGGTGTGGAAAAGGCACTGTCCTTCAAGATCATGGAGAGTGTTCGAAAGGGCAAGGGTCTGAGCGAAGAGATGGAGGCGGCCATGAAGGATGCGGACGTACCGGACTGGTATATCGCTTCCTGCAAAAAGATCGCCTACATGTTCCCCAGAGCCCATGCGGCGGCCTATGTCATGATGGCATGGCGCATCGCCTACTGTAAGGTCTATTATCCGCTGGCTTACTATGCGGCCTATTTTTCCATCCGCGCCTCAGCATTTTCCTATGAGCTGATGTGCCAGGGACAGCACCATCTGGAGAATATCATGGCGGATTACATGCGCCGGAAGGATATATTGTCCAAGAAAGAGCAGGATGCCTACGGGGATATGCAGATCGTACAGGAGATGTATGCCCGCGGCTTTGACTTTGCTCCCATTGACATCACCGTGGCGGGATCTCGAAACTTTAAGATCGTGGACGGCAAGATCATGCCGGCTCTTACCAGTATCGATGGTCTGGGAGAGAAGGCGGCGGATGCAGTGGTAGAGGCTGTAAAAGACGGCCCGTTCCTGTCCAAGGAGGATTTCTGGCAGCGGACCAAGGTGCCCAAGAGCATCATAGAGGTGATGGACGGGCTGCACCTGCTGGGAGAGCTGCCGGAGAGTAATCAGATCAGTCTGTTTGATCTGATGAAGTAATTATGCAGGCTTTGCCGCCCGGCTGTTTCCGCCCGGACGCCGGCCGGGCGCGCGGGTCCTGTCGGCGATGTCCTCCCAGGGGACGCCTCTCGGCTCAGTGCTCGTGCCTAGCAGTACTAAGTTCGCAAAGGACGCGAACTAAGTACTGAGGCGTCGCAATGCCCCTGTCCGGACATCATCCGCCACCCGCTCGCCCGTCCGGCTGGGTTGCGCACAGCAAATAAACGTAATAAAAATAAAATTAAAACGCTAATTTGTGCTTGCGTAAATTCGATTCATCCTGTACAATAACACTTGCACTGCACAAGACATCTTTTAAAAAGCAGTTGCAAGTATGGCTCGTTGGTCAAGAGGCTAAGACGCTGCCCTCTCACGGCAGAATCATGGGTTCGATTCCCGTACGAGCTGCTTCTGAACAGCAGTTCAGATCATCAAATACAAGGTTTTACATAGCACATGGCTCGTTGGTCAAGAGGCTAAGACGCTGCCCTCTCACGGCAGAATCATGGGT
>CAVKQI010000033.1:0-21386 GCA_963658405.1 bacterium | reverse complement strand
TTTATACCGAACAGAAGTGGGGAATGGCAGGCAATTATACATTGTCTTTGAACAGTTCCGTGCTGGGATATGATATGTGTCAAAAAATCATAATGGACTGTGCAAAATAGGGAAAGTATTATTCAAAACAAAAATGACCATTGGTCAATTATTCAACAAATTCTCTCTTCTGTCCCATTTACTATGCATGCAAAATCGGGTATGATGGAGAAGTGATTAGCAAATTGAACAAAATCTTAACGAAAAATGCCAAAAAACCGGCAAAAAGACAAAAATAAAGGGAGGAAGGTATATGGCGAGTGCAAAAGAGACCATTGATGCCATCCGACAGGCAGAGACAGAGGCGTCTGTGACGGAAGAAAATGCGGCCAGAGAGGCTGCAGAGATCATCCGCCGGGCGCAGGAGTCGGCCGGACAGTACCGGCAGGAGCAGCTGGCGGCGCAAAAGAAGGCGTCGGAAGCACTCCTGCAGAAAGCAAAGGAGGAAGCGGAGCACCTGAAAGCGCAGCAGCTGCAGGCAGCTAAGGAGGAGAGAGAAAAGCTCCGGGAAGATGCAGCGGAGCGCCTTCCCCAGGCAGTGCAGCAGATCCTTGACTGGATGGCAAATCCCGGAAAGGAGGCAGGCTGATGGCAGTAGTACCCATGAAAAGGGTTCTGATCGCTGCCATGCGCAGAGACCGCAAACCCATTCTGGAGCTCCTGCAGCGGACCGGCGCCCTGGAAATCCACAGCGAAGTGGCAGAGGACGGCGTCTTTTCCCATCAGGATATGTCCGGGGCCAGAGCCACCTTTGAGAGCAATGCAAAGCTGGCGGCGGATGCGGCGGCGGTCCTGGATGCCTACGTGCCGGGAGAGGGCGGTCTGTTGTCCGGCCTGGAAGGCAGAGAGGAATTAAGCCTTGCGGACTACAGTGACCTGGTGAGCAGACAGACCCGGATCCTGCAGGATGCCAGACGGATCCTTGCCCTGGATAAGGACAAAAGGGAAAAGGAAGAGACCATCCCCAAGCTGGAATCCCAGCTGGTGGCGCTGGCGCCCTGGGCTGGCTTTGATCTGCCTCTGAATTTTGCAGGCACCAGGACCACAGCCGCCTTTACCGGCACGCTGCCGGGGGAGCTCACCTTAGAGCAGGTATCCGCCCTGATGGAAGAGGCGGGCATCAGCCTGCAGGAGCAGGAGATCCAGGTGATCAGCACCACCCCGGAGCAGACCGCCGTTTTCCTGATCTGTGAGAAAAAAGAGCAGGAAAAGGTAAAGGAAGCCTTGCGAAAGCTGAATTTTGCCAGACCCATGGAGACCTCGGTAAATCCTGCACAGGCCATGGAGGATCTGAAGGGAGAGATACAGAAGCTAAGGAGCGAGACAGATTCCATACAGAAGGAGCTGTGCGCCATGGCGAACTGTCGCCGGGAGCTTCATTTCCTGCAGGATTACTTCCGGATGCGGGCGGATAAGTACGGGGTGATCAGCGAACTGGCGCAGACGCGCCGGGTATTTCTGGTAGAGGGCTATGTGCCCGCCGCTAAGTGCGAAGCCCTGGAAGAAAAAATAGTCACCCGCTTTGATGCGGTATTTGAGACCTATGAACCGTCGGAGGAAGAGGACGTGCCGGTGCTGCTGCAGAATAACGGCTTTGCCTCTCCGGTGGAGAGTGTGGTAGAGAGCTATTCTATGCCGGGCAAGGGGGAGCTGGATCCCTCCATGCTGGTGGCCTGCTTTTACTATATTCTGTTCGGTCTCATGCTCTCCGATGCAGCCTACGGCCTGATCATGGTCATCGGCTGCGCCGTGGCCCTGCATAAGGTGCCCCGGATGGAAGAGGGGATGAAGAAGACCCTAAAAATGTTCCTCTACTGTGGTATTTCCACTACCGTATGCGGATTTTTATTCGGTTCCTTCTTCGGAGATGCGGTGAATGTCATCGCCACCACCTTTTTCCACAGACCGGACATTTCCCTGCCGGCCATCTGGTTTGAGCCCATTGACAAGCCCATGAAGATGCTGGTGTTCTGCTTTGCGGTGGCACTGGTTCACCTTTTTGTGGGACTGGGAGCGAAGTTTTACATGTGCGTCAAGGACGGAAAGATCCTGGACGGCATCTACGATGTGGTCTTCTGGTATCTGCTGGTAGGCGGCGCGGTGGTCTATCTGCTGACCATGCCGATGTTTACCCAGATGCTGGGCCTTAGCTTTACCATGCCGGCTTCGGCGGGGAAGATCAGCGCCGTCATCGCCATCGCCGCGGCAGTGGGGATCATCCTCACCAGCGGCCGGGAGTCAAAGAGCTGGTTTAAGCGGATCTTAAAGGGACTCTACGGCGTATACGGCGTGACGAGCTATTTGAGCGATATTCTTTCTTATTCCAGACTGCTGGCTCTGGGGCTGGCCACCAGCGTCATATCCAGTGTCTTTAATAAGATGGGCAGCATGCTGGGAGACAGCGTCTTCGGCGTCATCGTCTTTATTCTGGTCTTTGTGGTGGGACATTCCCTGAACCTGGCCATCAATGCCCTGGGAGCCTATGTTCATACCAACAGACTGACCTTTGTGGAATTTTTCGGCAAGTTTTATGAGGGAGGCGGACGAAAGTTCGCACCGTTTACAGAAGAAACCAGTTACTTCACAGTCAAGGAGGAAATAAAAGGATGAGTAATTCAGGTGTGTTTTTTGCATTGTTGGGCGCAGCACTTTCCGCAGGACTTGCGGGCATCGGCAGCGCCATCGGCGTAGGCAAGGCAGGCCAGGCGGCCGCAGGCGTAGTGACAGAGGATCCGGCGAAGTTCAGTAAGGTACTGATCCTGCAGCTGCTTCCCGGCACCCAGGGTATTTACGGTCTGCTGATCGCTTTCATCTGCCTGACCCAGATCGGCATCATGGGCGGCAGCGCAGAGATGTCCCTGACCAAGGGCCTTCTGTATTTCGCAGCCTGCCTTCCCATGGCTATGGTAGGCCTTATTTCCGCTATTCGCCAGGCCAATGCGGCAGTCTCCGCCATCGCCCTGGTTTCCAAAAAGCCGGATCAGTTCGGTAAGGCCATGATCTTCCCGGCCATGGTAGAGACCTATGCCATCCTGGCACTGCTGGTATCCATTCTTTCCATTTTCGGTATTGCCGGTCTGAGCATCTAAAAAGCAGATTGGAGGAAAAGGCCGGAGGGCAGTTTTCTCAGATCCTCCGCAGACCGCAGGCGGTCTTTGCAAAGGAGTGCATCAGAGAATGGAGATCAGTGTGAAAAATACGCTTGATAGCGTATTTTTCGCACAGCTATTTGTGCCGCAGGCGTCACAAATAGCCCGTAGCGCAAAAGCAAATCTGAAATTTGCTTTGCGATTCCTCCGGCGCGAACGCCTGCGGAATGGAGATTGGTATGAAGGGTTTGGATAAGATACTGGAGGATATCCGGAGCGAGGCGGCAGCCGGCGCTGATGAAGTCCTGCAGCAGGCTCGTGAGAAAGCAAAGGAAATCGAGGCGCAGGCCAAAAAGGAGACGGACGCCGAGACGATGGCCATGGCTGCAAAGGCAGAGGAACAGGCAGCTTCCATCCGGGAGCGTAGTATTTCCGGTGCCGCTCTTTTGCGGCGCAGAGAGATCCTTGCCGAGAAGCAGGCACTCATCAGTCAGGTGCTGCAGGAGGCCCTGCAGCAGGCGGCAGATTTGCCGGCACCGCAGTATTTTGCACTGGTGCAGGCCATGGCGGTCCGCAGTGCCCATCCGGGAGAGACGGGAGAGATCTGCTTTGGCAAGGCGGATTTATCCAGAGTGCCGGCGGATTTTCAGGAGAAGCTCTCGGCGGCTCTGCCGGAGGGCGCGGTGCTGACGCTGTCCCCGGAGCCGGCAGCGGTAAAGACGGGCTTTTTGCTGCGCTACGGCGGCATAGAGGAAAACGGGGATTTCGAGGCAGTGCTGGCAGCCCATGCCGAGGAGCTGCAGGATAAGCTGTGCAGCCTTCTCTGGGACCAGGAGCGGCAATGCTGACGCAGAATGGGAGGAACGGCGATGCCGGATAAAGAATATATCTATGCGGTGGCCAGGATCCGCGCCAGAGAACTGACTTTGCTTCCCCAGAGCTTTCTGGAACAGCTGGCAGGGGCAGCCGGTGAGGAAGAGGCCCTGCGGCTTTTAAAGGAGCACGGCTGGGAGGATAAGAAAAACAGCAGTGAGATGCTGGAGGCAGAGCGGCAGAAAACCTGGGCCCTGATGCAGGAGCTTCTGGGAGATATGTCGGTCTTTGACGTATTCCTGCTGGAGATGGATTATCACAATTTAAAGGCAGCCATGAAGGAGAGCTGCACCGGAGGCAGACACGCAGGCATCTATCTGGAGGGAGGCAGCTTTCCGGCGCAGGAGATGGAAAAAGCCCTGACCGCCGGTGAATACGGCGACCTTCCTAAGGAGATGCGGGAGCCGGCGCAGAAGGCCATGCGGGTGCTGCTGCAGACCAGGGACGGTCAGCGGTGCGACTGCATCATAGACCGGGCAGCCATGACGGCGATCCGGGAGGCCGGGCATCTTTCAAAGAGCCCGCTTCTGCAGGCATACGGAGAGCTGACAGCGGCGCTGGGCGATATCCGCATAGCGGTTCGCGGGATCATGACGGGAAAGGACGCCGCTTTCTTTAAGGAAGCACTGGCACCCTGCGAGGCATTTGATACAGACAGACTGGCACAGGCGGCATGCCAGGGAAGAGAGCAGCTTTTTGATTATCTGGAAAATACGGCGTATGCCGGTGCCGGAGAGGCCATAGGCATCTCCTATGCGGCCTTTGAAAAATGGTGCGACGACCAGCTGATCGAGAGAATACGCCCCCAGCTGTCTAATTCCTTCGGCCTCGATCCCCTGGCGGCCTACTATCTGGCGCGGCGCATGGAGATCAAGTCGGTGCGCATGATCCTGGCAGGACTGCGCAACGGACTGTCGGAGTCGGAGATTCGGGAAAGAGTGAGAAAAACCTATGTATAAAGCAGCAGTAATGGGAGACTGGGACAGTATTTACGGTTTCAGCGCCCTCGGCTTTGATACCTACAGAACAGATGACCTGGACACGGAAGAGGCAGCGAAGCTTCTGCGCCGGCTGGCGGGGCAGAACTACGCGGTGATCTATGTCACAGAGGCACTGGCGGCAGGCATCCGGGAGGAGATACAGCGATATAATACCCAGCCGCAGCCGGCGGTCATCCTGATCCCGGGCATCTGCGGCAATACAGGAGAGGGTATGGCTGCCGTGCACAGATCCGTGGAGCAGGCAGTTGGTTCGGATATATTATGATCGCATCAGGGAATTCGCCTTCGCGAAATTCCCTTCGCGTTGCCGCTGCCTTGCAGCGGCATGGAGGTAAAAATGCAGAACGGTACAATCAGAAAAGTGGCCGGCCCGCTGGTCATCGCAGAGGGCATGCGGGATGCCAATATGTTTGATGTGGTACATGTCAGTGAGCGCAGTCTGGTAGGAGAGATCATCGAAATGCACGGTGATCAGGCTTCCATCCAGGTCTATGAGGAGACCTCCGGACTGGCGCCCGGGGCACCGGTACAGTCCACCGGCGCGCCCATGAGTGTGGAATTAGGCCCCGGTCTTCTGGGAAGCATCTATGATGGTATCCAGAGACCGCTGGACGATATTATGAAGGTGACAGGCAGCAATCTCCTGCAGCGAGGCGTGCAGGTGCCGGCACTTAAGAGAGAGAAAAAGTGGCATTTCGTGCCGTCTGTGACAGCAGGCAGCAGAGTGCAGGGCGGTGATATCATCGGTACCGTAAAGGAGACCCAGATCATCACCCAGAAGATCATGGTGCCGCCCCTTAAGAGCGGTGTCATCGAGAGCATCGCAGAGGGCGACTATACCGTCACGGAGCCGGTGGGCGTGCTGGTCTGCGACGATGGCACAAAGCAGGAGCTGACACTGATGCAGAAGTGGCCGGTGCGCCGGGGACGTCCCTATCGGGAAAAGCTCTCCCCCACCATGCCGCTGGTGACAGGACAGCGTGTCATTGATACCATGTTCCCCATTGCCAAGGGCGGTGTGGCTGCAGTCCCCGGACCCTTTGGCTCCGGCAAGACCGTGGTGCAGCACCAGCTGGCCAAGTGGGCAGAGGCGGACATCGTGGTCTACATCGGCTGCGGCGAGCGCGGCAATGAGATGACCGATGTATTAAATGAGTTCCCGGAGTTAAAGGATCCCAAGACCGGCTTCTCCCTGATGGAGCGGACCGTGCTGATCGCCAATACCTCGGATATGCCCGTGGCAGCCAGAGAGGCTTCCATTTATACAGGCATCACCATTGCCGAGTATTTCCGCGATATGGGCTATTCCGTGGCACTGATGGCAGACTCCACCTCCCGCTGGGCAGAGGCTCTTCGTGAGATGAGCGGCCGTCTGGAGGAGATGCCCGGTGAGGAAGGCTATCCGGCTTACTTAGGTTCCAGACTGGCCCAGTTCTATGAGCGGGCAGGACGGGTAAAGACGCTGGGCACAGAGCCCAGGGAGGGAGCGTTGTCCGTAATCGGCGCCGTATCCCCGGCAGGCGGTGATATTTCCGAGCCGGTCACCCAGGCGACCCTGCGGATCGTAAAGGTATTCTGGAGTCTGGACGCCCAGCTGGCCTACAAGAGACATTTCCCGGCCATCAACTGGCTGACCAGCTATTCCCTGTACCTGGATACCATGGAGGACTGGTTTGACGAGAATGTGAGCCCTGACTGGATGAAGCTGCGGGGTCAGATGATGCTGCTGCTCTCCGAGGAATCCGAGTTAAATGAGATGGTGCAGCTGGTGGGCATGGATGCCCTGTCGGCACCGGACCGCTTAAAGATGGAGGCGGCCAGATCCATCCGTGAGGACTATCTCCATCAGGATGCTTTCCACGAGATCGACACCTATACCTCGCCGGAAAAACAGCTGCGCATGATGCAGCTGATCCTTTCCTATTATGAGCAGTCCCAGGTAGCCCTGGAGGCCGGGGCCTCCATCGAGTCTCTGATCTCGCTGCCTGTCAGGGAAAAGATCGGTCGATTCAAATATACAGAGCAGGCGAAGCTGGAGAGTGTCTACCAGACCATCGCACAGGAGCTGCAGGAGGAGATCGGCCGCGCGGCTTCACAGAAGGAGGATCTCTAAATGCCGAAGGAATACAGAACCATACAGGAAGTAGCCGGCCCCCTGATGCTGGTGCGGGGCGTAGAAGGTGTGGCCTATGATGAGCTGGGAGAAGTAGAGCTGGCAAGCGGAGAAAAGCGGCGCTGCAAGGTGCTGGAGATCAACGGCGGCGATGCCCTGGTGCAGCTGTTTGAAAATGCGACCGGCATCAACATGGAGAGCAGTAAGGTGCGTTTCCTGGGACACAGCATGGAGCTGGGCGTCTCCGAGGACATGCTCTCCCGTGTCTTTGACGGCATGGGCCGTCCCATTGACGGAGGTCCCCAGATCCTGCCGGAGGAGCGCAGAGATATCAACGGTCTTCCCATGAATCCGGCAGCCAGAAACTATCCCCAGGAATTCATCCAGACCGGCGTATCCGCCATCGATGGACTGAATACCCTGGTGCGCGGACAGAAGCTCCCGATCTTTTCTGCTTCCGGTCTGCCCCATGCGCAGCTGGCGGCGCAGATCGCCAGACAGGCCAAGGTGGTGGGCACCCAGGAGCCCTTTGCAGTAGTCTTCGCGGCCATGGGCATCACCTTTGAAGAGTCCAACTTCTTTATAGAAAGCTTCCGGGAGACCGGTGCCATCGACCGGGCCGTCCTTTTCATCAATCTGGCCAACGATCCGGCGGTAGAGCGAATCGCCACGCCCCGCATGGCCCTGACGGCAGCGGAGTATCTGGCCTTTGAAAAAGACATGCACGTGCTGGTCATCATGACGGACATCACCAACTATGCCGATGCCCTGCGTGAGATCTCTGCAGCCCGGAAGGAAGTGCCGGGCCGCCGCGGCTATCCCGGCTACATGTACACAGACCTGGCTACGCTTTATGAGCGCGCCGGCAGACAGAAGGGAAAGAACGGCTCCATTACCCTGATCCCGATCCTGTCCATGCCGGAGGATGACAAGACGCATCCCATCCCGGATCTGACGGGTTATATCACAGAGGGACAGATCATCTTAAGCCGTGACCTGTACCGCAAGGGTATACAGCCGCCCATCGATGTACTGCCTTCCCTGTCCCGTCTGAAGGATAAGGGTATCGGCGAGGGCAAGACCAGAGCAGACCATGCCAATACCATGAACCAGCTCTTCGCCGCCTATGCGAGAGGCAAGGATGCCAAGGAACTCATGGTGATCCTGGGCGAGGCAGCCCTGACAGAGACAGACCGGCAGTATGCAAAGTTTGCAGATGCCTTCGAGCGGGAGTATGTCTCCCAGGGCTACCGGACAGACCGGAGCATCGAGGAGACCCTGAACATCGGCTGGAAGCTGCTGCGCATGCTTCCGAGGACAGAGTTAAAGCGTATCAAGGACGAGTACCTGGATCTCTATTATGAGGAAAAATGATTCAAAATGACCGATGTCATTTTGAAGAATTGCGAGGATGAGATATAATCTCATCCTCGGGATCCTATCGGAGAATTCGCCTTCGCGAAATTCTCCTCGGAATGCCGCCTTAAAAGGCGGCATAGAAAGGTAACTATGGCAGCAGCAAATGTAAATCCTACCCGCATGGAGCTGACAAGGTTAAAGCGCAAGCTTGTCACCGCCAGGCGGGGGCATAAACTTTTAAAAGATAAAAGAGATGAGCTGATGCGGCAGTTCTTGGAGACGGTCCGTCAGAATCAGGCGCTGCGGGAAAAGGTGGAGACAGGGATCGCACAGGCCAATAAGAGCTTTGCCCTGGCCCGCTCCGCCATGAGTGATGAAGAGGTGAGAGTGGCCTTTATGTCTCCCAGGCAGGAGATCTCTCTTTCCTGTGAATCGAAGAATATCATGAGCGTGGAGGTGCCGGTGTATACCTGCAGTATGCGCCTGGAAAACCCGGGAGATATCTATTCCTACGGGTTTGCGTTCACCTCCGGGGACCTGGATGCCGGGGTCGGCAGTCTTGCGGATATACTTCCGGATATGTTAAAATTGGCGGAAAGTGAAAAGACCTGTCAGCTGCTGGCGGCGGAGATCGAGAAGACCAGACGCCGCGTCAATGCGCTGGAACATGTGATGATCCCGCAGACCCAGGAGAGCATCCGCTTTATCACCATGAAGCTGGATGAAAATGAGAGAAGCTCTCAGAGCAGACTGATGAAGGTGAAGGATATGATGCTGGAAGAGAAGCATCATTATAAGCAATCATCACAGGAAAGCTAATGAGAGCATATGCGTAATACAATTATAAGAGTGATATACGCCGTCCTGCTGTTCGGGGCGGCGGTTGTAGTGATGGAACTGCTTCTGAATCATGAAAGCGTGAATTCGACCGCCGAAATGAGAGAAGCAGTTTTTCCTGTTATTACCATGCAGACCCAGGGACAGACGGTGAATGAGCTTCACGGATTTAAGACGGAGCGGAGCCTGGAGCACTACCGGGGACCGGTGACGCCTCTGGGGACGGACCGGAAGGTGAGCTTTACCATGGACACCTTCGGACAGACCCCGGAGAGCCTTTCCTTTGAGGTGCGGGCCTTAGAGGACGGACGGCTGGTGGAGGACGGAGAGATCACCGATCTGGAGACCGCCGGCGAGGAGAGCAAGGGCAGCTTTACCATCCATGATCTGATCGAGAATGACCGGGAATACATGCTGATCTTTCTGGTAAAGATCCCGGAAGAGGAGAATACCCTTCGCTACTACACCCGCATCATCGCCTCGGAAGATAACGCAGCCAGAGAAAAGATGAGCTTTGTCCTCTCCTTCCACAATGCCACCTTTTCCAAGACGGCGGCCAGCAGCATCACCACCTATATCGAGCCGAACAGCGAGGGAGACAATGACTCCTATGCCCACGTGGACATTCACAGCAGCTACGGACAGATCACCTGGGGCGATCTGGAGCCGGAGCAGGTGGGAGAGGCCAGCATCGCCGTGGAGGACATGCAGACGGAGACGGCGATCTTCCGCGTGGACTATATGGTAAAAGCCAAGGGTACAGAGGGAAACAGCATCCTGCTGCGCTGTCAGGAGTATTTCCGGATCCGGAAGGGCGAGAGCCGGATCAATCTCCTGGACTATGAGCGCTATGCGGAGCAGGTCTTCGTGCCCTCCGGCAGCGTGGAGAGCGACGGCATCGTCACCCTGGGCATTACCGATCAGGACAGCGAATGTGCAGAGAGCGACGGCGGCAGTGCCTTTGCCTTTGTGCAGGCGGGCAGACTCTATGCCTGCAACCCGGTGGACAATTCCATCGCCTATGTCTATGGCTTCGGAGATTTCGACAGCCAGGACGCCAGAGAGATCTGGAACCGGTACGAGATCAAGATCCTGAATGTGGATGAGACCGGCAACGTGGACTTCCTGGTCTACGGTTATATGAACCGGGGCGATCACGAAGGCGAGATGGGCGCGGCCGTCTATAATTACAACAGCATCTACCGCACCGTGGAGGAGAAGGCCTTTGTGCCCTACGACGGCTCCGCGGCTCTGCTGAAGGCACAGATAGAAAAGCTCTCCTACCTGAATAAGAGCAGCAGTCTTTTCCTGATGATGAATGAGACGATCTACGAGATCAACCTGACAGACCGCCAGGTTTCAAAGGTGGCAGAGGGACTGACCGAGGGCGACTACCAGGTCTCTTCGGACGGCCGGATGATCGCCTGGAAACAGACAGACGGGCAGGGGACGGAGCAGATCGTACTGGAGGATCTGTCGGATAAGACCACCCAGACCATTGAGGCCGATGCGGGGGAGCACGTCAATCCCCTGGGCTTTATCGGCGAGGATCTGATCTACGGAAAGGGCAGAAAGACAGACGTGGTGGCGGATCCCACCGGCAGTGAAGTACAGCCCATGTACTGTGTGCAGATCGTAAACAGTGCTTTGGAGATACTGGAGAATTATCAGATCACCGGTTATTACGTGACAGGCTGTGAGGTGGATGGCAATCAGATCACGCTTCACCGGTTAAAGACCCAGGAGGCCGACAGCGGTACATCCGAGACACAGGAAGCGATCATCACCGCAGCGGTTGCAGACGAGGAAGACACGGAGGATACTTCTTCGGAGGAGACAGCTAAGTCCGGGGACGAGACAGAGGATGCAGGAAACGGGGAGACGGAAAGCCAGAGCGGCACACTGACGGATACCGGCCTGACAGAGACCGGGGAGACAGATGCCGCAGAGGATGGAAAGGCACCGCTGACCGTATTGCCTGCAGAGAGTACCCGGTTTGAGGCAGCCCAGGATGACCAGATCATGGATGCCCAGGAGGAAACCTCCGGCAGTCATCAGATCCAGCGGGTGGCCTCGGAGGAATGGAAGCTGGTGAGCCAGGTATCCGCCAGAGGTATGAAGGCGGCAAGCTTTAAATACATTCGTCCCAAGGAAGAATTATTCGAGGGAACAAGAGAGGTCATTCTGGCCGAAGAGGAGAAGGAAGAAGAGCTGTATGTGGTCTATGATCTCTACGGCGCGGTGGGCATCTATCAGAAGGCTTCTCAGGCGGTGCAGAAGGCGGATGACGTTTCCGGCTTTGTGACCGATGAAAAGAATCTCTATATCTGGAAGAAGGGAAACCGCAGCAGCGTCAATCAGATCATGTCCATTACAGGACAGTCGATCGGGGAAGGAGAGACCAGCTTAAGCGTCTGCCTCCAGACGATCCTTGATTTTGAAGGAAAATCCGGCGTCAGTGCCGCTTCTCTTCTCTCCCAGGGAAAGACCCTGCAGGAGATCCTCACGGACAATATTGAGGGCGCCCGTGTCATGGACTTGACCGGCGCCGGCCTGGATGCGGTGCTGTACTATGTCAGCGAGGAAAAGCCTGTGCTGGCTGCCAGAAACAGCGGGCAGGAAAGCGTGCTGATCGTAGGTTACAATGAATCCCAGGTGGTGCTGATGGATCCCACCGCCGGCACCCTGTACAAGATCACCAGGACCAACGCGGAGTCCCTGTTCGGCCAGAGCGGCAACGGATACGTGGCGTATGTAGTGCAGGACTAAGGGAACAGGCTGGCCAGAGGTGCTTCGCACCTTGACCGCCTGCTGATTGCAAACGTGTATATGCCTGCAAGCAGGCAATTCACGCTGCAAGCAGCATGTGATAAACAGATATACAAAAAGGACCAGCTGTACGACTTTCGTACAGCTGGTCCTTTGTATATATCTGTTAGTATGCGCAGACTTTCCGCGGCATCGCAGTCTTTAGAACTGCTCCCAGTTTCCGCTCTCCTGGGCCTCTTTATAACGGGCCACGATATTGGTGATGCGGTCGTTGGGGTTGAGCAGGTCGCTGATGGAGCTGTCGTGGTTTAAGGTATCGATGATATAAGCGATGTACTTGCTCAGATCACAGCTCACATACCAGGGACGCTCTAAGAGCTCCGGTGTCTGGTAGATCAGGTTGGTGGTGAGCACCAGATCAATGATACCCTGCTCATAGGCCTCGTCAAAGCGGGAGAGGCCGGCGGTAAACAGACCGAAGGTGGAGAACATGAAGACTCTTCTGGCCTTGCGCTTCTTTAAGGCAGCAGCTACTTCCAGGGCGCTGTCGCCGGAGGAGATCATGTCATCGATGATGATCATGTCCTTGCCCTCTACGCTGGAGCCCAGGAACTCATGGGCTACGATGGGGTTGCGGCCGTTGACGACTCTGGTATAGTCGCGGCGCTTGTAGAACATACCCATATCCAGACCCAGGACGTTTGCGATGTAGACGGCGCGCTTCATGCCGCCCTCATCCGGGCTGATGATCATCATGTGATCGGAATCCAGATGCAGATCATGCACGCTGTGGAGCAGGCTCTTGATGAACTGGTAAGCGGGCTGGACGGTCTCGAAGCCGCTCAAGGGGATGGCGTTCTGCACACGGGGATCGTGGGCATCAAAGGTGATGATGTTGTCTACGCCCATGCGGACCAGCTCCTGCAGAGCGATGGCGCAGTCCAGGGATTCTCTCTGGGTGCGGTTGTGCTGACGGCTCTCATAGAGGTAGGGCATGATGACGGTGATGCGTCTGGCCTTGCCGCCTACTGCGGCGATGATGCGCTTTAAGTTCTGATAGTGATCATCCGGGGACATATGGTTGGTCTGTCCGAAGAGAGAGTAGGTCATGCTGTAGTTCACCACATCCACCATGATGTAGAGATCCATGCCGCGGACGGACTGGCGAAGGACACCCTTTGCCTCACCGGTGCCGAAACGGGGCACATCGCAGCTGACCACATAAGAGGGACGCTGGTAGCCGGCGAAAGCAAGACTGTTCTTGTGCTCGCTCTCACGCTCTGCACGCCACTTGATCAGGTAGTTATCCACTTCCTTGCCGATGGCTGCGCAGCCTTCCAGGGGAATCAGCCCCAGAGAGCCTACCGGAATGGATTCCAGATTACGTTTCTCTTCTCTTCTTTGCATTGGGAAAATCCTCACTTTCTTATGGAACCTATGGAACGTCGTTTTATTAAGACCCGGATGTCCGGACCGGAGAACTTACAGAGCTCATACTGACTGGTGATCCTGGAAAAGATACGGTCAGAGTATTTGGCTCTGAACTCTTCCAGCGTCAGATTCGAGGAAATAATGGTGGATCTGCGTCGCAGAGACCGCTCATTCAGGCAGCAGAACAGCGCAGAATTCACGTAGTTATTGGTGATCTCCGATCCCAGATCATCGATGATCAGAAGATCACAGTTGTACAGATCCTCCTGCAGTTCCCGGAGCTGCTGCTTTTTGTCCAGGCTGAAGTTGTAGGAGGAGAGCTTTTCGAAAAGCGCCACGGCGCTGAAATAGAGGACGCTGTAGCCTTTTTCGATGAGTTCGTGGGCAATACAGATGGAAAGGAAGGTTTTGCCCGTACCTACATTACCATAATAATAGAAATTGTGATAGGTTTCCGGAAAATGTCTTACGAAATCTTTTGCATGCTGCACGCACTTCTGAAAGGCCACATAGTCATTTCCCTGATAAAATTCATCGGACAGGGAGGAAAAATTCTTCTGTCTGGCCAGATCCTGGATGCCGGACTGGTCATAGAGCAGGGTCGTCTCCTGGGCGCGAAAGCAGTGACACTTTCGTCCGTCTGCGGTAAAGCCCGTGTCCTTGCAGTCAGGGCAGTCATAGACCGGGGAGAGATAATCGGCGGGATAGCCGTTGGCGGTCAGCAACGCCTCCTTTTCGGCAGTCACCTTCTCGATGCCCTTCTGAAGGGGGAGAGAGGAGGTCTCCTGACCGGCGAGGCGGGCCCGCAGCAGGGCCATGCCCTGGGCCGGGATCTTCTCGTCCAATGCCCGGTATTCCGGAACATGCAAATAAACCTCTTGCCGGCGCTCATTGAGCTGGCGCCGGTGGAGGTCCTGTTTCTGTGTATAGCGCAGCAGGATGCTGTCATATTGTTCTCTGGTGAGTGCCAATTGCTACTCCTTCTGATCTGCCTTAGTTGCTCAGCAGCTCTCTCTCCAGCTCCTCAAAGTCATAATCCCGCTGGGGGAACTGATTGAAGGGGTTTACCTTCTTTCTGGTATTCTGGCGGTACATGTCATTGCTGCGGGAGGACTTGCCCTGGGTTAAGAGGCTGGATGCCTTGCGCTCTGCCTGCTTGGGGGTGGTGATGCCGTTTTCTGCCCAGTTGGCAGCCACCCGCTGGATATAGCGGAAGTCCTTTTTGCCCCGGTCGATGCAGTACTGCATGAGATAGTCGATGAGGTCGTCGCTGAAATGCAGCTGGGTGGAAATATAGTATACAGCCTTGATCTCAGAGACGGAAAGGGGCTTGCCCAGATACTGCTCTATAATGAAGAGAAGCTCTGCCCGGTCGCTGTCCGCGCGGAAAGAAGCCAGCGCCTCCTCCTCTGCGCCTTCCCCTTCTGCGGCGCAGGCGGTGGGGAAAGCCACCGTCTGTGTCTGTGACACAGTACGGGTCATGGGGGTGACAGAGAGCGCTTCCCGTCCGGCCTTGGCGGCGGGCATGCTGCCTGCCTCGCACAGATGGATGCCGGTGAGATCACCCTGGGCATCGTAATTCAAGGAAACCAGTCCCTTCTTTTCCCAGTAGGTCAGGGAGCGGAGCACTTCTTTCTCCGTGTGATTGAACTGGTCAGCCATATCGGCGATGCTGGTAGAACGGCCGGCATGCATCATGCGCACCAGATACAGGTAGACCTTGATCTGGGCGTCATTGGCTTCCTTCATATATTCATCGATAAATACATTGGAAACAGAAGTCTCTTCCGTGTTTTTGCTGTATACCTGTAAAGTCCCCATTTTAACCCCTTTTCTGCGCCGATACACACTAAGGAAACAGCGGAAATTCCCTGCGGGAATCCCGTCTGCTGCATAACCCCGTATTCCGACAGCCGGCATGCGGCGGCGAACCTGCGCTTTTGCATATTTTGCAGATTTTCCGCGGCCTGTGACCTCGTCAGCTGTGCGGCAGCTTTTCAATTTTCATTGCGAACAAGGCGCAGTATAGCACAGGTTTTTTTTCGGTGAAATAGACAAAGTGCCGAGAAAAAAACGGCCGCCGGCAGCGGGCGAGGCTGCGGAAGTTTTTGTGGAAAATGTGGAAAAGGTGGATGTCTGTCAAAAATCGGAGGAATTCGATGTTTTTTTTCCACAGGTTTATCCACGTTAACCACATGGGGATGAGGGGGAAGCTGTGGATAAGTCTACCGGGAAAGGAGATTTTCCCCGATCTGATAGACATTTCCCGCGCCCATGGTTATCAACAAATCCCCTTTGGTGCAATTTGCCGAGAGAAATTCTTCGATCTTTTCAAAACTGTCAAAATAGCTGCAGCTCCCGCCCCGCTTCTGGATCTCCTGCTGCAGGGTCTTTGAGCTGATGCCCAGGGTGTCGGTCTCTCTGGCTGCATAAATATCCGCCAGCACCACCTGATCCGCCAGGCAGAGCGCGTCGGCGAATTCCGGCAGAAGCGCCTTGGTGCGGGTATAGGTATGGGGCTGGAAGACGCACCAGAGGGTGTGGTGGGGGTAATTCTTTGCCGCCGTCAGCGTAGCGCGGATCTCCGTGGGATGGTGTGCATAGTCGTCGATGATGGTGACGCCGTTCAAGGTACCCTTGTACTCGAAGCGGCGGTCTGTTCCCTGAAAACCGGCAAGAGCGGGCACAGAGGTATCGCGGGGAACACCCATCAGGTCCGCAGCGGCCAGAGCGGCAATGGCATTGTAGACATTGTGCTCTCCGGGGACCGTCAGGCGCACCTCCTGGGAGAGGACCTCTCCGGTGCGGGGATTGGTGCTGTGCAGGCAGAAGGTGGGATGCGCGTGATCGTCATAGACGATATCCGTGGGATAGTAGGCACTGTTTTCCGCAGAGGAGCCGTAGAAGAGAACCTGACAGGGCAGGTCTCCGGAAATCTCCTCCACATCGGGAATATCGCTGTTGATGACCAGCCAGCCGTCTGCGGGCAGCAGCTGGGCAAAGCGCCGGAAGGAGTGCCGGATGTCCGCCAGATCCTTAAAGAAGTCCAGATGATCGGCGTCGATATCCAGAATGATGCTGAGCTTCGGGAAGAAGCTTAAGAAGCTGTTGGTATATTCGCAGGCCTCGGTGACGAAGCAGTCGGAGTGACCCACCCGGACGTTGCCGCCGATGCTTTTTAACATGCCGCCGATGGAAAGCGTGGGATCGGCATCATCTGCCAGCAGGATCTCCGAGAGCATGGAGGTGGTGGTGGTCTTGCCGTGGGTGCCGCTGACGGCTACAGGCAGAGCGTAATTGCGCATGATCTCTCCCAGAAGCTGGGCTCTGGTGAGCATGGGGATCCCCAGATCCTGCACGGCTACGTATTCCGGATTGTCCGGATGGATGGCGCTGGTAAAGACCGCCAGATCGATGTCAGGGGTGATGTTTTCCTGCCGCTGACCGTAATAGACCTTGATGCCCTGGGCCGTCAGCTTTCTGGTGACAGCGGATTCCTGTCTGTCCGAGCCGGATACGGCAAAGCCGCGGCTGCGCAGTATCTCCGCCAGACCGCTCATGGAAATACCGCCGATACCCACAAAATAGACATGGATGGGTTTGGAAAAATCAATCTGATACATAAACTCCCTCATTTCCTGATCAGCGCCCGAGGCTGACCATATCAATCTTTTCGAACCTAGTTTACCACAAAAAAGACGCCCCGGACCGCGAAAATACGGGAAAAAAGGGCGCCGGAAGAGGTGCCTGTCCGGGTATACCGGCCGTGATGGAAGTATTTCACAAAAAATAAAAGTATAGACAATGTAAATTGTGAAAAACATACATAAAAAATGCGCGGAAATATTTCCAACAGCGGTATGCTGTGCTATAATCTAACTATCGGCAGAAGAAACTGTAAATAGTTGGAATTACAGAAAGTACTGTGCGAAAAAACGGTCTGAGGTGATAACGATGATTAAAAAAGAAATGATTGCCATGCTTCTGGCTGGCGGCCAGGGAAGTCGTCTGGGCATATTGACTTCCAAGGTGGCGAAACCAGCCGTGTCCTTCGGTGGAAAGTACAGGATCATTGACTTCCCGCTGAGCAACTGCATTAATTCCGGTGTGGATACAGTAGGCGTACTCACCCAGTACCAGCCGCTGCGTCTGAACACGCATATCGGTATCGGTATTCCGTGGGATCTGGATAAGAATGTAGGCGGCGTAACCATTCTCCCTCCTTATGAAAAGAGTGAGAACAGCGAGTGGTACACAGGTACCGCCAATGCTATTTATCAGAACCTGGATTATATGGAGACCTTCCATCCGGATTATGTCCTGATCCTGTCAGGCGATCATATCTATAAGATGGATTACGAGGCTATGCTGGACTTCCATAAGGAAAAGGGCGCAGATGTCACCATCGCCGTTATGCCGGTGCCTATGGAAGAGGCCAAGAGATTCGGTATCATGATCACCGATGATGAGCAGCGGATCACCGACTTTGAGGAAAAGCCGGAGCATCCCCGCAGCAACTTAGCTTCCATGGGTATCTACATCTTCTCCTGGAAAGCCTTAAAGGATGCCCTGATCGCCAATGCCTCCCAGCCCGGACTTGACTTCGGCAAGCACGTCATTCCTTACTGCCGCGATAACGGCATGCCTCTGTATGCCTACGAGTTCAACGGCTACTGGAAGGACGTAGGAACCCTGACCTCCTATTGGGAAGCCAATATGGAGCTGATCGATATCGTGCCGGAGTTTAACCTCTACGAGGAATACTGGAAGATCTACACCCGCAGCACCGCACTGCCGCCCCAGTACATGGGTGCCAACAGTGAGACAGAGCGCTCCATCATCGGTGAGGGCAGCGAGATCTACGGCAAGGTCTATAATTCCGTCATCGGCTGCGGCGTCACCATCGGTGAAGGTGCCGTGGTCCGGGATTCCATCATTATGAACAATTCCGTGATCGGTGAGAATACACAGATGACCAAAGCCATTGTGGCAGAGGAAGCCGTAGTAGGCAGCAATGTCATCGTAGGCGAAGGAGAGCTGGTGGACAATGAGACCGCACCTTCGATCTACCGGGATGGCCTGACTGTCATTGCAGAGAAGACGATCGTGCCGGATCACGTCAGCATCGGCAAGAACGTGCTGATCAGCGGTGAGACAGTGGCAGAGGATTATCCCGATGGCCGCCTGGAGAGCGGAAAGAGTCTGGTAAAGGCAGGTGAACGCAGATGAGAGCAATAGGAATTATTCTGGCAGGCGGCAACAGCAACCGTATGAGAGAGCTGTCCGTCAAGCGCGCCGTATGCGCAATGCCTGTAGCAGGCAGTTTCCGCAGCATTGATTTTGCCCTGAGTAATATGGAACATTCCCATATTCAGAAAGTGGCGATCCTGACACAGTACAATTCCCGGAGCCTGAATGAGCACTTAAGCTCCTCCAAGTGGTGGGACTTCGGCAGAAAGCAGGGCGGTATGTTCCTGTTCACGCCGGCGCTGACCAGAGAGAGCAGCAGCTGGTACAGAGGCACCGCAGATGCCATCGCCCAGAATATGAAATTCTTAAAGAATTCTCATGAGCCCTATGTGGTGATCGCTTCCGGTGACTGTGTCTACAAGATGGATTACAACAAAGTCCTGGAGTACCACATCGCCAAGAAGGCGGACATCACCGTGGTATGCAAGGACATGCCCGCCGGCTCCAACCTGGAGAGATTCGGTATCCTTCGGATGAACGAAGAGGCCAGGATCGAGGAGTTCGAGGAAAAGCCCATCGTGGCTAAGACCAATACGGTCTCATGCGGTATCTACGTGATCCGCCGCCGTCAGCTCATCGAGCTGCTGGAGAGAAGCCAGGAAGAGGGAAGATACGACCTGGTGCAGGATATCCTGATCCGCTATAAGAATATGAAGAAGATCTACGGCTACAAGATCAAGGAGTACTGGAGCAACATCGCATCCGTAGAAGACTACTACCGCACCAACATGGACTTCTTAAAGCCGGAGGTTCGGGATTACTTCTTCAAGCAGTATCCTTACATCAACAGCAAAGTGCTGGATCTGCCCCCTGCAAAGTACAACGTGGGCACCAACGTAAAGAACAGCCTGCTGGCGAGCGGCTGTATCGTAAACGGAACTGTAGAGAATTCCATCCTGTTCCAGAAAGTCTATGTAGGCAACAATTGCGTGATCCGCAATTCCATCATCCTGAATGACGTCTACATCGGCGACAACACCTACATCGAAAACTGCATTGTGGAGAGCCGTGATACATTACAGGCGAACGCTTGCTACAAAGGAGAAAACGGCGTAAAGATCGTCGTAGAAAAGAGCGATCGCTATAATATGTAATGTAATAGAACGGAGAATGTTATGCAGGTAACAGATGTTAGAGTACGTAAAATTGCGAAGGAGGGAAAAATGAAAGCGGTGGTTTCCATCACCGTTGACAACGAATTCGTAATCCATGACATCAAGGTCATTGAGGGCGAGAAAGGACTGTTCGTGGCGATGCCGAGCAAGAAATCGGCAGACGGCGAGTACAGAGATATCGCCCATCCGATCACCGTGGACACCCGCACGAGAATAGAGCAGGCGATCCTGCAGCAGTACGAGAGGACATTGGCCGAGGAGACAGCAGAGGCATAGCATACTTAGTCAGTCATCATAGTAATCAGAAATACCAATCAGGGAACCGGCAGACCTGCCAGACAGGTACTGCCGGTTCTCTTTGTGCAGGAGACCTGTCAACAATACTATATTGTGATCTTCGCGTCCCGGACGCCAGGCGAGCGAGCGGGTCCTGGCGGCGATGTCCGCTTGGGGACGCCTCTCGGCTCAGGGGCTCCTGCCTAGCGGATGCTAAGCTCGCAAAGGACGCTCGCAAGCACCGAGGCGTCGCCATGCCCCTGCGCCGGACATCATCCGCCACCCGCTCGCCCGCCCGGCTGGATTGTGAAGTTTCAGTCCGTTGTTTTTGCATGAAAAATATGATACCGTGAACGAGATTATGAATTTGTTTTTGAAACGGTGCAAGGTGCACGGTGCGAGACATCTGCGCCGCTTCCGAGCATGGCCGGGGAACGGCATATTACAGCAAAGAGGAAAACCATAATGGCAGAACTGTACATCATCGCAGGCCTGGGCAATCCGGGCAGACAATATGAAGGAACCAGACACAACGTAGGCTTTGCCGTCATCGACGAACTGGCCGATGCCTACGACATCAATAACCCCAGCCGCTTCGGCAAATCCCTGGCGGCGAAAGGCAGAATAGAAGGCATCCCCGTCCTCCTGATGAAACCCCTCACCTACATGAACTTAAGCGGCGAGGCAGTGCGGGAGGCCGTGGATTACTACAAAGTAGATCCCGAGACCCACCTCATCGTCATCAGCGACGACATCGACCAGCCCGTGGGACAGCTCCGGGTCCGGGGTAAAGGAAGCGCCGGCGGCCATAACGGCCTTAAAAATATCATCCAGCACCTGGGGACAGATGCCTTCGCCAGAGTAAGAGTAGGCGTAGGCGCCAAACCAAGCCCCGATGCCAACCTGGCCGACCACGTGCTTGGCCATTTCCAGGGCGAGGACAAGGAAAACATCGCCATCGCCCAGAAGAGGGCGGCGGATGCCGTGAAAACCCTTATGACCGACGGCGTGGATGCAGCCATGAACCGGTTTAATAAAAGACTGTGATAAGTGGACTGCGTTATACAATGCAGTGTCATGGAAAACAGTTCTATCTGGCTCTCCTACCGAATCTGCATGATTTGCCGGGAGAACTTTTATATAATGTAGTGTTATCGAAACCGTAATGCGCCGGGCCGGCGCAGAATGGCTCGCATCCTTTGCAGCGAGCGCCAGTTTTGCTTAGGTCCGCATC
>CAVKQI010000032.1:0-21425 GCA_963658405.1 bacterium | reverse complement strand
TCGAGCTGGCAAAGCGCATGGAAGCCGGCGATGAGGAGGCTAAAAAGCGTCTGGCCGAGGCAAACCTTCGACTGGTGGTCAGCATCGCCAAGCGCTATGTGGGCAGAGGCATGCTTTTCCTGGATCTGATCCAGGAAGGCAACCTGGGTCTGATCAAGGCGGTAGAGAAATTCGATTACAACAAGGGATTTAAGTTCTCCACGTATGCGACCTGGTGGATCAGACAGGCCATCACCAGAGCCATCGCGGATCAGGCCAGAACCATCCGTATCCCCGTGCATATGGTGGAGACCATCAATAAGCTGGTCCGCGTCAGCAGACAGCTGCTGCAGGAACTCGGCCGTGAACCTACCCCGGAAGAGATCGCAAAGGAGATGAAGATCCCGGTGGAGCGCGTAAGGGAAATCATCAAGATCTCCCAGGAGCCGGTATCTCTCGAGACACCTATCGGTGAAGAAGAGGACAGCCATCTGGGCGACTTCATCCAGGATGACAATGTGCCCGTGCCTGCAGATGCGGCAGCCTTTACCCTTTTAAAGGAGCAGCTGGTGGAGGTACTCAGCACCCTGACCCCCAGAGAGCAGAAGGTGCTTCGCCTGCGTTTCGGCCTGGATGACGGCCGTGCCAGAACTCTGGAAGAAGTGGGCAAGGAATTCAATGTCACCAGAGAGCGTATCCGTCAGATCGAGGCGAAGGCACTGCGCAAGCTCCGTCACCCCAGCCGCAGCCGCAAGCTGAAGGATTACCTGGACTAAAACGCATGGAAAAAGAAAGTAAGAAGATAATGAGCAATGAGAGAGCATTGCATCTTTCCGATCGCCTGACGGCCCTCTGCAATATGGTCACAGAAGGGAACAAACTGTGCGACGTGGGCTGTGATCACGCCTGGGTGCCCATCTTTCTGGTGCAGCAGGGGAGGATCCCCGGCGCACTGGCCATGGATGTGGTACAGGGACCGCTGCAGATGGCGGGCGCCAATGTGGCGGCTTACGGATACAGTCAGCATATAGAGCTGCGGCAGTCGGACGGTCTGGATGCCTATGAAAAGGGACAGGCCGACACCCTGCTGATCGCCGGTATGGGCGGCATGCTCATCACGCAGATCCTGGAGAAGGACCCGGAAAAGACCAGAGACTTTAAGGAGATCATCTTAGAGCCCCAGTCAGAGACAGCACAGGTGCGAAAGGCGCTGCGGCGTCTGCAGCTGGAGCTGACAGAGGAAGATATGGTGGAGGAGGATGGTAAGTTCTATCCGATCCTCCGGGCAGTGCCCACAGAGGAGAGCAGGCAGCGGGAGCAGGCAGCGGATTACTACCGGAGAGAGACGCAGATCGATCTGCCCCGGGAAGTGACCGATGAATTCGGTCCCTGCCTGCTGCAGCACAGACACCCGGTACTTCTTTCCTATCTGCACTGGAGAAGAGATATCTGTGAGGCCGTGGTGAGACAACTGGCAAAGGCCATAGAGACCATGACAGGGCAGGATCCTCTGCAGGAGGAGTCTGTGTCCGGCGGCGTTTCCTCTGCTGCATCAGCGGGCGGACACAGCGCTCGGGAGACAGCAGAATCCGGCATGTTCGCAGAAGAGGATGCCGCAACTAAAGAACAGCTGCAAAGGCTTTGGAAAAGATGGAACGAGATCAGACAGGAACAGGACGGCATTCATAAGGCACTGGCGGTTTACGGGGAATAGAAAGCCTTCAAAATGATCGATATCATTTTGAAGGCTTGCAAGGATGAGGGCAAGCCTCATCCTTACAGGATCGCATCGGAGAATCCGCCTGCGCGAATTCTCCTCACGCAGCCGCAGCAAGCTGCGGCTTAAGGAGGTCAAACCCTTCAAAATGATCGATATCATTTTGAGGGCTTGCAAGGAGGTAAGCATGCTCCTCTCAGAATTGATAGAAAATCTGGAACAGTTTTGTCCGGCTTCCTTTGCGGAGAGCTGGGACAATGTAGGGCTCCTGGTCGGACGGCGGGATAAAGAGGTAAAGACGGTCTATCTGGCGCTGGATGCCACCAGCGAGGTGATCGCAGAGGCCGCTGCCAAGGGGGCACAGCTGGTGCTGACCCACCACCCCCTTTTGTTTACAGGGATCAAGCAGGTGACAGATCAGCATTATGTGGGAAAGCGCATCGGAGAGCTCCTGAGAAATGACATGGCGCTCTATGCCATGCATACGAATTTCGATGTGATGGGCATGGCCGATGCGGCTGCCGATGAGATGAACCTGATGAACCGGGAAGTGCTGGAAGTCACCTACGAGGATGAACTGGCGCACGAGGGCCTTGGGCGCATCGGCACCCTGCCGGAACACATGTCCCTGCAGGAGTGCGCGGCCATGGTAAAGGAAGTATTCCGGATCCCCCATGTGCGGGTTTATGGAGATCCGGATGCGCCTATCGTGACGGCGGCGATCCTGCCCGGCTCCGGCAAGGATGAGATCGATCTGGCGGCGGCCAAGGGGGCCGATGTCATGATCACGGGAGATATTACCCACCACGTGGGACTGGATGCTGTGGAAAAGGGAATTGCGGTGATCGATGCAGGGCATTACGGGGTAGAGAAGCTCTTTGTTCCCTATATGCAGGAATATCTGGCCAGGGAATTTCCTTCCCTGCAGGTCCTTTGCGCACCGGAAAAAGAGCCGTTCTGGGAACTGTAAGCGGGAAAAAGCTGCCTCGCAGCAGAAAGCAGGGCAGAAAAGGGAGGTTACAGAAGATATGCCGATACTGATCATTCGAGGGGAAAAGAAGCAATACGACCGGGGCGTCAGCTATGAGACCATTGCCAATGAATATGCCTCCTGCTATAAGGAGCCGATCGCACTGGTAAAGGTAAACGGGGTATTGCAGGAGCTGACTAAAAAGGTAGATACGGATGCGGCGGTCACCTTCGTGACCATCAGCGACAGCACCGCCTTAAAGACCTATGCCAGAACGGCGCAGATGATGCTGATCTGTGCGGTGAACCGGGTATTGCAGGCCAGGAGTCCCGCCCTGCATGTAAAGATCGAATTCTCTCTGGGTAATGCCTGCTACTGCACGATCTCCGGGGAGGCGGCTGTGCCGGTGACGCCGGAGCTGGCTGCGCAGATCGAGGCGGAGATGCGGCGGATGTGCGAGGCAGCCATGCCGATCTCCAAAAAGAATTATCCCATCCGGGATGCCGTCGAGCTGTTTCGCAGACAGGGAATGGATGACAAGGTCAAACTGTTCCATTTCCGCCGGAGCTCTACCATCAATGTGTATACTCTGGACGGGATGCATGATTATTTCTATGGCTACATGATGGCCAATACCCGGCATGTAAAGCTTTTTAAGGTGGAGAGCTATCAGGGCGGTCTATTGCTGATCACCCCCACCACAGAGCATCCGGATCGTCTGGATCCCTTCCGGGATCAGCCCAGCCTTTTTGAGCAGCTATTGCTGTCCACGAAGTGGGGCGAGCTGGTGAATATCACTACCGTAGGAGACTTAAACGAGCAGATCTGCGGCGGCAGCATCAGCGACATGATCCTGGTGCAGGAGGCATTGCAGGAGAGACGGATCGGTGATATTGCCAGGGAGATCTACGACCGCAAGGATACCAAATTTGTGCTGATCGCAGGACCCTCCTCCTCGGGCAAGACCACCTTTTCCCACAGACTGGCGATCCAGCTTCGCTCCTTTGGCCTGCGGCCTCATATCATCGGCCTGGATGATTACTTTGTAAACCGGGAAAAGACCCCGGTGGACATCGACGGCAATTATAACTTCGACTGCCTGGAGGCGGTGGATCTGGCCCTCTTTAATGATGATATGGAGGATCTGCTGGACGGCCGCGAGATTGAGCTCCCTTCCTTTGATTTCAAGCTGGGCAAAAGAGTCTACAAGGGAAAGACGCTGCAGCTGGGAGAACGGGACATTCTCCTGGTAGAGGGCATCCACGGCCTGAACCCGAAGACCACAGAGGCACTGCCGGATGAGAATAAGTTTAAGATTTATATAAGTGCGCTGACAAGCCTCAATATCGATGAACACAACCGCATTCCTTCCTCCGATGCCCGCCTTCTGCGGCGCATTGCCCGCGATGCCAGGACCAGAGGACTGGATGCCAGAGAGACCCTGCGGCAGTGGAAGAGCGTGCGGGACGGAGAGGAACAGTATATCTTCCCCTTCCAGGAGAGCGCGGATGCAGTGTTTAATTCGGTGCTGATCTATGAGTTGGCGGTTTTAAAGCAGTTCGCAGAGCCGGAGCTTTTCAATATCAAGCCTGGAGATCCGGAATACTATGAGGCCAAGCGGCTGTTAAAATTCCTGGATTATTTCGTGGGCGTGGATACCGCAGCGGTACCTACGAATTCCCTGTGCAGAGAATTTGTCGGCGGCGGCTGCTTCCGGTTGTAAGGTTTACATTTCGCCGACAGGACCCACCCCTCGGACGGCGTCCGGGTAACACGGAAACTGCGTCTCTTACAGAGGCAAAGTTGACAAAACCCGGCACATTCGATAAAGTTAGGATTTGTGAAGTAAGCAGAGCAGATGATCGCGGCTGCAGGTCCCGAAAGGGCGCAGGTGAGGAAAGTCCGGGCTTCACAGGGCAGGATGCCGGATAACGTCCGGTGGAGGCAACTCCCAGGCCAGTGCAACAGAAATATACCGCCGGCGGTCCGTAGGATCGCCGGTAAGGGTGGAAAGGCGGTGTAAGAGACCACCGTTTCTGTGGTAACACAGAAAGCCATGTAAACCCCATCCGAAGCAAGACCGAACAGAAAGCTATGAACCGGCCCGGTTCGCTTTCAGGTGGGTCGCTTGAGGCCGATGGCGACATCGGTCCTAGATAGATGATCATCCAACGACATAACCCGGCTTACCGCTCTGCTTATTTCCATAAAGAAAAACACTACGGCCGAATGCAAACTGTCATTCGGCCATGATTTTTTTGCTGTCTGCGCGGCAGGTGCCGCAGACAGTGCGGACCGCAAAAGCAGATGTTTTCTGCCCCGGCAGGTCTGAGGCTTGATTCGGCGAAGGTTATTTGGCGCCGGCAAACCTGAGAGCTGCCAGGCGGTTCCCCTATATGCACAGTGCCTGCAGAATGGAGAGAACATGACCAAGATTGATATTGTTTCCGGATTTTTAGGTGCAGGAAAGACCACACTGATCAAGAAGCTTTTAAAGGATGCGCTGGCCGGCACCAAGGTAGTGCTGATCGAGAATGAGTTCGGTGAGATCGGCATCGATGGCGGTTTCTTAAAGGAGGCCGGCATCGAGATCAAGGAGATGAATTCCGGCTGCATCTGCTGCTCTCTGGTGGGAGATTTCGGCGCTTCTCTCCGGGAGGTTATGTCCACCTATGCACCGGAGCGTATTCTGATCGAGCCCTCCGGCGTAGGCAAGCTCTCCGATGTCATGCGGGCAGTTTCCGATGCAGCAGAGGGAAGTGAGATGGCATTAAACAGCGCAGTGGCTGTGGTGGATGCCTCCAAGTGCAAGATGTATGCCAAGAATTTCGGCGAGTTTTTCATTAACCAGATCAGCTATGCCGGCACCGTGATCCTGACCAGAGCGGACAAGGCCAGCCAGGAAAAGATGGATGAGGCTGTGGCACTGATCCGGGAACACAATCCCAAGGCAAAGATCATCACTACCCCTCTGTCCGAGCTGGACGGCAAGCAGATCCTTAATACCATCGAGGGCAATTCTGATCTGGAAGCAGAGATGCTGGCAGAGGTACTGGCCACCAGAGAAGAGGAGCACCATCATCACCACCATCACGACCATGATGAGGAGGAGCATGAGCACCACCATCATCACCACCACGATGATGAGGATGAGGAGGAACACGAGCATCACCATCATCACGATGATGATGAAGAGGATCATTGCTGCGGTCATGAGCACCATCATCATGATGAAGAGCACGACCATGACCACGATCATGAGCATGAGCATCATCATCACCATGACGAACACTGCGGCTGCGGTCATCACCACCATCACCACGACGCTGACGAAGTATTTACCAGCTGGGGTCTGGAGACACCTGCCAAGTATACCACGGCGCAGGTGGAGGGCTTCCTGAAGGCTCTGGAGGATGAGGAGAAGTACGGCATCGTTCTTCGTGCCAAGGGCATGGTAGCCGGTCAGGACGGCAGCTGGATCCACTTTGACTATGTGCCGGAGGAGAGCAATGTGCGCACCGGCGCGGCGGATGTGACCGGCAAGATCTGCGTCATCGGTTCCGGTCTTAAGGAAGAGGCACTGCAGGCTCTTTTTACCTGCTGATGTACAGTTATTTGTGCCGCAGGCGTCACAAATAGCCCTGAGCGCAAACCGAATCAATGAATCGCCAAGATAATTTTAAATTTGCTTTGCGATTCCTCCGGCAAGGATGCCTGCGGAATGGAGTATTATACTATGGCTATGAAACCTACTTATGTCATCAACGGCTTTCTGGACAGCGGCAAATCCAGTTTCTTTACCTATACCATCGGACAGCCTTATTTTCAGACCAAGGGGACCACGCTGCTGGTGATCTGTGAGGAAGGAGAGCAGGAATACAGCGAAAAGCTCCTTTCTAAGACCCATACAGTACTGGAAGTCATCGAGGACGAAGAGGACTTTACCCCGGCAAATCTCATGGCCCTGGATGCCAAGCACCATCCGGAGCGTGTGCTCATCGAGTGGAACGGCATGTGGGATTACCGGAAGCTTCGTCTGCCCCATGCATGGAAACTGGAGCAGCAGATCACTACTATCGACGCTTCCACCTTTTCCATGTATTTTACCAACATGAAATCCCTGCTGGCAGAGCAGATCCGGGCTTCGGAGCTGATCATGTTCAACCGATGCGACGGTCTGGATGAAAAGACGCTGCACAGCTACAAGCGCAACGTAAAGGCCATCAATCAGCAGGCCGAGCTGATCTTTGAGGACAAGAACGGGGAAGTGGATGTCACCATGGAAGAGGAACTTCCCTATGATGTTCACCAGGATCCCATCACCCTGGAGGGCGTCTCCTACGGCATCTGGTATCTGGACGCCATGGAGCATCCGGATCGTTATGTGGGCAAGAATGTCTGCTACACTGGTATGGTGCTGCGCCCCGGGGATTTCCAGAAGGGATATTTCGTCCCGGGCCGTATGGCCATGACCTGCTGCGCAGAGGACATGACTTTCCTGGGCTATGCCTGCCGCTATGAAGGTACCGACAAGCTGAAGGAAAGAGACTGGGTCAGAGTGACTGCCAAGGTTTCCTACGAGGATTTTAAGGCCTACGGCGGTGAGGGCATCATTCTAAATGCCATCAGTGTAGAACCGGCTTTGGAGCCCGCTAAGCCTGTCATTGACTTTTCCGAGCAGCCTTAGGAAGAGGCGATTTTCTGACAATGACGGCTTACAGACAGGCAGAATTCGCCGCCGGTCGACGCTCCTATACCTGCATGAAAGCAAAGTCATGGATTTCATGCAGCTTAGCGCAGATTTAGCTTAGATTTAGCGCAGATTTCCCATAAAACCTCTTGACAGAGATACTATGCTCCTCTAAAATATGTACGTATGCGTCATCAAGACGTCCGTGTCCGGACTTGGTGCACATCAGACCCACATCAAATATCGATTGCAATATAATTGACGATCTATGGAGGTAATGAGAGAATGGCAAACATCAAATCTGCCAAGAAGAGAGTTCTGACCAGTGCCAAGAAGGCAGAAGCAAATAAAGCTGTAAAGTCCGGCGTTAAGACTGCTGTTAAGAAGGTTCGCGCAGCGATCGAAGCTAATGATAAGGCTGCTGCATCCACAGCATTAAACGAAGCAGCTGCTACCATTGATAAGGCTGCAAGCAAGGGCGTTCTTCACAAGAACAACGCTTCCAGAAAGGTTTCCCGTTTAGCAGCTGCTGTCAGCAAGGTACAGTAAGTTACGGCAAAAGGGACAGGTCCTGCGGCTGTATGTCCTCGCAGATCAGATGTGAAGACACAGACAGCGATACAGTGACAGCCTTTTCAATTGCATGATTCAGATAGATGACAGACAGGATTTCCCACCCTCTTACGGAAATCCTGTTTTTTACTATAAAAAGAGCTGTATAAGGAGATGACTATGACGAAGGAGCAGCAGAATCATATCCGCAATTTCTGCATAGTAGCCCATATTGATCACGGCAAATCCACGCTGGCTGACCGCATGATCGAAAAGACCGGTCTGCTCACCAGCCGGGAGATGCAGAATCAGGTCCTGGACAATATGGACCTGGAACGGGAGCGTGGTATTACCATCAAATCCCAGGCAGTACGTCTGATCTATAATGCCAAGGACGGCGAGGAGTATATCTTTAACCTCATCGATACCCCCGGCCATGTGGACTTTAACTACGAAGTGAGCCGCTCTCTGGCAGCCTGTGACGGCGCGATCCTGGTAGTGGATGCGACCCAGGGCATAGAGGCGCAGACGCTGGCCAATGTCTACCTGGCTCTGGACCATGATCTGGACGTCTTTCCTGTCATCAACAAGATCGATCTTCCCAGCGCGCAGCCCGATGCAGTCCGGCAGGAGATCGAGGATGTCATCGGCCTGGAGGCGGAGGATGCTCCTCTTATTTCAGCGAAGATGGGAACCGGCATAGAGGATGTGCTGGAGGCTGTCGTCCATAAGATCCCTGCACCGGACGGCGATGCCGAGGCACCGTTAAAGGCTTTGATCTTTGATTCACTGTACGACTCCTACAAGGGCGTCATCGTATTCTGCCGGGTGCGGGATGGCGTGATCCGCAAGGGTCAGCGGGTCCGCATGATGGCCACCGGTGCGACGGAAGAAGTGGTAGAGGTAGGGTATTTCGGCCCCGGCCGTTTTATCCCCTGCGAGGAGCTTTCCGCCGGCATGGTAGGCTACTTCACCGCCTCCATTAAAAATATCCAGGAGACCCGGGTGGGTGATACGGTCACCGATGCGGACAATCCCTGCAGCGAGGCTCTGCCTGGCTATAAAAAGGCACAGCCCATGGTTTACTGCGGCCTGTATCCGGCGGATGCAGCCAAGTATACCGATCTTCGGGAAGCACTGGAAAAGCTGCAGCTCAATGATGCATCGCTTTTCTTTGAGCCGGAGACTTCCATTGCGCTGGGATTCGGTTTCCGCTGCGGCTTTCTGGGACTTCTGCATATGGAAGTCATTCAGGAGCGCCTGGAGCGGGAGTACGGCCTGGATCTGATCGCCACGGCACCCGGTGTTATTTATAAGGTCTATAAGACAGACGGCACCATGGTCGAGCTGACAAATCCCTCCAACCTGCCGGATCCTTCCCAGATCGAGCATATGGAGGAGCCCATTGTCAATGCAGAGGTGATGGTCACCACGGATTACATCGGTCCCATCATGCAGCTGTGTCAGGAGAGACGGGGACGCTATATCAGTACCGAGTATATTGAGAAGACCAGGGCGATCCTGAAATACGAGCTGCCGCTCAATGAGATTATCTACGACTTTTTTGATGCCCTGAAGTCCCGCTCCAAGGGATATGCTTCCTTTGACTATGAGCTGAAGGGCTATGAGACCTCCGAGCTGGTGAAACTGGATATTCTGGTAAACCGCGAGGAAGTGGATGCTCTTTCCTTCATCGTCCATGCGCAGGGTGCCTATGAGCGTGGCCGGAAGATGTGCGAGAAGCTCAAGGAAGAGATTCCGAGACAGCTTTTCGAAATTCCGATCCAGGCAGCCGTGGGAGGACGCATCATTGCCAGAGAGACCGTCAAGGCTGTCCGCAAGGATGTCCTTGCCAAGTGCTACGGCGGCGATATTTCCCGAAAGAAAAAGCTGCTGGAAAAGCAGAAGGAAGGAAAGAAGCGCATGCAGATGGTGGGCAGCGTAGAGATCCCCAAGGAAGCGTTTATGAATGTATTGAAGCTGGACAGCACAGACTGATCGGAATACCGGCCGCATGACCATGTGTCCTGTCAGGGCAGAGAACGCGAGCAGACTGCGCGGATCCATGATATTGACAGGACCCGGCAGATCGGTTCCGATTCATTATAAGGAAACAGACATGACAGAGCAGAATGAAAAAAAATCTGCAGTTACAGAGAGCGGGAGAAGCCTTCCCCCGCTCTCTTTGTATCTGCACATTCCCTTTTGCATACAGAAATGTCTTTACTGCGATTTTCTCTCTGCACCGGCAGGAGAAGAGACCAGACAGGCCTATGTGGGGGCACTTTGCAGAGAGATCATTGCAGCGGCAGTCCAGATGGCAGAAGAAGGTAAATCCGGCACAGGTGCACAGGAAAGAGTGGTGGATACCATTTTTATCGGCGGCGGCACACCCTCTCTTTTAAAGCCGTCACAGGAAGAACAGATCATGGACAGTCTTCGGAGATCTTTTTCCATTCTGCCGGAGGCAGAGATCAGTATGGAGGCAAACCCCGGAACGGTGACGAGGGAGAGCCTGCAGGCTTATCGGAGCCTTGGCATCAACCGTCTCTCCCTGGGGGTGCAGTCTCTGGCCGATGAAGAGCTGAAGGCACTGGGGCGCATTCACACGGCGAGGGAGGCGCGAGAGGCCTATGAACTGGCCAGAGCGTGCGGATTTTCCAATATCAATATCGATCTGATGTCAGCGCTGCCGGGACAGACAAAGGAGAGCTATCAGGAAACCCTGGAAGAGGTGTGCCGCTGGCAGCCGGAACACATTTCGGCCTACAGTCTGATCCTGGAGGAGGGGACGCCTTTTTATACCATGGAGCTTTCTCTGCCCGAGGAGGATGCGGAACGCTGGATGTACCATAAGACAAAGGAAGTGCTGGCAGTGCATGGCTACGAGCGGTACGAGATCTCCAATTATGCCCGGAAAAAGGATACGGCAGGAGCAGGGGAAGGTCTCTGGCTCTGCCGTCACAACAAGGGCTACTGGACGGGGCATGATTACCTGGGACTGGGGCTTGGCTCCTCTTCCCTGATAGATCATGTGCGTTTTAGCAATACCCGTGTACTGGCAGATTACCTTTCGGATGCCGAAAGACCTGCCCGGATCAGGGAGGAGATCCACGCTCTTTCCCTGCAGGAGCAGATGGAGGAGTTCATGTTTCTGGGGCTTCGTCTGACAGAAGGCGTATCCGAGGCAGATTTCCGGCAGCGCTTCGGGCAGGAGATAGAGACAGTTTACGGAGAAGTGCTCGCGGGTCATGTGAAACAGGGGCTTTTGCAGCGTAGGGATGGCCGGATCTATCTGACGGATTTCGGCATGGATGTGAGCAACCGGGTGATGGCAGATTATCTGCTGGAGGATATCTGAGAAGACCGTCCGGTCGGAAAAATATGTTTTATAAAAATTATGTATCTGTTCAGCCCCATCTCGAATTTGCTTCGCAAATCCTCGATGTGGACGGCCAGAGGCGCTCCGCGCCTTGGCCGCCTGCCAATTTCAATCGCGAATATGCCTGCAAGCAGTCAATTCGCGTTGAAATTGGCAGGTGCTGAACAGATACAAAATTATATTTTATGCGGGCAAAAGGTTGACAGGACTGCCGTTGGTTGCATACTATTAAAAGTACGCGCACGAAATAACAGAAAATGCCGGGAATGCAGCAGATGCCGTTTGCAGGGAGATTTATGGGAGAATTTTCATGGCCAAAATTTCCGCTGCAGGGCTGCAAAGGATCGCAGCGCTCATCGGCAGGATGATGAAAGAAAAGGGGATAATTTTGGGTAAGAGACAGGGAGTATCGTTTTGGAAAACAGTAAAACTGGCCGCCGCCGCGGCTGCAGCTGCTCTGGTCATTGCACTGGCAGTGCCCGGCGTAGGGATGGAGACCCAGGCAGCACAGGCAAAGGGTATTGATGTATCCTCCTATCAGGGCGCCATCGACTGGCAGTCTGTCAAGAACAGCGGCGTTTCCTTTGCCATGATCCGCGTGGGCAATACCGCTTACGGTATCGACAGCTATTTTGCACAGAATATGATCGGTGCCAATGCAGCCGGTCTTCGGGTAGGCTGCTATGTATATACCTATGCGACCACGGCTGCGCAGGCCGTGCAGGAGGCACAGTTCGTCCTTTCCGCAGTGGCTCCCTATACGGTCTCTTTCCCCATTGCCATTGATGTGGAGGATCAGGTACATAAGTCACTGACTGCAGCCCAGCAGGCAGAGATCGTCAATGCCTTCTGTGCTACGATCTACAATGCGGGTTATACGCCTATGGTCTATGCTTCCAGGAACTGGTTCCTGGAGAGAATGGGCCCGGTGGCCTGGGATCACTGGGTAGCCCAGTACAATACCTATTGTGATTATCCGGGATATGCGATGTGGCAGGCCAGCAGCAGCGGCAGTGTGCCGGGCATTGCGGGCCGTGTGGATGTGGACTATCTGTTCAAGGATTACTTTACCCTGATCGTGGCCAACGGCTTTTCCGTGAGAAACGGCAATACCTATTATTACAAGAACTACAAGCAGCAGGTGGGCCTGCAGACCATCGAGAACAAGCTTTATTTCTTTGATGCTACCGGCGCTATGTACAAGGGCTGGCTGGGAGCCGGCGCCGCCAAGTACTACTTTACCTCTGACGGTTCTGCGGCAGTGGGCTGGCAGACCATCGAGAATGCCAAGTATTACTTTGGTGCGGACGGGCTGGCCGTGACCGGTGTCTATCCCATCGGCGGTGCTAATTATCTCTTTGATGCCAACGGCGTTATGACCACAGGCTGGTTTGATCTTGGCGGTGCAAAGCTCTACTTCGGCGCAGACGGCAAGATGGTGACAGGCCTGCAGACCATCGGCACCGATACCTACTACTTTGATCCTGCTACCGGCGGTATGCTCACCGGATTGCAGAATACGGCTACCGGCGTGCATTACTTCGGCGCAGACGGCAAGATGTGCACAGGTCTCGTGACGATGCCTGACGGCAGCACCTATGACTTTGACGGCGCCGGCAATATGCTGACAGGCTGGCAGCTCATCGGCACCGGTTACTACTACTTCGGTGCAGACGGCAAGATGCTGACCAATGCCACCTTTGCAGACAATGCGGGCATGCCTGTGACAGTGGATGCCACCGGTCTGATGATCGCGCCTGCAGGATATATTCCTCAGTAATCAGGCAGCAAAACAGAAAAAGGATATTTACATCCCATATACGCTCTGCTATTCTGAAAAAGAAGCAGCCGGTACCGAAAGGCGCCGGCTGCTTTTCTTATAACATTTCTTATAACATTTCATGTGTTTCACAGAGAAAATCAAAAATTAATGTAATTAAACAAAAAGTTGCTGCCCATCCATGCCTCGGGCGGTGCAGGATGGCGCGCATCCGGAACAGCGAGTGCCGTTTTGCTAAGGTTCGCGTCTCGCCTGCGGATGGCCGGCCCTTAACTCGCCTCCCCGCCTGATGCGGGGAGGCTCAGACACAGCGGGCCTATCTGCCGCGCTCTGAAAGCGCGTCAGATACCATCCTCTGCCGCAGCTTGCTGCGGCAACACGAGGAGAATTTCGCGCAGGCGAATTCTCCGATGTGATTGCGCATTGATACCGTTTACGGCATCAATGCAGTTATAAAGAAATGCTATCAAGCATTTCTTTATAACTTTCCTCCGCCTTCGGCGCGGACCTAAGCAAAACTGGCACGCGCTGCAACGGATGCGTGCCATTCCTGCACCGACCCGGAGCATTGGGATTGTGATTGGTGCGGATCTTTATTGTATTTCTTATCAGTAGCTTGGAGCGGCTGGCTCGTTTCAGCAATATATTGATTTGAGAAGAAAGGAGCAATTCTATGTTCAGCAGCGTTTATACGGGAGCTGTCTGCGGAATCAGCAGCTATTTAATGCAGGTGGAGACGGACATAGCGGAGGGACTGCCATCTTTTACCATGGTGGGCTTTTTAAGCGGAGAGGTAAAGGAGGCAGGGGAACGGGTGCGGGTTGCGCTTAAGAATGCCGGTGTGAAGCTGCCTCCGATGCGCATCACGGTCAATCTTTCTCCGGCGGATATTCCCAAGCGGGGTATGGTAGTGGATCTGCCGGTGGCAGCGGGGATTCTCTGCTCGTTAGAGCTGCTGCCGACAAAGGCACTGGAGGATGTATTGATCGTAGGGGAGCTGGGACTGGATGGAGAGGTAAAACCTGTGCGGGGCGTGCTGCCTATCACGGCGGAGGCTGCCAGATGCGGGAAAAAGATTTGCATTGTGCCTGCAGATAATGTAAGAGAGGGCGCAGTGGTGCAGGGGATCAAGGTGGTGGGGGTGCATACCCTGCAGGAGATGCTGGCTTACCTGTTGTCGTCTGCAGATAAAAGGGATGTGCTTCTGCCGCCCGGGCAGGTGGATCTGGAAGCTCTGTTCAGGCAGGCGGGAGAGGAAAAGGTGCCTGATTTTGCGGATATTCACGGTCAGAAGGCGGTCAAAAGGGCACTGGAGATTGCCGCCGCCGGTTTTCACAATGTGATGATGATAGGTCCTCCCGGTTCCGGCAAGACCATGCTGGCGAAAAGACTCCCGGGCATTCTGCCGCCGCTGTCTATGGAGGAGAGTCTGGAGGTGACGGCAATCTACAGTGTGGCCGGCATGCTGACCGCCGATAAGCCGTTGGTGACGAAGCGGCCTTTTATGATGCCTCATCATACCACCACCAGGCAGGCACTTACCGGGGGCGGGAGCATTCCAAAGCCCGGTGCCATATCCATGGCGCACAGAGGGGTGCTTTTCCTGGATGAGCTGCCGGAGTTCGGCAGGGAGACGCTGGATACGCTTCGTCAGCCCCTGGAGGATCACGAGATCACCATTGCCCGCAGCGCCGGCACTTTTCGCTATCCGGCCCGTTTCATGCTGGCCGCTGCCATGAATCCCTGTCCGTGCGGGTATTATCCTGACAGGAATCGATGCCGGTGTACGAACCGGGAGATCAATCGCTACCTGCAGAGAATCAGCGGACCGGTGCTGGACCGCATCGACCTGTCCGCCGAGGCCCCGCAGGTCTGTGTGGAGGCTTTGCAGAGCCGCAGGCAGGAGGAAAGCAGCGAGAGCATTCGCCGGAGGGTTCTTCTGGCCAGGGAGAAGCAGCAGATCAGATTTGCGGATACACCGCTTTACTTTAACGGAGACATGGGGGCTAAGGATGTGGAGAAATACTGTGTTCTGGGAGAAAAAGAGGAACACTTCCTGCGAAGTCTCTTTGAAAAGATGCATCTCAGCGCCAGAGCCTATCACCGCATTCTGAAAGTGGCCAGGACCATCGCGGATCTGGAGGGAGAAGAGAAAATCTCTCAGAAGCATCTGGCGGAAGCAGCAGGATATCGTATTGCTGAGAAGTCCTACTGGGAGACACAGGAGTAGAAAAGAGCGTGAGAAGGTCACGACAGGAATTCGTTTATGATATCGCAGCAGGCTGCGCCATATAGAGACAGTCTGGCAGAAAAGCAGTGCTGCTGAAAAATGAAATAAGGAGAGTTGGATGGAAAATAGGCAGATGACAGAGGCTGCTGTTTATAGCTATTGGCTGTATTCCATAAGGGGTCTGGGAAACAGGTCCATCTGGAAGCTTTACAGCGTGTGGGCGGCAGATAAGGAAAATGCTGGGAAAAGTTTCGGTGGAAGATTCGCAGGAGAAAAAGAGGAAGAAAAAACAGTTTTTGCAGAGAAAATTTATCGGATGGACACCGCTGCACTGAAGGAACTATGCTGCCTGGCATGGGGAGAAGACTGCAGAGAGGACGGCAAAAATGAAAAGAGACTGCAGGATATTCTGGAAAGCCGAGCGGATGAAAAAATCCTGCAAAGTCGGAAAATCGAGCTGCAGGCGTTGAAGGGGCGGGGCATTATTTTTTACAGCATGGAGGATCCTGCTTATCCCGAGCGGCTTCGAAGGATACCGGATCCGCCCTACGGGCTTTTTGTCAGAGGAAAGTTCCCGGATCCTGTCCGTCCCAGCGTGGCTATCATCGGTGCCAGAATGGCCTCTGCTTATGGCAGGGAGCAGGCCAGACGGTTTGCCGGAGAGCTGGCACAGAGCGGCATACAGATCGTCTCCGGTATGGCCAGAGGAATCGATGGCATTGCAGAGCGGGCCGCTTTTGAGGCCGGCGGTATTTCCTTTGCAGTATTGGGCAGTGGTGTGGATGTGTGCTATCCAATGGAAAATCAGAATCTCTATGAGAAGACGATACAGGACGGGGGCGTGATCAGTGAGTACCTGCCGGGGACACAGCCTGTGGCCAGATATTTTCCTGCCAGGAATCGGATTATTTCCGGGCTGGCAGATGCCCTTCTGGTGATCGAGGCAAGGGCACATTCCGGTACGCTCATTACGGTGGATATGGCTCTGGAGCAGGGAAGAGAGGTCTTTGCCCTGCCGGGACGGGTCAGTGATGCCCTGAGTTTTGGATGTAACAGACTGATCAGACAGGGCGCCGGCATAGCTATGGAACCCGGGGATCTGCTGGATTATTTTTACGGGATCAGGAAGGAAAGCGGCGCCGGAAAGGAGCGGACAGAAAGCGGACATGCATCCTGCAGAAATGCCCGATGTCATAAAAAAGAAGCATATCCCCTTTCGGAGATGGAAAAGCTTCTCTACGATATAATGGATCCTCTAGATGCACAGAATCTCGATGCCATAGCGGAGGCAGCAGAAGAAAGGCTGGGACGACAGGTGGATATTTCGGAGATCACACAGGGAATCATGCAGCTGATTTTGTATGGACTTGTTAAGGAAGAAGGCGCCGGGAGATATCGGCGAGAATAATGGATTGGGTAGAAGAAAACATTGTAAAAGCTTAAAAATCCATTTGTTCGGGCTGATAATTAGTGCTACGATGATAGCGAAAAGGAATCGATGACGGAAAATTTGAATTTTAGTGAGAAGCAGCAGAAAAAAGTCGGAAAGATCATTGATGAGATGACGCTTTTTGATGATGACCTGATGGGCCATGTTTTTGATAAAAATACAGAGGCTGCGGAGCTTTTGCTTCGCATTGTCCTTGGAGAAAACATTAAGGTAATCAGTGCTGATGGACAGGATGAATTGAAGAATCCTCTGGTAGATGGACGAAACATTACACTGGATGTGCATGCGGTTGATTCCTGTGGTAAAGAGATAGATATAGAGGTGCAGGGAAGCAGCAGGGGCTCTGCTGCAGAGCGAGCGAGATTTCACAGCAGCATGCTGGATTCCAGAATGTTGAAAGCCGGTCAGGACTTCGAAGAAATCAGAGAATCCTATGTGATATTCATTTACAAGAAGGATAAATTTAAAGAAGGCTTGCCGGTTTACCATGTGGATAGATACATCAGTGAAACCGGGAAGAAGTTTGAAGACGGATCGCATATTATATATGTGAATGGAAACTATAAGGGAAAAGGTGACGTTGCACAGCTTATAGAAGATTTTCATCAGAATAATGCAGATAATATGCACTATAAGATTTTGGCTGATGCTGTGAAACATTATAAAGAAAATGAGAAAGGACGTGAATCTATGTGTGAAGCTGTAGAAGAGTTTGCAAAAGAGTATGCAAAGGAATATGCAAAAGAATATGCAGATAAACGAGACGTAATAAATGTGAAAAATCTCATGGACAATTTACACATTAGCTTAGAACAGGCATTAAATGCACTTGAAATTCAGGGATCCTCCAGAACCTACATTTCCGGTCAAATTAAGAATTGATGGGATTTATGAATCGAGATGAGTTTTATACCTCGGGCGAATTTGCCAGAAAAGCCCACGTAACACTGAGGACGATCCGTTATTATGATAAGCAGCAGCTGCTGACACCATCGTCGCGCTCCGAGGCGGGTGCCAGATTATATACGGATCAGGATCTGGCCAGGCTGCAGCAGATCCTGCTCCTTAAATATCTGGGTTTTTCTCTGGACGATATCCGGGAGATGGTGGTGGCATCGGATGACCGGCATCTGCTGTTAGAGTCTCTTCGGGTACAGAGAAAGCTTTTGGAGGAGCGCATGGAAGAGCTGCAGGCCATGACCAAGGCACTGGATACCACCACGGGGCAGCTGCAGAAGAACCAGTCTATTGACTGGAACAGCATGATGGAACTGATCCACCTAACTTCCATGGAGCGAAGTCTGAAGACGCAGTATCAGAATGCCACCAACATCGCATCCCGGATTCGCCTGCACCACGCTTTTTCCACCAACAGGCAGGGGTGGTTTCCCTGGATTATGGAGCAGTCCGGCATGATCGGGAGCGAGAATGAAGCAGGAAGACCGTGGACCAGAATTCTGGAGCTGGGATGCGGCAATGGAGAGCTGTGGATAGAAAACAGAGAGAAACTGCTGGAGAATGTGCAGGTGATCCTATCAGATATTTCGGAGGGGATGCTTCGGGAGGCCCAGCATGCTCTGGAGAAAGACGGGAGATTTTTCTTTCATGTCTTTGACTGTCATCAGATCCCTTTTTCTGATGAGAGCTTTGATATTGTCTTTGCCAACCATCTGTTGTTTTACTGTGAGGATATTCCCGGTGTGCTGCAGGAGTGCAGGCGCGTATTAAAGCCCGGGGGAATGCTTCTCTGCAGTACCTACGGGAGCAGACACATGCGGGAGATCACGGAATTGGTGCAGGATTTTAACCCGGATATCGTGTTGGCAGCCGAGGCTCTTTACGAGCGCTTTGGCCTGGAAAACGGTGAAGAGATCCTGCGTCCTTATTTTGATAAAATCGAGTGCCGCCGCTATGAGGATGCCATCGAGCTGAAAGAGGCAGAGCCTCTTATTTCCTATATCCTGTCCTGCCATGGCAACCAGAATCATCTGCTGCTCAACAGATACAAGGAATTCCGGGAGTTTGTGAACCAGAGAGTAGAACCTGGATTTCATATCACCAAGGATGCCGGTGTATTTATCTGTAAAAAATAAAAAAACTACTTGCAGGTGACGTAACGTCATCTTTTATAGTACAATCAAGAAGCAGAATCAGAGTGTATAAAGCCGCAATAAATTGCGGCCGAAAGAGGTGAGTTTAAAAGAAAAGCCCGATGGCTTTTCTTTTAAACGCGAAGGATGCCGTAAACGACATCCTTCGTGATCGTATCGGAGAATTCGCCTACGCGAAATTCTCCTCACGCAGCTGCAGTAAACTGCAGCAGAAAGAGGTGAAATCACCAGAATCACCTGATGGTTCTTCTGGTGATTGTATAGATGCTGCAGGCAGCATCTATGGGAATCGTATCGGAGAATTCGCCTACGCGAAATTCTCCTCACGCAGCTGCAGTAAACTGCAGCAGAAAGAGGTGAAATCACCAGAATCACCTGATGGTTCTTCTGGTGATTGTATAGATGCTGCAGGCAGCATCTATGGGAATCGTATCGGAGAATTCGCCTACGCGAAATTCTCCTCACGCAGCTGCAGTAAACTGCAGCAGAAAGAGGGAAAAATGAACATTATCGTAACCGGCGGCGCAGGTTTTATCGGCAGCAACTTTGTCTTCCATATGCTGAAGAAGTATCCCGACTATCGTATTGTATGCCTGGATGCACTGACTTATGCAGGCAACCTTTCTACCCTTGCTCCTGTCATGGACAATCCGAACTTCCGCTTTGTAAAGTTGGATATCTGCGACAGAGCCGGCGTTTATAAGCTCTTTGAGGAAGAAAAGCCGGATATGGTAGTGAACTTCGCTGCAGAGTCTCACGTAGACCGTTCCATCGAAAATCCGGAGATTTTCCTGCAGACCAATATCATCGGCACCGCTGTGCTGATGGATGCATGCCGCAAGTACGGCATCGGCCGTTATCATCAGGTATCCACCGATGAGGTTTACGGCGACCTTCCCATCGATCGTCCCGACCTGTTCTTCCATGAGGATACACCGATCCATACCTCCAGCCCTTACAGCACTTCCAAGGCCTCTGCCGATCTGCTGGTAATGGCTTATTACAGAACCTACAAGCTGCCGGTGACCATCAGTCGCTGCTCCAACAACTACGGCCCCTATCAGTTCCCGGAGAAGCTGATCCCGCTGATGATCGCCAATGCGCTGGCTGACAAGAAGCTGCCCGTATACGGCGAGGGTCTCAATGTCCGTGACTGGCTGTATGTAGAGGATCACTGCAAGGCCATCGATCTGATCATTCACAAGGGCACCGTGGGTGAAGTATACAATATCGGCGGTCACAACGAGATGAAGAACATCGACATCGTCAAGCTGATCTGTGAGGCACTGGGCAAGCCGGAGAGCCTGATCGAGCATGTGACAGACCGCAAGGGCCACGATCAGCGTTATGCCATCGATCCTACAAAGATCCACAATGAGCTGGGCTGGCTGCCGGAGACCATGTTCAAGGACGGCATCAAGCTGACCATTCAGTGGTATCTGGACAATAAGGACTGGTGGGAGAATATCATCAGCGGTGAGTATCAGAATTACTACCAGCAGATGTACGGCAGCAGAGAAGTGATCGACTGATCTGCAGGCGACAGGAAAGGAAATGACCGAAATGAAGGTATTCGTAACAGGTGTGGCCGGACAGCTGGGCCACGATGTCATGAATGAACTGGCTGCGAGAGGCTATGCGGGGATCGGGACAGACCTGGCAACGGTATACAGTGGTGTGCAGGACGGCAGCCCGGTGACGACAATGCCCTACGTTTCTCTGGATATCACAGATGCAGATGCAGTAGATAAGGTACTGACAGAGGCAGCACCGGACGTCATCGTCCACTGCGCAGCCTGGACGGCAGTAGATGCCGCTGAGGATGAGGACAAGCAGGCAAAGGTAAAGGCCATCAATGTGGACGGTACGCAGAATATCGCCAATGCAGCTAAAAAGCTGGATGCCAAGATGGTCTACATCAGCACCGATTACGTCTTTGACGGCCAGGGGACAAAGCCCTGGGAGCCGGACTGTAAGGACTATGCGCCCTTAAATGTATACGGCGAGAGTAAGCTCGGAGGCGAGCAGGCCGTAGCCGGTACGCTGGATAAATATTTTATCGTCCGCATTGCCTGGGTATTTGGCTTAAACGGCAAGAACTTTATCAAGACCATGCTGCAGGTGGGCAAGAACCATCCCCAGGTTCGCGTGGTCAATGACCAGATCGGCACCCCTACCTATACGCTGGATCTCTCCAGACTGCTGGTGGATATGATCGAGACAGAGAAGTATGGCTACTATCATGCCACCAACGAGGGCGGTTATATTTCCTGGTATGATTTTACCGTGGAGATCTACAAGCAGGCCGGCATGAGTACTGAGGTGACCCCGGTGACCACGGCGGAGTACGGTCTCTCCAAGGCAGCCAGACCCTTTAACAGCAGACTGGATAAGAGCAAGCTGACAGAAAACGGATTTAAGCCTCTGCCCACCTGGCAGGATGCGGTGCACAGATATCTGCAGGCACTGGCAGGCCAGGAAGGCTTTGAGGATTTGCAGGTAAAATAAGGGAGAATTCGCCTGCGCGAAATTCTCCTCACGCAGCCGCAGTAAAACTGCGGCAG
>CAVKQI010000031.1:20490-21601 GCA_963658405.1 bacterium | reverse complement strand
GAATCATGCCCCGTACTCGTCTGAAGGCTCTTTATATACAGAAAATGATTTTCCGAACCCAGATACCGGAAGCGGTTCCCCATTGGCCAGATTGATAATAGACTTATGATTTTTGCCGAAGATATAATAGCCGTTATAAAGGAGCCTCATTTCTGGATCAGCTGATCTGATTTCGACCCAGAATTGTCCCTTCTGACTCATGAAGTCAGCGGCAGAAAGCGGTCTGTTTCTTCTAACCTGGTTATACGAGTCATAGTCATAACTCTCTAAAGGATACAGTTCCATCAGAACCTCTTCCGTCGAAAGTGTGAAATCTATAAATATGACCTTACTCTTTACAGCATCCAGAAGCCCCCACTGGTCAGCATGGGTCTTATTGGGGAAAATCACAAATACAGGCTTTTTGTGGTAATCGCGATACATCGCCACCGGGATCTTTTCGCTCAGCGTCCGCCGCTTAACCGATGCCGCTACAGGCTGCTCACCTGCAGACTGACTGTTCTCAAACAGGGCTCCGTATGAATCAGACATTCCGAGAAGGTATTCGACAGAGACGCCGTATAATCCACTTATTGCAGTGAGTACTGCGGTGGATGGCTGCTTTCTTCCTGTTTCATACGCGCTGATGGTCGTCAAGCTGAATACCTTTGATCTGTTCATATAGTCTGCCAGCTGCGCGGCAAACTGATATTGTGTCAGATTTTTTGATTTTCGAACCTGTGAAATACGAATTCCAGTTATATTAGACGCTGTGTGACTAGTAACTTTACTCATACATACTGACTCCTTTCATTTTAAACCTAAAAAGTTATATAGTATCTTTACACCATTGATTATAGTTCAATTCAATGCATACGTCAAGGGCTTATTGGTGTAATTTAAAATTTAATAAAATAACGCGTACAGTTAAAAAATCAGATTCATATCTGAAGGTCTAAGTTCACACCTGAATTTTTAACTGACCTAACCCAGCACTTTACAATCTCTGCTGCGGCATCCACGAGTGACGAAAATGTCGGAGAAACATTGTGCACTTACAAAATATCCACACAAAAGAGCACATTCCATCTTTACACGGAATGTGCTCTTTATGATTTCACTTAATTATGCT
>CAVKQI010000031.1:0-19633 GCA_963658405.1 bacterium | reverse complement strand
ATTATTTGTCGTTCATTGCTGCTACGCCGGGAAGCTCCTTACCCTCGAGGAACTCCAGGGAAGCGCCGCCGCCGGTGGAAATGTGGGTCATCTTGTCGCCGAAGCCCAGCTGGTTAACAGCTGCTGCGGAATCGCCGCCGCCGATGATGGTGGTAGCATCGGTCTGCGCCAGTGCCTTTGCTACAGCGATGGTACCTGCAGCCAGGGTAGGATTCTCGAATACGCCCATCGGTCCATTCCATACAACAGTCTTTGCGCTCTTAACAGCGTCAGCATAGAGCTCTGCAGTCTTAGGTCCGATATCGCAGCCCTCTCTGTCAGCAGGCATATCCTTTACATCTACTACCTGTACTTCTACCGGTGCGTCGATGGGGTTCGGGAAATCGCCGATGGTCACGGCATCTACAGGAAGCAGAAGGCTCTTGCCGAGCTTCTGTGCCTTTTCCATCATCTCCTTGCAGTAGTCGATCTTGGTATCGTCTACCAGGGAGGTGCCGATCTCATAGCCCTGTGCCTTTAAGAAGGTATAAGCCATGCCGCCGCCGATGATCAGGGTGTCGCACTTCTCCAGCAGGTTGGAGATAACGTTCAGCTTATCTGCTACCTTAGCGCCGCCGAGGATAGCTACGAAGGGACGAACCGGCTCCTCTACAGCCTTGCCCAGGAAGTTGATCTCCTTCTCCATCAGATAACCTACTACAGCTACCGGTACCAGGCTGGCTACACCAACGTTGGAGCAGTGTGCTCTGTGTGCGGTGCCGAACGCGTCATTGACAAATACATCGCAAAGGGAAGCCAGATCCTTGGAGAAAGCCTCTCCGTTCTTGGTCTCCTCTGCTCTGTAACGGGTGTTCTCCAGAAGAACGACATCGCCGTCCTTCATCTCTGCTACTGCAGCCTTTGCATTGGGACCTACTACCTCAGGATCAGCTGCAAACTTTACAGGCTGGCCAAGGAGCTCGGAAAGTCTCTCTGCTACGGGTGCCAGGGAAAGCTTGGGATCTGCTACTCCCTTCGGCTTGCCGAGGTGAGAGCAAAGGATCACCTTGCCGCCGTCAGCGATCAGCTTCTTGATGGTGGGAAGTGCAGCCACCAGACGATTCTCATCGGTGATCTTGCCTTCCTTTAACGGTACGTTAAAGTCGCAGCGGCACAGTACGCGCTTGCCGCTTACATTGATGTCATCAATAGATTTTTTGTTGAGACCCATGATCTTATCCTCCATTTACCTTTATAAATGTTTAAAAAAAGGATCCGGCCCTCTCAAAAAGGCCGGACCCCATTGTGAATCCCTATTCTGTCTGCCGGGTCTGCAAAGAGACATCAGCAGCTCTCTGAACAGCTCACAGCTGCGGTATCAGGCCGCGATCTTACTGTAACTCAGAGAAGTGTACGAACCATCTGGCTGGTGTAGGAGTTCTCGTTGTCATACCAGGAAACAACCATAACCTGGGTGTTGCCGTCTTCCATAGGAGAAACCATGGTCTGTGTAGCATCGAAGATAGAACCATAGGTGCTGCCTACGATATCGGAAGAAACGATCTCATCGGTGTTGTAACCGAAGGACTCGGTAGCTTCCTTCTTCATCTGCTCGTTAACCTGCTCCTTGGTAACCTGACCCTTAACAACTGCTACCAGGATGGTGGTGGAACCGGTCGGAACCGGAACACGCTGTGCAGCGCCGATGAGCTTGCCGTTCAGCTCAGGGATAACAAGGCCGATTGCCTTTGCAGCGCCGGTGCTGTTGGGAACGATGTTTACAGCGCCTGCTCTGGATCTTCTCAGGTCACCCTTTCTCTGAGGGCCGTCAAGGATCATCTGATCACCGGTGTAAGCGTGGATGGTGTTCATGATACCGGACTGGATAGGAGCAAGGTCGTTCAGAGCCTTTGCCATAGGAGCTAAGCAGTTGGTGGTGCAGGATGCTGCGGAAATAACGGTATCATCCGGCTTTAAGGTGGTGTGGTTTACATTGTATACGATGGTAGGAAGATCATTTCCTGCAGGAGCAGAGATAACAACCTTACGAGCGCCGGCCTGGATGTGAGCCTCAGCCTTAGCCTTGGAGGTGTAGAAGCCGGTGCACTCCAGAACAACGTCTACCTTCAGCTCGCCCCAGGGAAGCTCTGCTGCATTAGCCTTCTTGTAGATGGTGATCTTCTTGCCGTCAACGGTGATGGAACCCTCGTTGTCGCCTTCGCCCTCTTCATAGCTAACAGTATCAGCCAGTGCATACTTGCCCTGAGAGGAATCATACTTTAACAGATGTGCCAGCATCTTGGGGCTGGTCAGATCGTTGATTGCTACTACTTCATAGCCCGGAGCATTGAACATCTGTCTGAATGCAAGACGACCAATACGGCCAAAACCATTGATTGCTACTCTTACTGCCATTTTAATTTCCTCCTAAGTGAAATTTAAATTTATGCAACAATTCGGCAACGTACCATGCGGCTACATTGTCAAATTTTTGTCAGCACTACTATTTTAACCAATCAGACGGCAAAATTCAAGTCGATTTGCGTAAAAATCATACAACCGCTCTTTCCGTGCGCTGCGGATGCAGCGAATGCCCCGCCGGAGCCCTGCCCGGCTGTGCATACAGAAAACGGCTGCCGGCGCCGCCTATGGAAAGCAGCCAACTGCATCGCCGCGTGCAGACAAATGTTGTAAATCTAAAAAAATAATATTACACTCCTCTTATGATTGCAATAAAAAGCTGGTGCAAAACCTGCCGGAAAAGGAGTTTACTATGCCTGTTTTAGCTGACTGTCATCTGCATTCTCATCATTCCGGGGACAGCGAGACCCCCATGGAAGAGCAAATAGAAGCGGCTCTCGCCGCCGGACTTACCGCGATGTGCTTTACGGAGCACTATGACAAGGATTTTCCCTATGCGGCCAATCCGGAGATCCCTCTGTCCTGTTACGGATACTTTGATCTGAATATGTCTGCCTATGGGAAAGAGTTTTTGGAAATGAAGGAACGCTTCGGCGACCGGATCGATCTGCGATACGGTGTGGAGCTTGGCCTGCAGCCTTTCCTGCATCAGGACTATCAGGATTTCCTAGCTGCCCATCCGGAGATTGATTACGTCATCGGCTCTGTCCACTTAGGGGGCGAGGCGGGCACCGATCCCTACTACCCCCGTTACTATGAGGGGCGCAGCGATATCGAGGCCTATCGGGAATACTTTACCTATGCCCTCTCCTGCCTGCAGCAGTGCGACTGCTTTGACAGCTACGGTCATCTGGACTACGTGGTGCGCTATGGCAGGAATAAGGACGGTGACTACCGCTATGCAGATTTCGCCGATCTCATTGATCCTATGCTGCAGATCCTCATCGAAAAGGGCAAGGCCCTGGAAGTAAACACTGCCCCTCTGTCCAAGGGATGCCGGGATCTCAATCCCTGCCGGGATATCCTGCGCCGTTATAAAGAGCTGGGCGGAGAGATGATCACCGTGGGCTCCGATGCACACACACCGGACCGCATCGCCCAGAATTTTGATCAGGCTGAAGAGGCCATAAGGGACTGCGGTTTTTCCGGCTATGTGACCTTTAAAAACAGGAAGCCCCAGTGGCACAAACTCTAAAATTTTTCCTGCGATATAGTCCCCCCGCACAGAATATGCTCCCCGTCATAAAAGACAGCGGCCTGTCCCGGTGTGATGGCCCGGACTTTATCCGGGAAGTAAGCCCGGATCTCATCCTCTGCGGTTCTCTCCAGTACGCAGCTGCTTCCCTTGTGGGAATAGCGGATCTTTCCTATAGCTTCGCGTCTGCTGCCTATGGGAAATTCCTCCGGTGCAATGGACATAAAATTCAGATGGCTGCATGTCAATGTATGTCCGAAGACATCCTCGCCGTCTCCCAGGATCACCTCATCGGTCTCCGGATCTATTTTCGTCACAAAAACCGGATGTCCCATGGCCAGTCCCAGTCCCTTTCTCTGGCCGATGGTGTAGTGGGTAATGCCCTTATGGGGTCCTAAGTCCGTACCGTCCTTCCAGACGAACCGTCCCGGTCCCGGCACCTTTTCTCCTGCTTCTCTTTCCAGAAAAGCCGCATAATCATCGTCAGGAATGAAACAGATCTCCTGGCTGTCCGGCTTGGAAAAGACGGGGAGCCCCGCCTTTCTGGCGATCTCCCGGACCTCTTCCTTGTGGTATTCTCCTACCGGCATCAGGGTATGGGCCAGCTGTCCCTGGGTCAGATTGTAAAGCGCATAGGTCTGATCCTTGGCTGCTGTCACGGAATTCGTCACCGCATAGCGGCCGTTCTCCAGTCTCTGTATTCTGGCATAATGACCGGTGGCGATATAGTCCGCGCCGATCTCCATGCTGCGGCGAAGCAGTGCCTCCCACTTTACATAGCGGTTGCAGGCGATGCAGGGATTGGGCGTCCTGCCGTGCAGATACTCCTGCGTGAAATAGTCCATGACCTTCTCCCGGAAGACCTCCCGGAAATCCATGACATAGTAGGGAATATCCAGCACAGCCGCCACCCGGCGCGCATCCTCCACCGCGCTCTGTCCGCAGCAGCCTCCCTCTTTTTCGATGGAACAGGCATCATCGGACTGCCAGATCTGCATCGTGGCGCCGATGACATCATAGCCCTGTTCCTTCAGTAAATAGGCAGCCACCGAGGAATCCACACCTCCGGACATGCCTACCACTACTGTCTTTTTCATACTACTCCTCATCTAAATTTACATCTGATGACATTACTTTGCATTTCATGCTGCAGCCTGCTGCGGCATCGCGATGGGAATTGCGCGAAGGCGAATTTCCTGATGCGAGCCCCTGGATGTCACCTGAGGCATCCAGGCGTTTATTCACATCTGATGACGCACCACTGCATATTCATCTCCGCTGCGATAGTAGGGGCAGCCTTTGGACCTGCGGGTCAGGAAATGATACATCTCATCCTCATCCAGGGAAAGGCCGCAGCTGTAGCTTTCGTCCTCCTGGTCATATTCATTGTACATGCAGTCATCACATTGATTATTCATGGCTGACCATCTCTTCTGCTTTTTCTGTTCCTTCAGCGATTGCTTCTTTGGCTGCGTTTTCTTCGTCTGTTTTTTCTTCGACTGTGCCTTCTCCTGCAGCTGCTTTCTCTGCCTTTTCCACTTCCTCAGCAGGCACCACGCCGGCCGCCTCCAGTGCCTCCCTGGTAGCCTGGATCACCGGAGAATCACCTTCCTCCAGTTTGATCTCCTCCGCTTCCATATCCACAGACACAGGCTCACGGGGTGCTGTTTCCAGCGAATTCTGTGCAGGAGTGCTCTGTACGTCCGCATTTTCCGGCGCCTTCCAGCTCTCCTGATGGATTGCCTGCGCTCCGTCATGCCCATATTCGGCATTTTCTGTATAGGCTTTCTGCGGTCTGTCTCCCTGTTCCTGTTCCTCGGCGGCCTTTTCTCTGGGATATACCACGCCCATGCGTCTTCGCACCGCATCCATCAGCCGCATCATGCGCAGGGTCTCTGCATGGGGCATCTCCGGGCACTCGAGCCAGCCTTCCTTTAAGGCTCGCAGGCAGGCCTGCACCTCATACTCATAGCCGGTCTTCTGTTTCGGCCGCTTATAGCTTTTCAGCTTGTTATAGGCATTGTCGTAGATGGTCAGGGTCTCGAAATTATTGATATTCTCGATGACCATGTATCCCTTGGAACCCTGGATGACACCCATCCTGTCGCTGACGCCCAGCATGGAAGCATTCAGGACCGCCATTCTGCCGTCCTTGTAGATCAGGGTGATGCTGTCCTGCTCATCCAGCCCCTTCTCCGTATAGGTGCAATGTGCATCCATGCGCAGAATGTCATGCCCGAACATCATGCAGGCGAAATTCAGGGGATAAATCCCCACATCCAGCAGGGCGCCGCCTGCCAGCTCCGGCTCAACGAGGCGCTTTACCCAGCGGATATTGTATCCCAGGTTGGCGGTCAGCATCACCGGATCGCCGATGATACGGCTGTCCAGGTTCTCTTTAATGGTCTGGTACATGGGCATGTACCGGGTCCACATGGCCTCTGTGATAAAGACATTCTTCTCCTCGGCCAGGCGGAAGAGCTCTTCTGCCTCTTTCGCATTGACAGTAAAGGCCTTTTCGCACAATACGGGCTTGCCGTAGGAGATGCAGAGCTTTGCATTGGCAAAGTGCTCCGAGTGGGGCGTGGCGATATAGACCAGATCCACCTTATTATCCTGCAGCAGTTCCTCATAGGATCCGTATGCTTTCTTGAATCCGTTCTGTTTTGCAAAATCCACTGCCTTATCAAGGCTGCGGGAGGCGACGGCGTAGGCTCTCACGCCGGACATGCTCCGAATGGTTTCTGCCATAAGGCCGGCGATGTTGCCGCATCCTAAAATTGCCATATTCACTTTTCCAAACATTCTGCACCATTCCTTTCGTTATAGTGTCGCTCATTTTTCTGCGAAAAATGGCTGCTTGCTCATGTTTTGGCGGGTTGCAAGGTCAAAACTCCTCCTGCAAGCAAGCTTGCGTCGGTGTTTTGACTTTGCAACCCTGGTATTCACATTATATAACAAGAGGGAGAAAAAAGCTCTATTCCCGCTTTTTTCTCCCCCTCTGTTTTATTCTTGCTCTGTTGCTGTGAATCAGTCCCTATGAAAACGTGAAATACTCCGACTTCACGTAGGCGGTCTGTCCGTTGTAGGTTACTCTGGTCCAGCCGTCACTCATCTTCATCTGGACTTCCAGTGTATCACCGGCAAAGACGGTGCCGATCTGCTCGCCACCCTCGCTGCTTCTGACAGCAACGGTATCCTTGGCGGTAGCCTTGGTGGGATTGATCACCTCATCTGTAGAAGATGCGGACGCTGTGCTGTCTGCAGTCTCCGTGCTCGCTGCCGTATCCGCACTCTCTGCAGTATCCGCTGTCTCTGCATCGCCGGAAACCGCAGTGAAGTACTCTGTCTTTACGTAGCCCTCGGCGCCGTTAAAGCTGATCCTGCTCCAGCCATTGTCCTTGCTCTCTAAGAGCTGGTAGCTGGCACCCGCCTCGGTCTGTCCGATGATATCGGCAGTCTCGGAGTCAGAGGAACGCACATTGATCACATCGGAGGCCTGCAGATACTGGGTGGTACCGGTGGTTTCTGCTGAGGTATCCTGACCGCTCTCTTCTGTACTCTCCTCCGTGGTTTCTTCGGTAGCACCTTCTCCCACGGCCTGTCCGTTGGCTGCGGCCAGTGCCTCGCCTACGGCCACATCGATCTTGGAGCTTAAGTCATCCAGGAAGGTCTGGAGATCCTCGTCTGCGGCCAGCAGGTCATTGTACTCTGCGGTCACCTTATTATTCAGATCTACCACATCATCCTGCAGGGAGGTGTCCTTGATATAATCCGTGACATCCTCGGTCTCTTCGCCCTCGTTGATATACAGGCTGCCGTCCTCATTGGTGCAGACGTACATGGTCTGAAGTCCGGGCACTTCCTGCTCGTAGTCCTTGAACTTGACCTTGGTATAGACATAGCAGATATAGGTGCCGTCCTGCGGGCCGGGCTTGGAATAAACATCCACGGTGGTATAGGCGTCGATATACTGGCCTACGGCCTGGATTCTGATCTTTTCGGTATCGTCGATACTGGGATCGATGCTGCTGATGGTATCCGCATCTGCATTGGCCAACGCCGTGTAGTACTGGTTGATCAGATTGCATACATCCGGGTAGGCATTTAATTCCAGTGCCGGCACCTGCGTCTCCTCGGTGGATGCGCTGTCTGCGCTCTCGGCATTCTGTGCCTCTTCTCTGGCCTTGGCATGGCGGTTTGCATTGACCGCGATCAGCACTGTCACCAGCACACAGACAGCCAGTACAATGGGCATGATGATGCGAAGGTGATCCATCACCCAGACTCTTATGTCATGCCAGGTCTTTTCCATGCCTGTAAAGTCGATCTGATTACGGCGGCGGTTTCTCTTTCTTCGCTCTTCTCTTTCCCTCTGGCGCTCGGCGTTTTCTGCGAACTGTTCGGATTCGCTTAATTCTTCATTGTCATTTTCTATATCGTCATCCCAGTTGTCCTGGAAATCATCTTTCATATCCTGCATGAGAAGCTGTCCCTTCCTTTCCGGTTGATCTCTCTTCCCCCTCAATTCCCCATAAAAAAAAGAAAATGCACCCGACAGGAATCGAACCTGCATCAAAGGCGTCGGAGGCCTCCGTTCTATCCATTAGACTACGAGTGCATGATCATATGTTGGTCATAAAGACCTAGGTTATAATAGCATAGGCAGGAGCCGTTGTCCAGTGAGGAAATCATGAAAAAATATGAAACCTTGTAATTCGTTATGATTCGCAGACACCGGACGAAGGAGCGGGTCCTGTCGGCGATGTCCGCTTGGGGACGCCTCTCGGCTCAGTGCTCATGCCTAGCGGCACATAAGCTCGCAAAGGACGCGAGCAAAGTGCCGAGGCGTCGCAATGCCCCTGCGCCGGACATCATCCGCCACCCGCTCCCTCGCCCGGCGTCTGCGAAGCCCAGTACACACAAAAAGCCCACGGCATCCATCGGAAGCCGCGGGCCAAATATTTCAATGATTATGCTCTGGAGAGGTACTCACCGGTTCTGGTATCGACCTTGATCATCTCGCCCTGCTCGATGAACAGCGGCACCTTAACCTGTGCGCCGGTCTCTACGGTAGCGGGCTTGGTAGCGCCGGTAGCGGTATTGCCCTTTACGCCGGGCTCTGTCTCGGTAACCTGAAGGACTACATTCAGCGGGGGCTCAATCGCATATGCGTTGCCGTTGAAGGAGCAGACCTTAACGACCTCATTCTCCTTGACGAAATCAAGGGAGTTGCCTACTACTTCCTTGGTCAGGTCGAGGTTCTCAAAGGTCTCGCTGTCCATGAAGTAGTACATATCGCCGTCATTGTACAGATAGGTGTGATCCTTTCTGTCGATTCTTACCAGAGGGAACTTTGCCTCGGGCTTCAGAGAATCCTCAACGGTGGTGTTGGTAATGATATTCTTAAGCTTGGTTCTGACGAATGCAGCGCCTTTGCCGGGCTTTACGTGCTGGAACTCGATAATCTGACATACCTTTCCGTTATAATCGATGGTCATGCCGTTCTTAAATTCATTTGCTGTGATCATTCTGAAACACTCCTTCTGATGTATTTTCACACTATCGCGCCGCTCCCACATATCTGGCGGCAGGAGAAGTGCGCCGTACAATTCCATAATAGTTTATACTATGCGTTTTTCTTTTTCAACTGTTTTTTGCGGCAAGGATGTAATCTATGGCCTCCAGATAGCCATCCAGGCCATGTCCCACGATCTGTTTGTCACAAGCCGGGGCTGTCACGGAAACCTTGCGGAATTCCTCTCTGGTATTGATATCGGAGATGTGCACTTCCACCTTGGGCACGAAAACGCTCTTTAAGGCATCGTGGATGGCATAGCTGTAATGGGTATAGGCGCCGGGATTGATCACCACGCCGTCTGTGCCGTCATAGTAGGCCTGCTGCAGCCGGTCGATGATGGCGCCCTCGTGATTGCTCTGGAAGCACTCTGCCTCCGCGCCCGCCTCGGCCGCCTTATCCTGGATCATTTTGATCAGTGCATTGTAGCTCTGCTGTCCGTAAATAGACTTCTCCCGGATGCCGAGAAAATTAAGGTTGGGTCCGTTGATAACTAAGATTTTCATGATTTTTTATATTTTTCCTTTCCCATTCGATGCTATGATGATTTCTGTGATCTCCATGGGACTTTTTTCGTCCACCTTCACCTGCAGCATGGCTGCATCTTCGTAGGCGCTGCGGCGCTGTTCCATGAGATTTCGTACTTTCTGTGCCCTGTCTTCTCCCTGCAGAAGGGGTCTGTCCGTATTGCCCGCCAGGCGCTCCAGTACAGTTCCAGGCTCGATCTGAAGCCAGATCACGGTCCCCAGCTGCTGCAGGAGTCTTCTGTTTTCTTCCCGCAGGATCATACCGCCGCCGGTGGAATAGACATAGCCGCCTTCCTTTTGCTCTGTCAGTCGGCGAAGGAGTGCCGTCTCCCTGTCCCGGAAGCCTTCCTCGCCTTCACGCGCAAAAATCTCATTGATGCTTTCCCCTGCTTCCTGTACCAGCAGCTCATCCGTGTCGACAAAGCAGCTGCCTGTCTCCTTTGCCAGCTGCTGTCCCACGGTGGTCTTACCGCTCCCCATAAAGCCTATCATCACGTAATTCTGTTCGGATGTAGTACGCATGTTTTCCTCTCTAAGCCGCTGTCCTGCAGCGGCAGCCTAATGTTCCTTCTATATTCTTCCTGCCGCCAGTCCGCTGAAGCTGTACAGAAAAATCCGAAAAATGATTGCTCTCCTGTAGGCTACTCGCGCACTTCTTCCTGCAGTTTCTTCATGACTTCTCCGGCCTGCTCGCTGCTCACCTGCACTTTATTCCAGTATTCGTAGGCGGCGATGCCCTGCCACAGGAGCATGGCAAGTCCGTTGGCAGTGCGGCCTCCGGCTTCTCTGACCAGGCGAAGGAATTTTGTCTCCTCCGGCCGGTAGATCAGGTCAAAGGCATAGGTGATCCGGGAGAGGAAGGACGGTGCCGATACCGGCGTATCCTCACAGTGGGGATACAATCCCACGCTGGTACACTGCAGTGCGATCAGTCCTTTGGCCGGCAGACAGGTGCAGGCGGGATCCTCGATCTGGGCATAGGTCAGTGCTTCTGCCCGCAGCCCTGGATAATTTTTCTTTACTTCTCTGACCAGAAGGTCTGCTTTTTCCAGCGTGCGGTTGACGATCCACATCTGATCGGCCTGCTGCTGTCCGCACAGGAAGGCCGCTGCCCGCGCGGCGCCTCCTGCTCCCAGGAGCACGACCTTCTGTCCCCGCAGAGTAATACCATCTTCCTGCAGCGCTCTCTGCAGTCCGGTGATATCTGTATTATAGCCATCATAACCGCCCTGCTCTTCATTGCGCACCAGGGTATTGACGGCGCCGATCTTCGCCGCCGTGGGTTCTACATTTTTAAGAAAAGGGATGACGTCACTCTTATAGGGAACGGTGACATTCATGCCCAGCAGTCCCAGTCCGTAGCCGCCCTTTACGGCATCCTCCAGATATCCCGGCTCCACCGGCAGGGGCACATAGATCAGATCCTGTCCCAGGATCCCGGCCAGGGTATTGTGGATCGTCGGGGAAAGCGTATGCCCCACCGGATGCCCGATCAGACCGCAAAGCTTTGTTTTTCCATTGATTTCCATAATTGCCTTTCTTTGTTGCTGTTTATTGCAGCATCCCTAGAAGAATTTCGCGAAGGCGAATTCTCCTTAATCCTTTCTGACAGACTCCGGCAGCGTGCCTTTCTTTTTCCGGTACAGATTATACACTTTGTAGGTGGCCAGCACCACTCTGTCAAAATACCGCTTCAATACGATCTGTATCTCCTCATGGGGATCCATATACCGTACCATGTAGGCAGGGATCCCTGCCAAATTAGCCCCCAGGATGTCCGTGAGGATCTGGTCTCCCACGAAAAAAGTATTGGATGGATCTGTCCCCATTTTTTCCATGGCCAGTCTGTATCCGGCCGGCTTGGGTTTTCCGGCCTTGTAGAGGTAGGAGGCCCCCTCCACCTCGTCGCAGAACATCTTCACTCTCGGCTCTTTATTATTAGATAAAAGCATCACCCGGTAGCCCAGGGTATGCAGTCTGTGAAAAAGTTCCTTGGCTCTCTCATCTGCCGGCGCCCCGTGGGGCACCAGGGTATTGTCTACATCATAGATGATGCCCCGATATCCCTGCTCATAGAGTTTCTCATAATCAATGGCATAGGCAGACGGTAAATATTCCTTCGGGTATAAAGAAAATCCCACTGTTCTAACCTGTTCTTTCTGTTTATTTCATGCACTTGCCGCCGTTTGGCGCCTTCCTGCAGGCAATCCATTCAAGCTAATATGGCAATCGCCAAGCCGTCACAAGTTCCTGAAAGTGCCTTCCGGCTCAGTTTTTCTTAAGCTGCCGGCTGTGTTCTGCCTTCATGACTTTCTTGAGCTCGTCCATGAAGGTCTCCACATCCTTGAATTCCCGGTATACGGAGGCAAAGCGCACATAGGCCACCGGGTCCAGGCTGTGGACTTTTTCCATCACCAGCTCACCGATCTCTCTGCTGGAAATTTCCTTCTCTTCCCGGCCGAAGATCTCGGTCTCCACCTCGTCCACCGCCTTGTTGATCTGGTTGACGCTGACCGGTCTTTTGTGGCAGGCCCGCAGGATGCCGCCCTCGATCTTGGAGCGGTCGTAGGTCTCCCTGTTGTTGTCCTTTTTGATCACCACCAGGGGAATGGTCTCGATCTTTTCATAGGTCGTAAAGCGCTTGCTGCAGGAATCACAGGTCCGCCGGCGTCTGATGGAATTGCCCTCCGCAGGTCTGGAATCAATGACCCTGGTATCCTCTTTTCCGCAATAGGGACATTTCATAGCTGATCTCCATTCTTAAGTTAGTACTGGACAGTTTTCTCGCTTCATGCTAAAATATCGTTTGTTCCGCAAGTGATGCAGATGTAGTTCATCGGTAGAACGCTAGCTTCCCAAGCTGGAGAGACGGGTTCGATTCCCGCCATCTGCTTTTCTTTTTTATATAGGCCGCTGCTTTTGCAGCGGCCTTTTTCGTTATGCTCATCAGGCCTCGACAATGAGGAATCTGCCGTCTCCCACCGCAAATACCTCTGCCGCTTCTACGATGCTCTCCGTCGTCTCGCCGCTGATGTCGGCCCCCACGTCCTCAAAATAGGCCAGAACTTCCTTGGCATTTTCCACCACCACAGCTATGCAGTCTTCTAAGAATTCCTCTGCCTCCTCCCGGTTTTCCGCCACCGGTTCCGGGAAAAGCTGGCACTGCCTCTCCAGAAAGCAATCTAATACCATTTCGTCGTAATCTATAAGATCCATACTCATACCTCCCCTGATATGCTCCCCCAATGATGCTTTATAAATCTCCGCGAAGGGAATTCGCGAAGGCGAATTCCCTGATGCGATTCCCCATGATGCTGTATACAGCATCATGGGATTTGAAAGGAATGTCATCAGACATTTCTTTCAAATTTCTAGCCTTTCATCTCCGGCACGAACACCCGGTTATTCTCCGGCTCTGCGGACTTCTTGGCTGCCTTCTTGGCTTCCAGGCCGAAGACCAGCTGGGAGTTGATCAGTTCCTTTCCGGTCCTGTCTACCCGGACGTAGGAGCCGTCAGGCTGCATGACCTGTGCCTTGACGGTATCCGCCAGCTCTGTCTCCAGGATATGCAGGGCCTTCTGCTGGATGTCCTTGTCCTCTAAGGGGAACATGATCTCCACGCGGCGATCCAGGTTTCTGGGCATCCAGTCGGCGCTGGCTGCATAGACCTCCGGCTGTCCGCCGTTCTCGAAATAGAAGATACGGCTGTGCTCCAGGAAGTTGCCTACGATGGAGCGCACGGTGATATTCTCGCTGATGCCGGGAATACCCACCCGCAGACAGCAGATGCCGCGGACGATCAGGTCGATCTTTACGCCTGCCTCGCTGGCCTCATAGAGGGCAGCCATGACATTGGGCTCGCAGAGGGAATTCATCTTGGCGATGATGTGAGCCGGCTCTCCGTTTCTGGCATGCTCTGTCTCTCGACCGATGAGGTACAGGAAACGATCCTTTAACCACAGCGGTGCCAGAGACAGGCAGTTCCAGCTGCGGGGCTCGGAATAACCGGAGAGCATGTTAAAGACGGCGGTGGCATCCTCGCCGATGGTCTCCTTGCAGGTAAACAGACCTACGTCTGTATAGAGCTTTGCCGTGGAATCATTGTAGTTGCCGGTGCCCAGGTGTACGTAGCGGCGGATGCCGTCCTCTTCGCCTCTGACTACCAGGGTGATCTTGCTGTGGGTCTTAAGGCCCAGCAGTCCGTAGATAACGTGGCAGCCGGCTTTCTCCAGCTTCTTTGCCCAGATGATGTTGTTTTCCTCGTCGAAACGGGCCTTTAATTCCACCAGTACCGTGACCTGCTTGCCGTTTTCTGCGGCTCTGGCCAGGGCGGCGATGATAGGGGAATTGCCGCTGACACGGTACAGGGTCTGCTTGATGGCCAGCACTTCCGGGTCCACGGCAGCCTGCGCCACGAAATTCACCACCGGCTGGAAGGTCTGGTAGGGATGATGCATGAAGATATCGCCCTTGCGGATCTCCTCAAAGATATTGCAGCCTGCGGGAAGCTCCGGCACCTCCTGAGGTGCGGGATAGCTGTGCTCCTTGAGGTGATCAAAGCCGGACAGTCCGTAGACTTTCATCAGGAAGGTGAGATCCAGCGGGCCGTCGATCCGGTAGATCTCATTGGACTCTAATTCCAGTTCGTTCTCCAGGATCTTTAAGAGGCGGTCGTCGATGCCGGCCTCCACTTCCAGACGGATGGCCTGTCCCCACTGTCTCTTCTTCAGCTGTTTCTCGATCTCCTTTAACAGATCCTCTGCCTCATCCTCATCAATGCTCAGGTCTGCATTGCGCATCAGGCGGAAGGGATAGGCGCAGACGATATCATAATTCAGGAATAGTTTGGGCATATTCCTGCGGATGACTTCCTCCAGCAGGATAATGCGGGCCGGTCCCTCCTCTTTGCCGGGAAGCCGGACGATACGGGAAAGGACGCTGGGCACCTGCACGGCTGCGAATTCCAGCTCGTCGGTCTCGTTCTTTCCTTTTCTGTGCCGGAGGAGGCTGCTGCCCTCTGCCCCCTTCTTGCGGCGAAGCAGTGCGCCCAGATTCAGGGTCTTATTGCGCACCAGCGGGAACGGTCTGGAAGAGTCCACCGCCATGGGGGTCAGTACCGGATAGACCTCCTCTGCAAAGAAGTCGTCCACAAAAGCGGCTTCCTCCGGGGTGAGGTTTTCAAATCGGGTGACTACCTCCAGTCCTTCTTTGCCGAGAGCCGGCAAAAGGGCGTGGTTATAGGTCTCATACTGCTCTTCTACGAATTCGTGGGTCTGGCTCTCGATCTCCTCGAGCTGCTCGCTGGGCTTCATGCCGGCGATATCCTTTTTCTTGTAGCCGGCATTTTCCTGGTCCTTTAAAGAGGCCACACGGACCATAAAGAATTCGTCCAGGTTAGAGGAGGTGATGCTCAGGAATTTCAATCTCTCAAACAGGGGATTTTCCTGATTTCTCGCCTCAGAGAGGACTCTTTTGTCAAACTGCAGCCAGCTTAATTCTCTGTTCTGGTAATAGGCCGGATCCGAAAAACGTTTCAGCGCTTCACTGTTTAATTCCTTTGCCATGGCAAACTCCATTCTGCAGGGATCTGTTTTCCTGCTTTCACCGCAATGCCTGCTTTCCTGATTTATACCAACGCATTTTTCCTATGCGGCTTTATCCTGCGGAAATTTTCTCTGCGACACTTGTCTTTACTTCTGCTCTGACTTCTGATCTAACTTCTGATCTATCTTCTGCTCCAGGATATCGGTCTGCAATTCCGGTCGATGCCTCCCGGTCCATCATCCTATATCTTCTTCTGCCTGATCACGGGGCGCACGTTGAAGATTTCTTCAAAGAAATCGGCTCTTCTGTCAAAAAGCCCCTTCTCCAGGGTGATGTCCTCCTGGGTCTGCACGCCGATGATCATCTGGCCGTCCTTTAAGGAGATCTTTACATCCTTGAATTTCTGCTTGTGAGAGCGGTCAAGGCCGTTGGCGATGCGCAGGATGGCGGTCAGCTTGGCGATGACCAGATAAGCCTCCCGGTCAATATCCGATGCGGTCTCCTGCTCCTCGTAGTAGACAAAATCGCTGTGATTGAACTTTACCACATTGGCCACGATCTCACGCTCGATATGGGAAAGACCGATGATCTCCGTGGACATGATGATGTTGTAGGAGCACTCCGCCAGATTCACCAGGCTGATGTACTTTCCGCAGTCGTGGAGTCTCGTGGCGATGCGCAGCAGGAGCTGCTCGCGCTCTCCCAGTCCGTGGATAGACTGGGTGGCATCAAAGATCCGCAGGGCAATGGTCTCCAGTGTCTCACTTCTGGCCTTGATGCCCTTATAGCGCTTGCTGATGGTCCGGGCGCAGGCTACAATGTCTTCCTCGAAATTGTGAGTAGGCAGCAGAATGCCTGTCTTCTCGGCGAATTCATAGACCATGCCGTCGCAGAGGGTCACGCCGGGTGCCCAGATCAGCTCCGCATTCATGGTCTCCACCACGCACTTTACCAATATGCCGGCGATATAGAGAAGAGGCACATTGTCATCCGGGATGCCCAGTCTCCTGGCGGCATCCTGGCGGTTTCTGGTCTTTAATCTTTCCACGAATTCCAGATAGGTGGATACCTCCACATAGCCGGGCTCGCGATTGCCGTTAAAGGAGCGATCCTGCATCACCGGCGAGATATAATCGTCCACCACGATGATATTGTGGATCTGGCGGTCTTTCAGGTACAGATTCTTGAATACCACCAGCTGGGAATTCACCAGCTCTTCGATCAGGGAAGCATACTGCGCCGAGCGGGCATCCAGGTGATGGAGCTGCTCGTAGAGGCGAAGGACACCGAGCTTTAAGTTCTGCGTCTCCACCAGATGATCCTTATCGAAAAGGGAGATCTGGATACTGCCGCCGCCGATATCCACAATGGCGGTGCCTTTTTCGATGATCTTTGTAAAGCCCTCGCCCTTGGAAGCGATGGATTTATAGTCCAGGAAGCGCTGCTCGGAGTTGCTCAGGATATCCACGTGGATCCCGGTCTGGCTCTCGATCTGGTTAAGGACGATGGAAGTATTCTCCACGCCCCGGATGGCACTGGTGCCGTAGGCTTTGTAGTCCGTCACCTTGTAGACATCCATGATATTCTTGTATTCCTGCAGCACTCTCTTTAATTCTTCCACGTGCTCTCTGCTGAGCTTGCCCATGTTGTAGGTATCGCTTCCCAGCGCCACGCGATGGGAGACGCTGTCGATCTGGCGGATCCCCCGCTCCTTGGTGCACTCGAAGATCTTCATTTCCAGGTCATAGCTGCCCACATCAATCGCTGCAAATCTCCGTATTGCCATGCTTCTCTCCATTCCCCAGGCGCCCTGCGCCTGCCGCTTTGCTTATGCCTGCTCCTGTACGCCCAGCAGATGATCGATGAACTGCTGCGCGGTTCTGCCTGAGAGTCCGCCGTGGCGCATCTCCCATCTGGATGCTTCCTGGCGCAGGGTCTCCGGCTCCATCTCGATCCCGTGTTTTCTGGCTAACTCTGCCACGATCTGCTGGTATTCCTCCATGGAAGGAGCACCGAAGTAGATGCTGACGCCGAAACGGCTGGAGAGGGAAAGCTTCTCCTGGACCGTATCTCCGCCGTGCTTATCGGAGAGCTCTGCGCCGTCTCTGTCGTGGAAGCTCTCCTTGATGAGATGGCGACGGTTGCTGGTGGCATAGATCAGCACGTTCTCTGGTTTCTTTTCCAGTCCGCCCTCGATGACGGCCTTTAAATACTTGTATTCGATCTCGAAATCCTCGAAACTTAAGTCATCCATGTAGATGATAAACCGGTAATTCCGGCTCTTGATCTGGCTGATGACGTCGTTCAGATCCTGGAACTGATGCTTGTAGACCTCAATGATCCGCAGTCCCTGTTCATAATAGGTATTGGCAATGGCCTTGATGGAAGAAGACTTGCCCGTGCCGGCGTCGCCGTAGAGCAGGCAGTTATTCGCCGGTCTTCCCTGAACGAAAGCCTCTGTATTTTCGATGAGCTTTTGCTTGGCGATCTCGTAGCCCACCAGGTCGTCCATCTTTACATGACGGATATTCAGGATGGGCGCGATCTGCACGCCGCTCTCGTCATGGGCGATGCGGAAGGCCTTGTGCAGTCCGAACTTGCCTACGCCGTAGTCGTGATAGAAATCTGTCAGCGCTGCCTTCATCTCCTCCGGCGTCCTGGCACTGTTAAAAGCTTCGGCCAGGCCGCAGATCCGATCCCGGATCCGGGTGTTATAGACCTTGCTCTCGGCGGTGCAGGGCTCATAGCGAAGCACCATGGAAAAAGCCGGCAGATCTAACGCTGTCATCAGCGGCGCAAAGTCATAATCGTATAATTCCTTGAAAACCGCGATGTCGTGGAGCACGGCCTCATTGATGGTGCCCTGCACGGCGCCCCGGATCTCGCAGGCGCGGCTGTAGCTGTTTTCGTTATTGACCAGGAGATTGGTGAGGTAGCAGTGCCAGAGGTTGCCGTAAAAGCCCCGGGAATCCGCCAGCTCAATGAGCTTGTGCATGGCATGATACATGACGTCCTGGGCCTTCTCTTTTTCCTCCTTCCCGGCTGCCGCCAGGTTTGATCCTTCCTCCATCAGGAAGACCACATCTCTTAAAATCTTACCCTCTTCCTGACCAAAATCTCTGTAAACAATCCATTCGTGGTTACGCATGATCCTTATTCCTTCTCACTTCCCTGGTAATTGCCCAGTATCCGCATATTCTTTGCCTCGTCCCGCAGTCCCCGCAGGGCATTCTTTACGGAGCTCTGATTCAGATTTCCCTCAAAATCGATGAAGAACCGGTACTCCCAGTTGCGCTCCTCGATGGGGCGGCTTTCGATCTTGGTCATATTCAGGTCATTGTAGATAAAATGAGAAAGAATATGATACAGGGAGCCACTTTCGTGGGAAATCTCCAGGCAGATGCTGATCTTGGAAGCATCCTTTTGGAAGATCTTCTGATTAGTGACGATGATAAAACGGGTGGAATTATTTTCCGCCTGGTTGATGCCTTTCTGCAGGATCTGCAGTCCGTAGGTCTTAGCTGCATATTCGCTGGCGATGGCCGCCTGGGTGATGTCTCCCTCTTTGGCCACCTTTGCCGCCGCAAAGGCATTATTCTGCATGCTCTCCTGCCGCCACTGCGGATGCTCGGAGAGAAAATGCTCGCTCTGCATCAGGGACTGGGCATGGGAATAGACCGTCTTTATGCTGTCCATAGTAGCGCCCGCCGGTGCCAGCAGGCAGTGGCGGATGGGGATGATCTGCTCGCCTACGATATAATTCTCATATTCCACCAGGAGATCATAGATCTGGCTGACGATGCCCGCCGTGGAATTCTCAATGGGTAGGACGGCATAATCCGCTGTCCCTTCCTCGATGGCGGTCATGGCATCCCGGAAGGTCTCTACGGAAAAATTATTGATATCTTCTCCGAAGAATTTCTTCATGGCAGCCTCGGAATAGGATCCCTGTGCTCCCTGGTAGACCACGCGGATGCCTTTCTTCACCAGGGAATCCACTTCGATGAAGGGCAGGCGGTTCATGCTGCCGCTCTCTGTGATCAGCTGATACTGCTTCTTGCGGCTCATGGTCATGATCTGCTCAAAGAGTTCCTTCACGCCGTGTTTATTAAAGTCGTTGCCGGCCATAGCCTGGACGGCTTCCAGTTTCTGTCTTTCTCTCTCTTTATCCAGGACTCGCTTTCCTGTGGCGATCTTATAGGCGGCTACTTTCTCGGATACTTCCATCCGCTTTTCGTACAGCTCTACGAGCTGTCTGTCTATATTGTCTATTTCTTCCCGACATTTGGTTAAATCCGTTTCCAATGTTTCCTCCCGGCGTTGTCTGCCTCTGTATGTATCAATCTTTTTCAGTTTATCACAAAATATGGTACCGAAAAAGTAAAATGC
>CAVKQI010000030.1:0-22097 GCA_963658405.1 bacterium | reverse complement strand
GTGACAGCCAATGCCGCTGCCGATCAAGGCAGCACAGATCTGCAGACGACAGGGGAGAGGAGTATTTCTGTGACTTCTGCGGGAGGAGCTGTACAAAATAACTCGTCTGCTGTGTCCTCCGGGGAAGAGGGTACAGGACAGGCAGAGAAAGAAAATGCGGCTGCAGATACAGGAGCAGATGGAAAGTCCGGCACAAATACATCTGCAGATACACGAACAGATTTAAAGTCTGACACCAATGCAAATGCAGATATAAATACAAATGCTGACACAAAATCTGACACGAAAGCAGATACAGATACAGCAGTCAAAACAGATACCGATGAAAAAACGGACGCAGCAGGAAAATCGGATACCGATGAAAAGCAAAATGCTGCAGCAGAGGAAAAAACGCAGGCCGGTGCGGTCGCAGGCACAGATGCAGATGCTGCCATGAAGGATGGCGAAAATGCAGGCACGGCGGGAAACACGAACGGCGACGGCAGTACATCCGGGGAAAACGGACAGAGCGGCGATACCGCCAAAGAAAAGACCGATACGGAGAAAGAAGCGACCGGAAATGCGGCCACAGAAAAGGCATCTGGGGAAAATTCCGCCAATCTGGTCTCTCTGGAAAAGGAGATCATTTTCTCCGGCATTGATACCGTGGTGGGACTGATCCCCGGGGAAAAGATCAGCCTTCTTGAGGGAGTAAGTGCCATGCGGGGCGGCGAAGTCCTGACAGTGCGGGTCATCAATATCACAGCCAGAGGAGACAGCGACTTCGCCTATACGGATCAGATGGAGGAGCTGACGGATACCAGAGAGGGCGCCAGCTACCGGATCACCTACGGCGCCTATGATGCAGAGGACGTGCTGCTGCAGACAGCGCAAAAGACGATGGAGATGCGACGCGGCAAGCAGGAACAGGCTGTGAAATATGCGGATGAAGATTATATCTTCAGCTTTTCCGGCACCAGCAAAACCAGCGTGTTAAAGAATACGGCCTATGACTGTCTGCGGTCCGTTTCTCTGAATGTAGAGAGAAAGGACAAGGATAAAGAGATCACAGAGGAGGAGATCTCCAATTATGAGATCGAAGTGACGGACATTCGCTCCACACAGCCGGAATTTGTCTTTCAAAAGGGGGATACCGGCTTTGTCTCCGGTGATCAGTACGGCATCATTTATGAGATTACCTTCGGTGTGCGCAATGCTTCCACAGATACCCTGGTAGCCGATGTCAGCGGGAAAAAAACGGTCGTGGTGGGAAAAGCCACAGGCACATTGCCGCTACTTGATAATGACGATGAATATATCAAATCTTTTACGGTCAAATCCATGGAGGACGGCACCGGCCCCTTTGATCATAACGATGCGCCGGGCAATGACAGCAGCGACCATAACAGGATCGTCCGCTCCTATGACAGCATCACCTATACGCTGGCGGTGACCAGTGAGGGCTATACCCCGGATGCCTATTATAAAAAGGGTTATATCCATTTCCGCTTTGAGCTGCCGGGAAGCAGTGAAGAAGTGCAGTTTGACACTGGCAGCATGGGCTGGATGACGAGCGGGACAGGCACAGAGTATGACTATCGGCTGACCGAAGAGGAGCGGGATGGGAAAAAGGTGCAGATCCTTTGTGCTTCCAAGCTTCTTGATCCCGAGGAAGCCGGCGTCAGCAATGCCCTGCCTGTCATAGAGCAGACGGTAAATGTCACCCTGCTGGTAGCGGGTATGAAAAATAAAGAAGTGATCGAACCGGAATTTTATGCATGGATGGACCATAATACGCCGGAAGGGGTATGCCAGGAACATGACAGGGAAGAAATCACTCATGTAAAGCCGGAGAGTGTCACCGTGAGTGCGACGCCCAGCTACAACATCAAGATTGAAAACGGCACCGCGCCGGCAGCCTCTGTTTTTGATTTTGACAAGGGGACAGACGATGCGCCGAACAAGGGAAAGGGCAAAAAGAACGGCGCTGTCTTCCAATACGGTATCAGTCTGGAATTATTAAATACCGGAGATGAAAACAAAGGACTTCGCGGCATTGAGATGCCCAGTGGAGATATCTCCTTTGACATAGAGCTGGGGAGCTCCTACCGGTACGGAAATGAGGGACTGGTGACGAGTCTGGAAAAGGATGAGCGCTACCGTCCGCTGCTGTGGGCAGCAGGGAGCAATACCTCCGGCACCTCCGGGGCACTGGGAAGGGATGTCAGGGAAAACGGCTATTTTATGGAGGACGTGATCACCATTTCTCCCTATAACGGCACACAGCACAGCTACAATGCCTGCAAGGGCGGCAGCTGGAAGGTCACACAGGACGGCAATACCCTGCATGTAACGGTTTCCGGCTATGAAATCGATCCATGGGATTTCCCCTACCAGCACTGCTACGGAGACAGAACCGGCTCCAAATACTACAATAAGGAGCTTTATCAGAAAGGACCCCAGTACATCAATGTGGGTATTTTCTCCGTAGGACAGTTTTATATCATGGTTCCCTTCGGACAGGATCAGGATTATCTGGCAGATCGGTATGGTGTAGGCTCCGTCTATCTGGATATGAAGACCACCAACCTGCAGGCCAAAAGTGTATCCGGGCAGAAAGCTGCGGAGCAGGCAAAGAAAGACGACGATTCTATCTCCGAGAGCTACGGTCTTAGGAAAAAGGGAAATTATGATAATTTCATTTCTTACAGCGATGCCCTGAATCCTGCTAAGTATAACGGCCTGCATCCTTATGTGGATGTAGACGGCTCCAACGCCAAATGCGGTAACGGCAGAGACGCCGTGGCCTTAGGGCAGCGCTTTACCATCAGCTTCGGGTGCCATGTGGTAAACAGAGAGGATTCTGCCCTGTACGGCGCCGACAATCTGATGAAATTCGATGACAAGGGCATGACACCGGTGATCGATCCCACCGTTTTATCTAAATATTCGGAAAACGGCGGCGATCACCAGCCGGAATACATGCGGGGTGTCACCCATACCACTCTTTATGCTGCCAAAAAGGACGGAACCGGATGGACCTCCGATGCGGAAATGGCGGCAGCGGGCATCGAGGATATGCGCTACTTTGCCTCTTTACAGGAACTGCAGGCAAGCGGGGCGGTCTGCACCGGTATTCTTCAGCAGGTCAGAACAGATTCCCCTCTGGCAGGGAGCAGAATCTGCGTGACGGGCGTGCTCTTTGAGGCCACAAAGAATCTTTCCATGGCCGGAAAGGTATGCCAGACTGTAGAGCGCTCCAATGTATATATGGGAACGGCAGCGCAGTACAAGGGAAAGATCCCGTCCATCCTGGACTGGCAGAACAACGGCGCGGTGATGCCGGCCGCTTCCCTCACGGACTGGACGCCGACCGATTATGTCAAGGCAAAGTGGGAGAACGGGCGCTATGTGGGCGGAGACAATACGGTCCTCGATAACGGAGACAGCCTTTACCTGATGAGCTACAAGGCGCGGATAGCCAAGACCATTTCCCAGATCTCCTCCGGGCAGAGTAAGAGTGTCTTTGATCTGGACAATGGACAGACCACCGTGGACATCTGCCTGCAGCCTTCCATGGATACGCACTTAGGAGACGGCTCGCTTCCCACGACGACCATGACCATCACCGACGTGATTCCCAAAGGACTTTCCTATAACGCGGATGCGGTCTACGGCGGCACTTATAAACAGGCGGCAAAGGAAGGCAGTCACGGCTCCGTTGAGGGCGGTAAAAAGATCACGCCGACTGTCAGTCAGAATGAAAAGGGAGAGACGGTCCTTACTTTTACGATTTCTAATGTTCCCATATCCGCGGATCTTCCCGCTGTTTACTACAGCGTCACCGTAGATAGAACGCAGGCGGATAACGGCAGATATTATTCTTCGTCTGCTTCCATTCAGACCACGGAGGACCAAAGAGAAGCGGACATTACGCTTAAAAACATGTCCGCGGCAGGCTTCCGTGTGGTAAAGCTCTCCGGACTGTCCATCCGCAAGGAGGCGGATTCCTATTACAACAATATGGGAGAGAATATCGGCTTTACGCTGGAGTGGCAGAACTTTACCAAAAACGACGTGAAGGATCTGGTCATGACGGACACCATGCCTTTTGCACGGGACAGCGCCGGCAGCAGTTTTAACGGCCGTTATAAGATCCGGGAATTAAAGCTCACCGCATCAGGGAGTGAAAAGCTCTCGGATTACCAGCTCTACTACACAGAGGATGCGGCCATGCAGGGAAAGATTTCCGGCGACCTGTCTGCTTCTGAGATAAAGAAGAGCTGGAACAGGGCACAGATCCTATCTGACGGCAGTGTAAAAGACATGGAGGGAAAGCGTCCCACGATCTGGTGCGCACTGGGTAATCTCTCCTCCGGCGGATCTTTGAAGGCGCATATTCTCCTGGAGGCAGAGGGAGCAAAGGCGGGAGATGTGTATGTCAATACCATTTCGGTCCTCAATAGCTCCAATACCGCCAGAGCCGTCTATATCAACCGCAATCTCTCCGGCAGAGCCTGGGTGGATGCAAACCGGGACGGCCAGAGGCAGAGCACGGAAAAGCTGCTGCAGGGTGTGCAGGTAACGCTTTATCCAAAGGATGACCATTCTGCGCCTGTGCGCTCCCTTGGCAACGTGATCTGCACCACCAGAACCAATCGAAACGGCTATTACAGCTTTACTAATCTGCCGGCAGGCGATTTTGACATCGTATTTTCCGGAAATCAGGATCTTTCCCTGACGGCCTACAGAGGGACCGTCTGTAGGGCAGAAAATGTCCCGGAGAATGTAAACAGCGATGCGGTGGAGATCTGCAAAGACGGGATCCTGCAGGAAGCCATGATCAAAGAAGTGCACATGCCCGAGAAGGGAGAAAACGGAAGTGTCTATTGTTCGCTGCGGGATTTGGATGCCGGTTTTTATAAGGCAATTGAGGCCGAAAAGGAGGTCCTTGATTTGGAAGGAAACAGTATAAACGAGAAAATCATCGGAAAGGGCACGGTCTTTTCCTATCAGCTTCGCTATAAGGTCAGTGCGGACAGAAAGACCACTCTGTTTGACCAGCTGCCGGCGGGACTGGAATATGTCTCCTCTGGGGATAAGGTCATTGTCATCGATAATGAAGAAACAAAGGAAAAGTATGAGAAGAAATATGTCGCAAAGGGATACGCTTCCATTCCGACAGGCTACCATCTAAATACGCCGATCATCGCCGTGCTGGACCAGAGCCGGACGGAGGAATGGAAGAATGTCTCCTTCCGGGTACGGGTAAAGAATGACATTGCCGTGAGCCGTATTGTCAACAGCGCACTGGTTTGCGTCTCCGGCGTGGGAGAGGAAGTGACCAATGTGGTGCGCAATCCTTTACTGTCTGACCCGAAGAAACAGGTGACCATCACCGACGGCACCCAGATCGATCATCAGGTGGTGCAGACCGGACAGACCCTTGTATACCGGATCACCGTGGAAAATCCTACTGTTAATACCAAAAAATATGTGGTGACGGATGAAGTGCCCGCCCAGACCGAATTCATCTCGGCAGGGGAGCAGGGCGTTTATCAGGACGGCATGGTCAGATGGGAAGGCACCCTGTCCGGAAAAGAACAAAAGACATTGAGCTTTCAGGTGAAGGTGCGGGAAGGCGCAGAGGATACACAGATTCACAACCAGGCCAAAGCCACCATCGACCTGGCCGAGGAGCCTACCAATACCACAGATAATTATATTTTCCGGGAAGTCAGAAAAGAAGTGCTGAGCGAAGAGGGACAGTCCCTGGACGGCAGGATCTTAAAGAGCGGAGATACCTTCCTTTATAAGATTTCTTTCTATAATCCTGCTCCATCTGAAAAGAAGGTACAGATCACGGATACCATCCCGGCAGAGCTTTCCTTTGTGGAGGCTTCCTCCGGCGGCAAGTGTGAGAACGGTACAGTGCATTACACCGTCAATGCACCCGGCAATGCCTGGAGTTATGTGACCATGAAGGTAAAGATTCAGGACGAAGCAAAGGGCAAAAAGCTGGTAAATTCTGCCAAAGTCACTATTGATCAGGCTGCGCTTACCACCAACGAAGTGACGGTCTATGTACTGCCGGATTCCATGAAGCAGGTGACAGACGGACAGGGCAATGATATAAACGGCGGCACGCTTTACTGGGATCACAGTGCGCAGTTTTCCATCACCTATGAAAATCCTGCCGATGAGGCCCGCACCATCGTCATCCGGGATGATGTAACAGAACTGGAAAAGACAGCCCGGATCACAGAGATCGGACAGGAAGGAGTAAAGAAGGACGGCATGATCACCTGGACGATGAAGAATGTGGCACCCCATGCCAAAGGTATCGTCACCTTTTCCATCGCCGCCAAGGATACACCTGCCGAAAGGCAGCTGGAAAATGTGGCGACGGTGACGGTAGATGAAACCACCATCAATACCAATAAAGTGCTGCTGGTAATCCCGGAAAATCCCAGCTACGGCTTTGTGCCGGAGGAAGGAACCGGAACCGGGGAGCCGGTGGCGGAGAAGGCGAAAGAAAAAGTCCAGGATCCCCAGAGTCCTGGAGAAGAACAGATCAGCCAGTCCGCTGATCACAATGGCGGCATCCAGACAGGGGATGAGACAGATTTCCTTAAACACATGGGAATCTTTTTAGGATCCGTAGCCCTTTCCTGCGGCGCCGCCCTGGTATGGATTTCCAGGAGAAAGACAAGGTAATGATGATACCGGTATTTAAATGACAGTACGGATATGTACTGGACGGGAGCAACCTGCGGGCTGCTCCTGTTTTGGCGTCTGCGATTCTGATTCCTGAACAGAGAAGTGCTAAACAGGCAGATGTTTTAAAACTCTTTGCTTGACAAGCAGGAAAACAAATGGTATCTTAAACAGGTATGTGCCGCATGATGAGGTAGTTGTGTCAGCGTGAAAGCGTATGATGCATGAACGGCAGGAGCTGCCCGGTACTTACAGTTCCCCGTGAAAGTGCGAAGGAAGAATTCGTCACCACAATCAGCGAGTATTGATAAGAAGGAGGTACCTTATATGTACGCGATTATTGCAACAGGCGGAAAGCAGTACAAAGTTTCCGAGGGCGACGTCATCGATGTGGAGAAACTGGCAGTTGAGGCCGGAGAGAACGTGACTTTTGATCAGGTTCTGGCCATCGGCGGAGATTCTCTCAAGGTAGCAGGCGACGTTGCAGGTGCTACTGTAACCGGTACGGTTATGGAGCAGGGCAAGGCAAAGAAAGTAATCGTTTACAAGTATAAGAGCAAGACCGGCTATCACAAGAAGAATGGTCACAGACAGCTCTTTACTCGTGTAAAGATCGACAAGATCAACGGCTAACCCATTAACGAAAGCATAACAACAGGACAGAGCATTGACAAGAGTTACCATCTGTAAGGATGCAGGAGGGATTTATCGATCCTTTACCTGTGAAGGACATGCAGGGTTTGCACAGGAAGGTGAGGATGTGGTCTGCGCAGGTATTTCTGCCATCGTGATCAATACCATCAACTGCCTGACGGATCTGCTGGGAGAAAAGCTGCAGTGCGGCTATGATGAAGAGGACGGGTACATCACCTGTGTTTTTCAGAATGACCCGCAGGAGAAAGCCTCATTTCTCGTAGATTGTATGATTCACGGGCTCGACTGGATCAAGCAGCAGTACGGTAAGAAATATCTTGTCTATGAAATCAAGGAGGTATAATCCATGTTAAACTTAAACCTTCAATTCTTTGCTCATAAAAAGGGAATGGGCTCCACCAAGAATGGCCGTGATTCCAATTCCAAGAGACTGGGCGCAAAGAGAGCTGACGGACAGTTTGTAAAGGCCGGCAATATTTTATACAGACAGCGCGGCACACATATTCATCCCGGTGTTAATGTAGGCATCGGCGGTGATGACACTCTGTTTGCAACTGCAGACGGTATTCTTCGCTTTGAGCGTGTCGGCAAGGACAAGACCAGAGCAAGCGTTCATCCGGTTGAGCAGTAAAATTTTATGCAGTCATGCTTGACCTTTATGGCTGAGCTTCTGTACAGAAAGGTATTTGACAAGGCTTCAGGCAGGCAACTGTTTGAAGCCTTCTTTTATAGACAGGTGGGTGCCTATGTTTACAGATAAAGCGAAGATCGTCGTCAGCTCCGGCAAGGGCGGCGACGGTCACGTCTCTTTCCGAAGAGAAAAATATGTTCCTGCCGGGGGACCGGACGGCGGCGACGGCGGCAACGGCGGCGATGTGATACTGGAAGTGGATGAGGGACTGAATACATTGGTGGACTTCCGTCATGTGCGCAAATATGCTGCCCAGAACGGCGAAAACGGCGGCAAAAAGCGCATGAGCGGCAAGCAGGGTGAGAGCATTACCCTGAAAGTACCGGAAGGTACTGTGGTGAAAGAGGCTGCTACAGGCAAGGTGATCATTGACATGTCCGGTGAGAACCGCCGTTATGTCCTCTTAAAGGGCGGTCACGGGGGCAACGGCAATCAGCACTATGCCACCAGCACCATGCAGGCACCGAAATATGCCCAGCCCGGCCAGCCGGCGCGGACCATTGAGCTCCTGCTGGAATTAAAGGTGATTGCGGATGTAGGACTGGTGGGATTTCCCAACGTGGGAAAGTCCACCCTGCTTTCCATGGTCAGCAATGCAAAGCCGAAGATCGCCAATTACCATTTCACCACCCTTTCTCCTATTCTGGGCGTGGTGGATCTGCCCACAGGCGGCGGATTCGTGATGGCAGATATTCCCGGTCTGATCGAGGGCGCTGCAGAAGGTGTGGGCCTTGGGCATGAATTCCTGGCGCACATTGAGCGCACTAAGATCCTGGTACATGTGGTAGATGCTTCCGGCTCCGAGGGCAGAGATCCGCTGGAAGACATCGAGGCCATCAATAAGGAACTGGCAGCCTACAATGCGGATCTGACCCACAAAAAGCAGTTTATCGCAGCCAATAAGGTGGACCTGATCCAGACAGAGGAAGGCAAAGAGGTCCTTGAGAAGATACATACCACCTACGAAGCCATGGGTATTCCGGTATATGAGATTTCCGCTGCTACCGGCGAGGGTATTAAGGAGCTCCTCTATGCCGTAAATGATGCGCTTCTGGAAATGCCCAAGGATACCTTCGTCTTTGAGCAGGAATTTGATCCGGAGACCGAGCTTTCCGGAGAAGAGGGAGAGGCACCTTATACCATTACCTATAATGCCAAGGCCAATGAGTATGTGGTGGAAGGACCCAAGATCGAGAAGATGCTCACCTTTACGAATCTGGAATCCGAAAAAGGCTTTGCCTTCTTCCAGAATTTCATGAAGGAAAACCTCATCCTGGAGGAACTGAAAAAGAAGGGTATCCAGGAGGGGGATACGGTTCGCCTCTACGGACACAGCTTTGAGTATTATGATGAATAAGAAAGGACAAATTCAAAGATAAATCCTGATGGATTTATCCTTGAATTACAGGCAAGCAGAGCTTGCCTGTGGATCGTATCGGAGAATTCGCCTTCGCGAAATTCTCCTCACGTCGCAGCAACTTCGCTGCTGCAAAGAAAGGAAAATAATGACATTAACAAGTAAGCAGCGGGCTTATCTGATGAGCCTGGCCAGCTCCCTGGACCCTATTATGCAGGTAGGTAAAAACGGCGCAAGTCCGGAAACCGTGACCAGTGTAGAAGAGCTTTTTAATAACAGAGAGCTGATCAAAATTACCGTATTGAAGACATCTCCTGAGGAACCGGCTGTGATCGCTGAGGCCGTGGCCGGTCGTACCCGTTCCACACTGGTTAAGGTGATCGGAAGACGTTTTATCCTGTATCGTCCCGACAAGGATAATCCGAAGATCGTTCTGCCGAAGGCGTAAGGTGCGCCGCCGCAGAGTGCGGCATAAATGGATAAGCTATGAACAGAAAAACAGGCATCATGGGAGGTACCTTTGATCCCATACATATAGGCCATCTGCTCCTTGCAGAGTGTGCCTGGCAGGAGTTTTCGTTAGATCAGGTGCTTTTTATTCCCAGCGGTCATTCCTATTTTAAGGACCACCGGGAAATGAAGGTGACCGCCTCGGAACAACGCCTCGCCATGACCAGACTGGCGGTGGCAGACAATCCGCATTTTGCCGTATCGGAAATGGAGATCCTCCGGGCAGGCAACACCTATACCTGTGATACATTGGAAGAATTAAAAAGACTTCATCCGGATACGGATTACTATTTTATAGTAGGGGCAGATACCATCGCCTCCATGGCAACCTGGTTTCATCCGGAAAAGGTATTTGCATCCTGCACCATCCTGGCAGCTCTGCGGCCGGATGAGACACCGGATCAGGAGATGCAGCAGCATATTGCAGCTCTGCAGCAGCAATTCGGTGCCAGGATAGAGATCCTGCACGCACCCTGTATACCGATATCCTCTACGACACTGCGGCAGGCCTGCCTTGCCGGGGAGAGCACACGCTACCGGATACCGGAGCCGGTGCGCAGCTATATAGAGGAAAAAGAGCTTTACAGACCGACCTAGAAGATAAAAAACATGAAGACTGTAGTATAATGATTTTTAATGCAGCCGGTTTTTATGAGGACTTTTAATGGCACATTTTACCGGATGATCTGTATCTGCGCTGTGTTTTATCTGTTGCAAAGAGGTTGTGGCTTTAAAATGTGGGGGGATTATGGGAGAAGGCTTGGATCGAAAGGAAAGACAGAAGCGGTATTCTGTTTTTACAAAAAAGCTGGAAAAGGAACTGAAGTACAGCCGATATCTGCATACACTGGGTGTGGCATTTACAGCAACATCCATGGCCATGGTGCATGGCGCGGATGTTGAAAAGGCAGAAACAGCGGGTCTTCTGCATGACTGTGCCAAGTGCCTGGGAGATAAGGAATCCATCCGGCTCTGTGAAAAAGAGCATATAGAGGTTACCCAGATGGAGCGTCGAAATCCATCTCTGCTGCATGCCAAGGCAGGGGTGGCAGTGGCCAGAGAGGAATACGGAATCACAGATGAGGAAATTCTCGGAGCCATCCGCTGGCATACCACCGGCAAGCCGGGGATGACGAAACTGGAAAAGATCATCTTTATCGCCGATTATATAGAGCCGGGCCGGTGTGAGGCACCGGGACTTCCCGGAATCCGCCGACTGGCCTTTCAGGATCTGGATGCCTGCATGCTGCAGATCCTGAGCGATACCCTGCAGTACCTGAAGGAGACCGGCAAGGAGATTGACAGTGCCACAGAAGAGACCAGGGCTTATTATGCAGAGCTGATAAAGAGCCGCAGATAGCGGCAAAGAAAGGTGACTATGGAAAAGGATAAAGAGAAAGCAGCAGCCTTTACCAAAATGGCCATCGAGGCCTTAGAGGATAAGAAGGCAGTGGATATTCGTCTGATTGACATCAGTGAGGTTTCGGTGCTGGCAGATTATTTTCTGATCGCCAGCGGCACCAACCGCAGCCAGATTCAGGCTATGGCAGATGCAGTGCAGGAAAAGCTGGGCAGGGCAGGGTGCATCTGCAAGCAGACAGAAGGCTATGAAAATGCAGCCTGGGTCCTGCTGGACTTCGGTGACCTGATCGTGCATATTTTTGACCGGGAAGATCGGCTGCTCTATGATCTGGAGAGAATCTGGAGAGACGGAAAGAGCATTGATCCGGATTCCCTGTAAAACTTTGAAAGATCTTTTCATACAGAGATTGTTTCTGAAAAGGAAACATCCTGTATGGAAGGTCTTTTTTTATGGAACCAAATCATGCTGTTTTTCTGTTTTTTTCTGAATAGGCTTATGATGGACAGAATTCACAGACCCGCTCGCCCGGCCGGCGTCCGGGTAGAATAATCCTTAAAAAGGAGTACTCATTGACAATATTGTACTTATTGTATACAATGATACATGGTTGCGCCAAAAGCAATTGTCCATGCAGGACAACATAAGGAGGAATCCATCGTGGCACGAGATATAGAGACCTTTGAAAATCGTCCCGTCAATATGAACCGGCACAATAACCTGCTGGAGATCGAAGAGCACATGTATATTCTGGATGACGTAAAGAAACCGAACGTCTTCCGAAATATGTTCCCCTACTCCGAGGTTCCGAAAATCCCTTTTAATGACAGGATTGTGCCTCACAATATGCCCAGGGATATCTGGATCACCGATACCACTTTCCGTGACGGGCAGCAGTCCAGAGCCCCTTACACGACAGAGCAGATCGTACACATTTACGATGAGCTTCACAGACTGGGCGGCCCCAACGGCATGATCCGTGCCAGCGAGTTTTTCCTTTACAGCAAGAAAGACCGTGATGCGGTGGACAAGTGCCTGGAAAGAGGATATAAGTTTCCGGAGGTGACCAGCTGGATCCGTGCCAGCAAAGAGGATTTCAAACTGGTAAAGGAGATCGGCATGAAGGAGACCGGTATTCTGGTTTCCTGTTCGGATTATCATATTTTCCTGAAGTTAAAGATGTCCCGCCGGGAGGCCATGGAGCATTACTTAAGTGTCATCCGTGACTGTCTGGAGGAGGGCATCAGCCCCAGATGTCACCTGGAGGATATCACCAGAGCAGATATTTACGGCTATGTGGTTCCCTTCTGCGTGGAGCTTATGAAGCTGCAGAAGGAATACGGTATTCCGATCATTGTCCGTGCCTGCGATACCATGGGATACGGTGTGAATTATCCCGGCGCTGTTATTCCCCGTTCGGTTCCCGGTATTATTTATGCCATCCACACCCATGCCGGTGTGCCCCACGAGCAGATCGAATGGCACGGCCACAATGATTTTTACAAGGCGGTGACCAATGCCACCACAGCATGGCTTTATGGATGCTGCGGTGTCAACACTTCTCTGTTCGGTATCGGAGAGCGTACAGGCAATACGCCGCTGGAGGCCATGGTCTTTGAGTATGCCCAGCTCAAGGGTGACTTAAACGGCATGGATTCCACTGTCATTACGGATCTGGCGGAGTATTATGAGAAGGAGATCGGCTATCACATTCCGCCCAGAACGCCGTTTGTAGGCAAGAATTTCAATGTGACCAGGGCTGGTATTCACGCGGACGGCCTGTTAAAGAACGAGGAGATCTACAATATCTTCGATACAGAAAAATTCTTAAGACGGCCTCCGGTGGCAGCCATTTCCAACACCTCCGGTCTGGCCGGCATTGCCCTCTGGATCAACAATTACTATTCGCTGTCTGCAGACAGACAGGTGACAAAGAACGATTCTCTGGTAGCCGCCGTCAAGGATTGGGTAGACCAGCAATATGCGGACGGTCGTGTGACGGTTATGACCGACGAAGAGCTGCAGGCTGAGATCGATATGCTTTGTAAAGAAAGCGGACGGGAGCTGGGCCGCTAGAACAGAAGGATTTCCGCGGCATCGGCTGCCGACGGAATGGGGAAGAAAATGACAACGGGAAAATATGATGTAAAAAGAGAAGTCAGCGACAAGTATTCTCTGCGGGGAAGGGTTTTCAATAAGATCAGGGAGGATATTCTCAGCGGCAAATACAAGGATCATGAAGAATTAAAGGAAGTGGCCATCGGAGAAGAACTGGGTGTCTCCAGGACACCGGTGCGGGAAGCGTTCCGTCAGCTGGAGCTGGAGGGACTGATTCAGATCATTCCCAACAGGGGTGCCTATGTCACCGGTATACAGCCCAAGGATGTGAAGGATATTTATATGATCCGTTCCCGTCTGGAAGGGCTCTGCGCCCGCTGGGCCACAGAGTATATCACCCAGGAGCAGCTGGATGAGATGGAGGAAAATGTCTATCTGGCAGAGTTCCATGCTGCCAAGCGCCACATGGAGCAGATCGCGGAGTTAGACAACCGTTTTCACTATATTATGTACGAGGCCTGTCAGTCCAAGATGCTGGAGCATCTGCTCATCGACTATCATCAGTACGTGCTCAGGGTTCGTCAGCGTACCCTTTCCACCATCGAGCGCGCCAATGCCTCCAACCGCGAGCATCGGGCCATCATGGAAGCCATCAAGGCGCAGAAAGGTGATCTGGCCGAGCGCCTGGCAGATGAGCATATGAAAAATGCCTATGATAATATGGTCAAAAACGGACTGTTCGAGATCTATAAAGAAGAGCCGGAAAAACAGAAATAACAGCGGTTACGTCGCGGGAAGCTGTTTGCTGTGCATGATGCAGGCTGTACAGATGATCTGCAGCAAAAGTCTGTTATGTACGGCGCCCCAAGGCGCAAAGCGCCTCTGGCCAGTTACATCGAGGATTTGCGAAGCGAATTCGAGATGTGGCTAAACAGATACCAGTATTACAAAAAAGGATATACAGAAGTACAGAAATCGGAATCAGACAATTTTAAAATTATAAGGAGAACGCCATGGAAAAAATCAAGATGCAGACACCTTTGGTAGAGATGGACGGAGATGAGATGACCCGTATTATCTGGCAGTGGATCAAAAAGGACCTGCTGGAGCCCTATATCGACCTGAATACGGAATACTACGACCTCGGCTTAAAGCACAGAGATGAGACGGACGACCAGGTGACCATTGATTCTGCAGAGGCTACCAAGAAATACGGCGTGGCTGTCAAGTGCGCTACCATCACACCCAACCAGGCCAGAGTAGAAGAGTACGGCCTTAAGAAGATGTACAAGAGTCCCAACGGCACCATTCGTGCATCCCTGGACGGCACTGTTTTCCGTGCTCCCATTCTGGTAAAGGGAATCGAGCCTTACGTGCGCACCTGGAAAAAGCCCATCACCCTGGCTCGTCATGCCTACGGTGATGTGTACCGCAATACGGAGATCAAGGTGCCCGGCCCCGGCAAGGGCGAGCTGATCTTCACCGGTGAGGACGGCACAGAGATCAGAAAGACCATCTTTGAATTCAAGGCACCTGGCATCCTTCAGGGTATTCACAATACGGACTCTTCTATCGAGAGCTTTGCCAGAGCCTGCTTCCAGTATGCGCTGGACCGCAAGGAGGATCTGTGGTTCTCCACCAAGGATACCATCTCCAAGACCTATGACACTGACTTTAAGGAGATCTTCCAGAAACTCTATGACACAGAGTATAAGGCACAGTTTGAGGCCAACGGAAACACCTATTTCTATACGCTGATCGACGATGCCGTGGCCAGAGTCATGAAGTCCGAGGGAGGCTTTGTATGGGCATTAAAGAATTACGACGGCGATGTGCTCAGTGATATGATGGCTTCCAGCTTCGGTTCTCTGGCTATGATGACTTCCATCCTGGTATCTCCCAGCGGAGTCTACGAGTACGAGGCTGCACACGGAACCGTGCAGCGCCATTATTACAAGTATCTGAAAAATGAGCCTACTTCCACCAACTCCGTGGCAACGATCTTTGCCTGGACCGGTGCCCTTCGCAAGAGAGGAGAGCTGGACGGCAATGCTGACCTGCAGAAGTTTGCCGATGCGCTGGATGAGGCAACCATCGAGACCATCGAATCCGGCAAGATGACCGGAGATCTGGCCCTGATCACCACCTTACCTCACGTGGAGAAGCTCGGCACAGAAGAATTTATTCTGGCGATCAAGGATACATTAGATAAAAAGCTGGCAAAATAAGAAAATCCCGGGAAAGTGATTTCCCGGGATCTTTTTATCAACGCTTATTTTTCTATACCACGGCATCCGCAGCGGCAGCCTGAGGAGAATTTTGTGCGGACTAATTTTCTGGCAGGATCACAAACGGAAGCTGTTTAGGTTATCAAAATTAGCCTTCGGCTTCTTCTGTCAGAATTTCCCACTGCTCATAGAGTGCAGAGAGTGCCTCGTCATTGGCTGCCTTTTCTTTGGAAAGTTCGTTTAACTTTCCTACATTGGTGCAGTTTTCAGGGAGCGCCATGGCTTCTTCCAGTTCTTTATTTTTTTCTTCCCTTGCAGCAATGTCCTCCTCGCATTTTTTGAGGGCATTGGCGGCCTTGCGAAGTCTGGCCTGTTCCTCTTTCTGCTTCTTCCAGTCGGTGGCGGAGGAGGCCGGGCCTGCAGACGGTGCAGCAGTGGAAGCGACATTTGGTGAAAAGCCTGCGTTTTCCTTGCCGGCAGTATTCTTACCGGAAAGAGAAGAATCAGCGACGCCGGAAGCGGCAATCCCTGCGGCTGCATTGCAGGGCAGCGCTGTCCCGTAGGATGAAGAACCGTCGGCAGGCGCTGCGGCATCACGTCTGACGATGGCATCCCGGAGCAGCACCCCTTCCACCTGTGCGGATTTTTCCAGATAGGCATCGTAATTGCCGATGTATTTCTCCGGGGCTTCGGCAGCGTTATTGCCGCCGTAGGAGAGAAGTACCTCATGGGTCAGAGAAAGTATGCGGCTGGCGGTGCGATTGATGAAATACCGATCATGGGAGACGTAGAATACAGTCCCCTCATAGGCATTTAATGCGTTTTCCAGGACTTCCTTGGAAACCATGTCCAGGTGGTTGGTGGGCTCGTCCAGGATCAGGAAATTGGCCTCGGAGAGCATGAGCTTGGCCAGGGAGACACGGCCCTTTTCGCCGCCGCTTAAGTCAGCGATCCGCTTAAAGACATCCTCACCGGTAAAAAGGAAAGAGGCCAGGAGATTGCGGATCTGGGTATTGGTCATGGAAGGATAGGCATTGCCGATTTCCTCAAAGACCGTATTGTCATCGTGGAGGACATGATGCTCCTGGTCATAGTAGCCCACGTGGACATTGGTGCCGAGGCGGAAATATCCTTCGTCTGCAGGGAGCAGTTCATTGAGAATCTTCAGTATGGTGGTCTTGCCTGTGCCGTTGTCGCCGATCAGGGCCACATGTTCCCCCCGGCGGATATCAAAGGTAAGACCGCGAAAGAGCTCCTTGTCCCCGAAGGACTTCGCCAGATTTTCCACATGGAGCACCTCTCGACCGCTCTGGATACAGGGGGTCAGGGTGAGGCGCATGTCATCGCGGAGTTCGGTGGGCTTTTCCAGAACCACCGTTTTTTTCAGCATCTTTTCCCGGCTCTCTGCCCGTTTGATGGACTTTTCGCGGTTAAAGGATTTAAGCTTGGCGATGACCTCTTCCTGATGTTTGATCTCAGCCTGGTTGTTGAGCCAGGCATGACGCTGCTGTTCCCGCAGGGCTTTCTTTCGCTCTGCATAGGCGGAGTAGTTGCCGGTAAAGACCGTAGAGCGGGTGTTTTCAAGCTCGATCACACGGGTGACGATGCGGTCCAGGAAATAGCGGTCGTGGGAGACGATCAGTACGGCGCCCTTGTAGTTCATCAGATAAGTCTCGAGCCAGCGGATGCTATTTAAGTCCAGATGGTTGGTGGGCTCATCGAGGATGATCAGATCCGGATTCTGCAGCAGGAGCTTGCCCAGTGCCACGCGGGTCTTCTGACCGCCGGAGAGGGTGGCGATGGGCTGATCAAACTCCTCCTGGGTAAAGCCAAGACCTTTAAGGACGCCGGCTACTTCCCCCTTGTAGCCATAGCCGTTCTGCAGCTCGAAATCGTGGAGCAGATTGGTATAGCTGGTCATGAGTTCCTCTAAGGCAGCTCCCTGGACATTGCCCATGTTTTTCTCATAGGCATCGATCTGGCGCTCCATGTCGATCAGGTGCTGCTTGACAGAAAGCACTTCCTCATAGATGGTATTTTCGGAGGAGACATTCTGATGCTGTGCCAGATAACCGAAAGTGGTGTCTCTGGAAAAAGCCACAGTGCCCTCATCCGGCTGCATCTGGCCGATGATGATCTTTAAAAGGGTGGACTTGCCGGCGCCGTTGATGCCGACGATGGCAGCCTTTTCTCCCTTTTCCATATGGAAGGTGACATCCGTCAGAATGGGATTTTCCAGAAATTGTTTGCTGATATGATGACAAGCCAGAATCATAATTACCTCTTTAGGCCGCAGCCGGATATTGTTTTTATTGATTATATATTTGTAACTGTTCAGAGCCCATTCGCAAAATCGCTGCTGCGCAGCTTTCCTTTTGCTCATGTGGCGTTCTCGCCAGATAAATTTGTAAAAATGGGCTCGTTAATGCAAGCATTACTCGCTCATTTTTGCAAATTTGCCTGGCTCTGAACAGTTACATATATTTAAACTTACAGAATTACTGAGTGATGTATATAGTGATTATATAGCAATGTTGGGGACAAATAGCTTCTCGTCCCCTCTTCAACGGACAGTGAATGCCAAACACACCTGGTTGCTGTCGCTATACAGTATCCCAATCGGTGCAGGGCACGTGCTGTGAACATATAGCGCTGCATATGCTCCTGCCAGGCGCCGCAATCTGTAATATAGCGCATTTTCGCCGGTTGTGTCAATTTTCGAGGTTCATAAAATCTTCACACTTTTCGGGATTTTTGATGCTTTCAGGCAATTGAATTTCATTTTGAAAAATACTATAATTTACACACATCAGATGATCTCGCATCTTTGCAGCATATCAGAGGCGAGCAATGTTCATTCGTTCCGGTCGGAACATGACCCCATATATCATTATCTTTAAGGAGAATACCCAATGACGAAAGAGCGATACGAATCGCTGGCATTGTCTGATTTAAAGGCAATTGCCAAAAATCGAGGAATGAAAGGCGTCTCTGCACTCAAAAAGGCGGATCTGATCGAAGCCATGATCAAACAGGATGAGATAGATGCCAGAGCAGCCATGGAGCAGCGTCAGAATGTGCGCCGTGAGCAGAAACCGCAGGACACAGCACCGGAGACATTGCCTGCCGTACAGTCGCCGGATGGATCCGGTACGATCGATACAGCCGATGCAGCGAACACGGCAAATGAAACAAATAAAGTCAATACAGTCAATACAGCCAATACAGTGAATGCGCCGTCTGCATCCGATCAGGCATCCAATACATCCAGAACAGCATCCGGCACATCCAGTGTATCCGGTGCTCCCGGTAGGAGCAGCCATGCCGCCAGCAGTGAAAACAGCGCCTCTGCTCATACTGGAGGAGCGAGAAACACTACCAGACCAAACAGTTACAGCAGATCTCCCCGTCAGCCTATGCGGCCTGATACACCGATTCTGCATAAGGACGAATTTGCCAGCGAGCTCGACAGCGGACAGCTGGCCAACGGCATTTTGGAGGTCATGGCAGATGGCTTTGGCTTTATCCGCTGCGCCAATTACATGCCCGGTGACAATGACATCTATGTGGCACCCAGCCAGATCCGCCGTTTCAATTTAAAGACCGGCGATATTGTCGTAGGCAATATCCGCGTCAAGACACAGGGAGAGAAATTCAGCGCCCTTTTATATGTAAAATCCATCAATGGTTTCCCGCCGGAGGAGGCCACCAAACGCTATAATTTCGAGGACATGACCCCGATCTTCCCGGAGGAGCGGATTCGCTTAGAGCGCCCCGGCGCCGGGGTGGAGATGCGGGTGATGGACCTGATGTGCCCGGTGGGAAAGGGACAGCGCGGCATGATCGTCTCCCCGCCGAAGGCCGGCAAGACCACACTTCTTAAAAAGGTAGCAAAATCCATCACCATGAATTCCCCGGAGATCCACCTGATCATCCTTCTGATCGATGAGCGTCCCGAGGAAGTGACCGATATCAAGGAGGCCATCGAAGGTCCAAATGTAGAGGTGATCTATTCCACCTTCGATGAGCTGCCGGAACACCACAAGAGAGTTTCCGAGATGGTCATCGAGAGAGCAAAGCGTCTGGTGGAGCACAAAAAGGATGTGATGATCCTCCTTGACAGCATCACCAGACTGACCAGAGCCTATAACCTGACAGAGCCCTCCAGCGGCCGCACGCTTTCCGGCGGTCTCGATCCTGCCGCCCTTCATATGCCCAAGCGCTTCTTCGGCGCTGCCAGAAACATGAGAGAAGGGGGCAGCCTCACCATCCTGGCCACCGCCCTGATCGAGACCGGCTCCAAGATGGACGACGTAGTCTACGAGGAATTCAAGGGCACCGGCAATATGGAAATGGTCCTCGACCGCAAGCTCTCGGAGCGACGGATCTTCCCGGCCATCGACATCCAGAAATCCGGCACCAGAAGAGACGACCTGCTGCTGACACCGGATGAAATGGAAGGTATCACCACCATCCGCAGGTCCTTAAACGGCATGAAGGCAGAGGAAGCCGTGGACAGAGTCCTGGATCTGTTCTCCAGGACCAGAACCAACGGCGAGTTCATCAATATGATCAAAAAGGTCAACTGGGTGTAAACCATCAGAAAAAGGGACAGGAAGGGAAAGCCTTCTCTGTCCCTCTTATATGAAAGCGGTTCGGAAACGAGGTTAGTGTGAAAAATACGCTCGATAGCTTATTTTTCGCACAGCTATTTGTGCCGCAGGCGACACAAATAGCCATGAGCGCAAAAACAGATCTGAAATTTGTTTTGCGATTCCTTCGGCGAGGGCGCCTGCGGAATGGAGATTTTTATGAAAAAAGGACAAATCGTGCAGGGCGTGATCGAAAAGGTCAACTTCCCCAATAAAGGCATCATGCATACAGAGGAAGGCACCTGCATCGTCAAAAATACGATTCCCGGGCAGAGGATAGAGGCCCGGATCCAGAAGAAAAAGCATGGCAAGGCAGAGGGAATGCTGCTGCAGGTGCTGGAGCCATCTCCCTTAGAGCAGCCTTCCCCCTGTCCCCATTTCGGTATCTGCGGCGGCTGCAGCTACCTGACCCTGCCGGAGGAAAAAGAGCTGGCGCTGAAGGAAGGACAGGTCTATGACCTTCTGGAAAAAGCCGTCAGAGAGGCGGAACAGAAAAAAGCACTGCAAAGATCGCACGTTCAATATGCCGAAAAGGAATGTCCTGACAATCAGGAGGATCCAAATGAGCAGGATGATCCGAAGAATCAGAATATTCCTGTGAATCAGGAAAATCCTGGTGATCCGGATAAGGCAGATGCAGTCGATGGAAACCGGTCTGATGCCCGGTTTTCCTGGTTCGAACCAATTCGGAAAAGTCCCCGGGTCTACGGCTACCGTAATAAGATGGAATTCACCTTCGGAGACGAGTATAAGGGCGGTCCTCTGGCGCTTGGCATGCACAAAAGAGGCAGCTTTTATGACCTGGTGACAGTGAGCAGCTGTCAGATCATGGACGGGGATTACAGAAAGATCCTGCAGGCAGTCCGGGATTACTGGGGCGCCCTGTATCAGCCGTCCGTGGACATTTCCCTGCAGGAAGAGGCTTTGACAGAAGGGGCAGAGACGGAAGAGAAGGAAAAAGGGGAACGGGTCACCTTTTTCCATCGGCTTACCCATCAGGGGTACCTGCGTCATCTGCTGGTGCGCAAGGCGCTCCATACCGGAGAGATCCTCATCGATCTGGTCACCACCACCCAGGAGGAGCATGACCTGGCGCCGTTTACGCAGATGCTGCTGGCCCTTCCCTTAGAGGGAAAGATCACCGGCATCCTCCATACCCGAAATGATTCGGTGGCGGATACCATCTGCGACCAGGGAACGGAGATCCTCTACGGGCAGGATTATTTTTATGAAAAGCTTCTGGGACTGTCCTTCCGGATCTCTCCCTTCTCCTTTTTCCAGACCAACAGCTATGGGGCAGAGGTGCTCTATGAGACTGCCAGGGAATTCTTAAAGGATGCGGGAGAGATCGGCGGCAAGCCGGTGATCTTTGACCTTTATTCCGGCACCGGTACCATCGGCCAGATGCTCTCACCGGCGGCCGGCAGGGTGATCGGTGTGGAGATCGTGGAGGAAGCCGTAGAAGCCGCCAGGAAAAATGCAGAAGGAAACGGCATTGCCAACTGCGAATTCATCGCCGGGGATGTCCTTAAAGTATTGGATGAGATAGAGGAAAAGCCGGATGTGATCATCTTAGATCCCCCCAGAGACGGCGTGCATCCCAAGGCATTACCCAAGATCCTCTCCTATGGTGTCAAGCACATCCTCTATATCTCCTGTAAGCCCACCAGCCTGGCCAGGGATCTGGCGGCCTTCTATGAGGCAGATTACGAGATCCAGCGGGCCGTATGCGTAGATCAGTTCCCCTGGACGACAGGGATAGAGACGGTATGTCTCTTAGTGCGGAGAAATGGCCTACATATCGATATTGACGTAGATGTTGAGGAGATGCTTCAGGAGAAACGCGGTCAGGCGACATATGCGCAGATCAAGGACTATGTTCTGGAACAGA
>CAVKQI010000029.1:0-22442 GCA_963658405.1 bacterium | reverse complement strand
TGCTGGCACCGGGGCTCTATTGCAGCGCTTATGGGAAGATAAAAAAATTGTAACTATTCAGAGCCATGCAAAACTGCGTTCTGCGAATGCTTGCATTCTGGCAGATAAGCAGTTTTATATGGCGAAGTAACCACATGAGCAAAAAGGAAGCCTCGCAGAGGCGATTTTGCGAATGGGGTTCTGAATAGTTACAAGAAATCAAGATAACTATGCAGACCCATTCGTAAAAATGTGCCTGGCTCTGCATAGTTACAGATTAAGCTTTCGTAAAATTTCCCTCACGGCAGCTGACAGAGCGAAGCCGGCATGGGTAAAATCAAAAAAGAGGTAATCATGAGCGGAAAAGGAATCGCATTTTATATGTATGCCGGCAGCGGCAACCACGGCTGTGAGGCCATCGCGGACAGTCTGCTGCGGATGCTGCCAAAAGAAGAGATCCGGCTGGTGAGCTGCAATCCCCAGGAGGACAGAGACAATATCCCCGGGCAGCTGGCCAGGCTGGAGACAGAGCGGCCCATCGACCGGTATCCTTTGCAGCATGTGCTCTACTATGGCTATCGGAAGCTCACAAAGGATGAAGAGTCTTTCCTGCGCTTCCGGTTCCGGTCTCTTACCGGAAAAGGGGCGCCGAAGCTGGCGGTTTCCATCGGCGGGGATAATTATTGCTATCCCACGCTGTTCCATGACCTGCAGCTGGCCAACAGCATGCTGAACAGACAGGGGACGGTGACCATGCTGCTGGGCTGCTCCATTGAGCCTTCTCTTTTTAAAGAGCATCCGGAGCTGATCGCGGATATGAAGCGCTATCGGCTGATCCTGGCCAGAGAGAGTCTGACTTATCAGGCACTGCGGGACCAGGGGATCTCTAAGGAGCAGGTGCAGCTGGTACCGGATCCGGCCTTTACGCTGCCGGTGATGGAAAAGCCGCTCCCGGAGGGCTTTGCGCCCGGCAGGACTGTGGGTATCAATGTAAGTCCCATGGTGACAGGCTATGAAAAGAAACAGGGCATGACCATGCGCAGCTATGAAGCACTGCTGCAGCATATCATTGACACCACCGATCTGCAGATCGCGCTGATCCCCCATGTGGTCTGGGCGGCCAATGACGACAGAGTACCGCTCCGGCAGCTCTATGATCAATTTGCAGATACCGGCCGGGTGGTCCTTCTGCAGGATGCCCCCGCAGAGGTCTTAAAGGGCTATATCAGCCGGTGCAGACTTTTTATCGGCGCCAGGACCCATGCCACCATTGCGGCCTATTCTACCTGCGTGCCCACCATGGTGCTGGGGTATTCCGTAAAGGCCAGAGGCATCGCACAGGACCTCTTCGGCACCCAGGAACATTACGTGCTGCCGGTACAGGATCTGCAGGATCCTTCCCAGCTGACGGAAGGCTTTGACTGGCTGCTGCAGAATGAAGAACCGCTGCGCAGACAGCTGCAGGAGAAGATGCCCGCATACAAAGCAAAGGCACTGGAAAACGGCGAGGCGATCCGGAAACTTTATCAGGCATAAGTGGCTGTTTTAAGGAACTGTGAAAGCAAATATGGAGCGGTCCTAAAAGAGACGACATTCGCCGCCGGACTGGAAAAGCCGAAAACGGCCGGGAAAATAAGGAAACAGACCAATAAGGTAATAGCGAAAGAATGGGAAGAACAAGAAAAGCACTGATCAACATATTATTCGGCTACGTGGGCACCTTCGCTACGGCGATCATGTCCTTTATTCTGCGGACGATCTTTATCCACTATCTGAGCGCAGAGCTGCTGGGCGTCAACAGCCTCTACACCAATATCCTCTCCATCCTGTCCATGGCGGAGCTGGGTATCGGTACGGCGCTGAACTTCAGTCTCTACGGGCCGGTGGCCAGAAAAGATACCGAGAAGATCAAGTCCTACATGCTCATGTACCGAAAGGCCTACTATGTGATCGCCATGGTGGTGGCAGGTATCGGCCTGGCCATTGCGCCTTTCCTGCAGTATCTGATCAAGGAGCCGGGGCATGTATCGGCCCGGGACCTGACCCTGTATTATCTGATCTTTCTGTTCAATACGGTCAGCAGCTACTTTGTGGCCTATAAGTACAGCCTGGTCAATGCGGAGCAGAAAAATTATATCCAGACCAACATCAACACCATCACCAAGGTCATCACGGTGCTGCTGCAGATCCTGATCCTGGTCACCACCCGGAATTTCTACTGCTATCTGCTGACAGATGCCGCCGTGCAGCTGATCCAGAAGCTTTTCGTCAACCGCTACTTAAACCACATGTATCCCTATCTGCTGGATAAAAAGGTCACCAGGCTGACGAAAGAGGAGAGCGGAGAGGTCTGGGCCAAGACCAGAGCCCTTGTGCTCCACAAGGTGGGCGATGTGGCAAGACTTCAGACCGACACCATCATCATTTCCGCCTTTATCAACGTGACGATGTCCGGTATTGTGGATAACTACAATCTGGTGATCAATACCATCGCCAACTTTGTGAATATCATCCTGAATAATGTGATCTCCAGCTTCGGTAATCTCATCGCCACGGAGGGAAGACAGAAGCAGTATGACATGTTTCAGGTCTATCGCTTTGTGGCCTCCTGGGTCTACGGCTATATCGTGACAGCTCTGTTCGTGCTGCTGACGCCCTTTATCAAGGGCATCTGGCTGGGAGATACATGGGTGATCCCCACGTCGGCGCTGATGCTGATCCTGACGGACTTTTATTTCAAAGGAGACCGGATCGTCCTTAGCAATTACAAGACGGCGGCGGGCATCTTTGAGCCGGATAAATACCTGACCCTGATCCAGGGCATCGTGAATCTGGTGCTCTCCATCATACTGGTGCAGAAGATCGGACTGACCGGCATCTATGTGGGCACCGTGATCTCCGGCCTCATCGCCAATATCACCAAGCCGGTGATCATCTATCATATGTGCTTTGAAAAGAAGGCCTGGTCCTATTTCGCCCGGACCCTGGAACACGTGGCGGTGATGACAGGCGTGATCGGTATATGCGAGCTGATTTCCGACAGGGTAATGGCACAGGTGAATATCGCCACCTTTATCGCCATGGGTCTGATCATCACGGTACTTTTTAACGGCATCTTTTTCCTGCTGTACGGCAGGTCAAAGGAATTCTGCTATCTGCGGGACGGCGTCATGAGCAGACTGGGCAGGAGAAAAAACAGTTGTAAGTAAAATTTGTTCAGTCAACATCTTGAATTTGCTTCGCAAATTCTCGATGTGGCCGTCCAGAGGCGCTTCGCGCCTTGACCGCCTGCCACTTCCGATCATGAATTTGACTGCAAGCATTCAATTCATGACCTAAAGCAGCAGGTGCTGAACAATACACAGACAGGAGAATGATCCTATGATCACAGAAGAAGTTCTCTCCTCCATAGCCATGGAGAGTGCCCGCCAGCTTCGGGGGTATGAAACCTTTGATGCAAAGCAGGAAGTGAAAAAGAAAATAAAGCAGCTCCTTGGCAGAGGCGTGGCCAAACGGGATCCCTGGTTCTGGCCGGCGGGTCTGCTGGCCCTGGGACTGGAAGAATATATTGAGAGAGCCGGGGAGGAATCCGGCAGAACCATCAAGGCAGTCTGCATGGCGCAGGAGGCCCTCTCCGGGAGCCTGGAGCAGTGGGTCACGGCCGGGATGAAGATGACCTACCTGGACGATGCCCTGATGGGCTATGTGCTGCTGCGCTACTGTGAGCGCACGGGCAAATGGGGAGAGGAGCCGGCAAAGCTGGCGGGCGCTCTCTATGAGTCGGATACGGATAAGGCCGGCACCTTGATCTACCGCCCGGGGAGAGGCAATGCCCTTATCCTGGCAGACGGTGTGGGACAGAGCAGTATGTTTCTGGCCAAGTACGCCCAGCTCTCCGGCGATACCAAGGCAAGAGAGCTGGCGGCAAAGCAGCTCCTCTCCTTTGGAAAGTACGGCATGGCCGCCGGCATGGATCTGCCCTATCATGGCTATGAGCTGAGGGAAAAGGGTAATGCCAAACTGGGCATCATCGGCTGGGGAAGAGCCGTGGGATGGCTCCTTCTGGGCATGCGCGTCTTTCTGGATACCACACCCGAAGATTATCTGGGATGGGGAGAGATCGAGAGTCTGTATAAAAAGATGGCCGACAGAATCGCCGGCTACCAGAGAGAGGACGGAGGGCTGTCCTGGCAGCTGGAAGCCGTGGAAGGCGCATCGGATTCCTCCGGGACAGCCATGATCGGCTATGCGCTGGGAGGCAGGAACTGGGGGAAAGACAGGACCGACAAAATGGCAGATTTCCTGCTGACCCAGGTGTCGGAGAAGGGCGCCGTAGGGGGAGCGCTGGCGGAGTGCATCGATTTCGCAGAGCATCCGCAGCGGTACGGTACGTATCCCTGGGGACAGGGAGCTACGTTGGCATTCCTGGCAGACTGCGGCACTAGGAGGTAAAATCAGCAGGAATCGGCGATAGCACGCCCTGCTGATCATGATTATGGGGATGAGGACGGGCCTCATCCTCCGAGGATCGCATCAGAGAATTCGCCTGCGCGAATTCTCCTCGCGGCGCCGCAGCGGACTGCGGTATGAAAAAGAAAAATGATCATCATTCAAGTGGCCGGAGGTCTCGGCAATCAGATGCAGCAGTATGCACTTTACAGGAAATTCTTATCCCTGGGGAGGGAGGCAAAGCTTGACCTTTCCTGGTTTCAGGATCCGCAGGCCCAGCAGAATGTCTATGCCCGCCGGGCGCTGGAGCTCTCCTACTTCCGGGACCTGCCCTGGGATGCCTGTACCTTGGCAGAAAAGCAGGCGCTGGTGGGCAGGGATTCGCTGACCGGCAAGGTGATGAGAAAGCTCCTGCCGGGGCGGGTGCAGCGCTACGAGGAGAGGCAGATCTTTGATCCTTCTCTGCTGGAGAAAAAGGACGGGTATCTTAGCGGCTACTTTGCCTGCGAAAAATACTATGCGGATATTTTAGGTCAGCTCCGGGAGCTGTTTGTTTTTCCGGAGAGCGCCGACGAGGCAGTGAATGAAAAGAACCGGGCATGCAGGGCGGCCATGGCAGACCCGGCGCAGATCCCCGTGAGCATCCATATCCGAAGAGGGGATTATCTGGATGCTGCCAATGCTTCCCTTCTGGGCGGCATCTGCACGCCGGCCTATTACGAGGGGACCGTGGAGGCCGTGCGACGGGCACTTACAGAGGATGGAAAAAGGACAGAGGCAAATTCTGCAGACAGGGGTGAATCCCGGGCGCCGCAAAAGGAGCCAAGGCTGCATTTTTACATTTTCTCCGATGATGCGGATTACGCACGGACCCTGCACTTTGGTCGTCCCGAGGAGGAAAATACGGTGATTGACTGGAACACCGGCAGGGACAGCCTGCTGGATATGCAGCTGATGGCCGGCTGCCGGGCCAATATCTGTGCCAATTCCACCTTCAGCTTCTGGGGAGCCAGGCTAAATCCCCGGGCAGATAAGCTGCAGGTAAGGCCTTCCGTCCACAAGAATACCCAGACCTATGACCCCGAGACCATGCACGATTACTGGAGGGGGTGGATACTCGTGGACAGGGCAGGCAATGTGGTGTAGAATAAAATGATATGAATTTTCTGAAGATAGTCTGATTTTTCTGCAGCTGGAGGTACAAATGAGCAGAAGAACATTATATGGAACCGTGATCGTCACCTACCGGTGCAATGCCCACTGCAATATGTGCGACTGCTTCCGGGATCCCACCAGACCGGAGGAGGAGATCACTTTGGACGTGATCCGCAAACTCCCGGAGATGGCTTTTACCAATATCACAGGCGGAGAGCCTTTTATCAGAAAGGACATCGAGGACATCGTGGAGATCCTTTCCCATAAGACCGACCGCATCGTCATCTCTACCAACGGCTATTTCACCGATCGGATCATTGCTCTGTGCAAGAAGTATCCCAAGGTAGGCATCCGCATCAGCATCGAGGGACTGCAGAAGACCAATGACGCTATCCGGGGCATTCCCGACGGCTTCAATCACGGCTACGGCACCCTGAAAAAGCTGGTGGAGATGGGACATCCGGACGTGGGTTTCGGCATGACCGTACAGGATATGAACTGCGAGGATCTGGTGCCCCTTTATAAGATATCCGATGAGATGGGCATGGAGTTCGCCACCGCGACCCTTCACAATTCCTTCTATTTCCGCAAGACGGACAATAAGATCGATGACAAGTACAAAGTAGCACAGAATTTTGAGAAGCTGATCAACGAGCTCTTAAAGAGCAATTCTCCCAAAAAGTGGTTTCGCGCGTATTTTAACCACGGCCTGATCAATTATATTTACGGCAATAAGCGCCTGCTCCCCTGCGACATGAGCAGAAATGCCTTTTTCATCGATCCCTTCTGCGATGTGATCCCCTGCAACGGCATGGCGAAAAAGGCCGTGATGGGCAATCTGCGGGAGCAGTCCTGGGAGGAGCTCTGGAACTCGAAGCAGGCGGATGAGGTCAGAGAGTGTACCAGAAAGTGCGACCGCAACTGCTGGATGATCGGCTCCGCTTCCCCGGCCATGCACCGCTATATCTGGGTGCCCGGATGGTGGGTGATCAAACACAAATTCCTGAAGGGTGCCAGCTATTCCCTTTCCGAAAACAGTTTCATTCCGGAAGCACAGAAGTAAGGACGGAAAAAGGAGACCCAGTGAGTCAAAAACTGCAGTACTGTAAAATACTGAATACGAATATCAATGTCACCAACATGCAGGATACGCTGGATTATATCAGTGAGCACTTAGAGGAGCTCCGGGGCGATTATATCTGCGTCTCCAATGTGCATACCACCGTGACGGCCTTTCGCGATCCCCGGTATCAGTCTGTACAGAACGGCGGCGCCATGGCATTGCCGGACGGAAAACCCTTATCCTTTGTGAGCAGAAGAAGAGGGTATTACAGTGCCCAGCGCGTGGCGGGACCGGATCTGATGCCGGAGATCTTTGCCATGTCTCTGGAAAAGGGATACCGGCATTTCTTCTTCGGCAGCAGAGAGCATACATTAAAGCTGCTCAGGGAAAAGCTCGAGAGAGAGTACCCGGGGCTGATCATCGCGGGGATGTTTGCACCGCCCTATTATACCTGCATAGATGACATCCCCCCTGAGGAGGATGAAGAGGCGATCCGGATCATCAATGAGTCAAAGCCTGATTTTATCTGGGTGGGACTGGGTGCCCCCAAGCAGGAAATCTGGATGGCCAACCACAAAGGAAAGTTAAACGGCGTCATGATCGGTGTGGGCGCCGGCTTTGATTTCTATACCGGTACCATCAAGCGTGCGCCCCGCTGGATGCAGGAAGCCTATCTGGAGTGGCTTTACCGCCTGATCCAGGATCCGGAGCGGCTGATGAAGCGCTATGTTTCCACCAATGTGGCCTTTGTGGTGGAGACCTGTAAGGAAGGACACCGGGAAAAGAAAAGGATCCGAAAGAGCCGGGCTAAGATCGCCATGATCGGCCACAAGCGCATTCCCTCCCGGGAGGGCGGCGTGGAGATCGTGGTGGACGAGCTCTCTACCCGTATGGCAGATAAGGGTCTGCAGGTGGATGCCTACAACCGCTTCGGCTACCATGTTTCCGGCAGGCAGTATACCACCAAAGCGCAGGGGCGGTTTTATCGCGGTGTGCGGATCTTTACGATTCCTACCTTCCATAACGGCAAGCTCAATGCCATCGTATATTCCATCCTGGCTTCCATCCGGGTACTGTTCGGACGCTATGATGTGATCCATTATCATGCAGAGGGCCCCTGCATCATGCTCTGGCTCCCGCACCTTTTCGGCATTCCCTGCGTGGCCACCATTCACGGTCTGGACTGGCAGAGAGCCAAGTGGGGCAATTTTGCCTCCCGCATGCTGAAGCTGGGGGAAAAGACGGCAGCCACCAAGGCCGATGAGGTCATTGTGCTCTCCGCCAACATTCAGCAGTATTTCAGAGATACCTACGGCATAGAGACGCATTTTATTCCCAACGGCATCGACAGGCCCGTAAAGCAGCCGGTATCCATGATCCGGGAAAAGTACGGCCTGGAAAAAGACGGCTATATCCTCTTTCTCTCCCGCCTCGTGCCGGAGAAGGGGGCGCACTACCTCATTGAGGCCTATGAAAAGCTTCATACCGACAAAAAGCTGGTGATCGCCGGGGGCGACAGCAATGCCGTGGAGTACGTAGAGCAGATCAGAGCGGCAGCGGCAAAGGATTCCCGGATCATCATGACCTACTTTGTCCAGGGACGTATCCTGGAGGAACTGTATTCCAATGCTTATATTTTCGTGCAGCCCAGTGAAGTGGAGGGCATGGCATTAAGTGTCCTGGAAGCCATGAGCTACGGCAACTGCTGCGTGGTCAGCGACATCAGGGAAAATACGGAAGTGGTGGAAGATCATGCCCTTACCTTTGCAAAGAGTGATCCGCAGGATCTGGCAAAGGTGCTGCAGGATCTCCTGGACCATCCGGAAATCGTAGAAAAATATCGCAGCCGGGCAGCGGATTATATCTGCGGCCGCTACCAGTGGGACAAGGTAGTGGAGGAGACTCTGGCCGTGTACCGCAGCGCCATAAAGAAACACCGCAAGGAAGGAAAAGCAGATGCGCATTCTGATGGTCAATAAATTCCTGTATCCCAACGGCGGATCCGAGACCTATATCTTCAGGCTGGGGGAGATGCTGCATAGACAGGGACATGAGGTACAGTATTTCGGTATGGAACACGCGGGGCGCATAGTGGGCAACCGCGTGGATTCCTATACCGCCGATATGGATTTTCACGGCAGCCGCTTATCAAAACTCACTTATCCTTTCAAGATCATCTATTCCAGGGAAGCCAGGGCTAAGATCCGTCTCGTATTGGAGGATTTTAACCCTGATGCTGTCCATCTGAACAATATCAATTTTCAGCTGACACCTTCTGTCATCGACGAGATCAGAGACTACGAAAAAACAAGGGGATGTCTTGTGCGGATCCTTTATACCGCGCATGATTATCAGTGGGTCTGCCCCAATCACATGCTGCGGATCCCGGAAAGCGGACAGATCTGCGATGCCTGCACCTATGGGAATTTTAGGTCCTGCACGGCAAACCGCTGCATTCACGGCTCCAGACTCCGCAGCATCCTGGGCACCATGGAGGCGAAATTTTATGCAAGGCGGGGGACCTATGAGCAGGTGGATACGATCATCTGCCCCAGTGCATTCATGAACCGCATGCTCTCCCGAAATCCGCTCTTTAAGGAAAAGACGGTGACCCTGCATAACTTTATGGAGACAGAGATGCTGCAGGGAGGAAATGCCGATGCCAGGGAAGCGGATCAGGCAGGATATGTTCTTTATTTTGGCCGCTATTCCCAGGAAAAAGGTATCCTGACGCTGCTCTCGGCCTGTCGGCAGCTCCCGGAGATCCCCTTCGTCTTTGCAGGCAAGGGAGAGCTGGAAGAGATGGTGAATGCCGTCCCGAATGTGGAAAACAAAGGCTTTCTGACAGGACAGACCCTGCAGCAGGTCATCGCCGGGGCACAGTTCGTGGTCTTTCCCTCGGAGTGGTATGAAAACTGTCCCTTCAGCGTGGTGGAAGCCCAGGCTCTGGGGGTACCGGTGCTGGCTTCCGACCTGGGGGGAACCCCGGAGCTGCTCTGTCTTAAGGAAGGCAGCCAGACCGGAGAACTGTTCCGGGGCGGAGACGCGGACAGTCTGACAGAGGCTATTCATCGACTGTGGCAGTCACCGGATACCTGCCAAAGCTACAGCGCCCATACCAGGGCCTGGATGGAGCACTTTGACAGCCTGGAGAGCTATTGTGATAAGCTGGTAAAGCTGTATCAGGGCAAAAAGCCAGACAGAAATGCCTGATGGCATTCTGTCTGACTTCATGGATGACGCGAACGTCACCCATGGGGATCCTATCGGGGAATTCGCCTTCGCGAAATTCCCCTCAGGCTGCTGCTGCGATGCAGCGGCAAAGAGAAAAAGATGGAGAAAGAAGGCATGCATGCAAGAAGAAATCCATATCCGGACATCCTGAAGGGCATGGCCATCCTGCTGGTGATCCTGGGACACTGCATTCAGTTTGGCAGCGGATCTGCCTATGAGGCAGGTGCTTTCTTCCAGAGTAATCCCCTGTTTATCTGGATTTACAGTTTCCATATGCCGCTGTTCATGATCCTGGCTGGCTATTTTACGGCGGGAAGTCTTCAACGGTATACCGGGACAGAATGCATTGTGCGCAGGATACGTTCTCTGGTAATCCCTATTTTGGCCTGGAGCGTGGCCTATGAGATCTATGCATGGGTCAGCATGCTTCTGCGGGGAGAGCCTTTACAGGTAAGTACATTGCCCGGTGCATGGCTGCAGTATTTTTCCAGCAGCCAATGGTTCCTGTGGGCAGTTTTCTGGTACACGGTGATTCTGGCAGCAGGCAGACGCCTGGGCAGATACAGCATCGTTCTGTATATTCTGCTCAGTCTTTGCACATGTTGGATCAATGTGCCGGGGAATTTCTGCAACCTGGATACCTACATCACAAACTGGCCCCTTTTCCTGACCGGATATCTGACAGGAGAGCAGGTCCGCACAGGATGGACACTGCTTACACATCCCGGTCAGAAGCCGTCGTCGGGCACTGCTCGGACGGCAGCTGCAGGAAAGTCGGAAAGAGAAAAGGAAAAAGAACGTGATAGCCGTGTATGGCTGGAAAAGCCGGCCTTCCTGGTTCCCTGCGTCGCGCTGTACGGGGCACTTTTGTGCTGGCAGCTGACAGAAAAACCACAGCTCCTGCTCCTTCCCTACCGGATTTGCTATATACTGACCGGAATCAGCGGCAGTGTGACCGTGGCGGCCATTGTACTGTTTCTGTATAAAAAGACAGCATCCCGAGGACAGAGCCATGCCGGTGTCTGGCATGTGCTTTCCCTTCTGGGGCAGAAGACCATGGGTATTTACATAATTTCCGGCTACCTATGTACAGAGATACTGCGAAAGGTGCCGGTGAGCACTTATCATACGAGAATCGCGTTGCTGGAGATGGCAGGTATATTGTTTGCTTCCGTGGTGATGATGTCCATCCTGGAGAGAACCCCCTGGACGAGGAAATGGTTGTTGGGAACAAAGTAGAGAGGCAAAGTCAGACAGAAATGCCAGACTTCATGGATGACGCGCACGTCACCATGAGGATCCTATCGGAGAATGAGAGGTAAGATGAACGCAGAGAGAGCCAAAGTCATTTGCATGACACCGGTAAAAAATGAAGAATGGATCATGGAGCGCTTTCTGGCGGCAGCCTCTCTGTGGGCGGACTATATCATTGTGGCCGACCAGCATTCCACGGACCGGACGGTGCAGATCTGTCAGAAGTTTCCCAAGGTGCGGCTGATCAGCAACCCTTCAGAGAACTTTAATGAAAACGGCCGCCAGAAACTCCTGATCGAGGAGGCGAGAAAGATCCCCGGCAAAAAGCTCCTGGTGGCGCTGGATGCGGATGAATTCCTCACAGGGAATTTTACAGATTCTTCGGAATGGGAGGAGATGGTCACAGCGGCGCCGGGGACGGTTTTTCGGATGAAGTGGCCGTGCATTGCCGCGGATTTCACTCACTTCTGGATGACAGAGGGAGCAGACAATGTCTTTGCCATGATGGATGACGGCACGCCCCACGAGGGGAGAGAGATGCACAGCATCCGGGTGCCACTGCCCAAGGCGGGAGAGGAGAGATTCCTTTCTCAAATGGAAGTCATGCATTTCCAGTATACGGACTGGACGCGGATGAAGTGCAAGAATCTGTGGTACCAGTGCTACGAGCGGATCCATCATCCCGAAAAGAGCGTCTTTGGTCTCTACCGGATGTACCATCATATGGATACGCCAAAGAAGATGGAGAAGCTACCGGATGCCTGGTTTGCAGTCTACAGAAAGGCCGGCATCGACCTTACCCAAAACGGCCTGGAAGAAAAAGAGTACTGGTGGCAGAAGGAAATGCAGGATTTCGTGAAGGAATACGGGGAAGAGTACTTCCGGTACATAGATTTCCCCCAGAACCAAAATGCCGTGCTTGGCTACCTGCGCTGCACGCAGTTTCTCTGGAGATACCACTATGGACGGGCCTTCCTGCGGAGAATGGACAAGGCGGCAGAGAAGATCCTGCTGTGAGAGGTGATCGGCGATGAAGGACAATATCCTGAAAAGGACCCTGCAGAAAAATCCATGGATCAACCGTGCGGTGATCCTGTATAAGGAAAGGGAAAAGCATCTCTCGTGGGGAGAGGAAAACCCGGATCAGACCTTTTTCGTCATCCGGCGAAATGCCCCCAATGCAGGGTTGTATTCCTTTGTCCTGACCAATTTGGGATGGATCGGCTATGCCCTTAAAAAGGGATATATCCCGGTAGTAGATATGCAGAATATCTACAATACCTATCTGACAAAGGAAATCGTGGGAAAGGTCAATGCCTGGGAGTACTATTTCCGGCAGCCCTGCGGCTATACGCTGGAGGATATCGCCCACAGCAAAAATATCATCCTAAGCTCTGTCAATGCACCGGAAAAAGGCCCCATGACCGGTGTGGAGAAAAGACCGCAGGAGTGGGAAATGTGGCAGAAATTAGGTGTGCAGTATCTGCAGCCCTCTGCAGCAGTAAAGGAGAAGACCAAGGAAGCGCAGGCGGCGCTTTTCCAGGGAAGGCGGGTGCTGGGTGTCCTGTGCAGGGGCACCGATTACCTGTCCAAGTGCCCGTCCGGACATCCCGTCCAGCCGGCTGTGGAGGAGATCATGGAGAAGGCACAGGAGATGATGGAGAGGCTCCATTGTCCGGTGCTTTATCTGGCCACCGAGGATGCAGTCGCCCTGCGGGCCTTTCAGAATCGCTTCGGCGAAAAGCTCCTGACCTACGGACAGCAGCGGTATGAGGATACCGGAGAGAAGTATATCAATGAGATGACCGACGAGATGGATGCCGGGGCAGCGGATCCGGTAAAGGCCCAGTATCAGAAGGGCCTGGATTATGCCGTGACCATCGCGCTGCTGGCAAGATGCAATGCCCTGGCAGCGGGCCGGGTCAGCGGGGCCTACGGCGCGGTGCTGCAGGGCTCTTCCTACGAGGAAGTCTATCTGTATGACCTGGGACTGTATCCGTGACGATGCGTATGTCCTGCGCACAGTCCCTGCCATGGAGGTAACTATGATTGTATGTGATCCCACCAGCGGCCTGACCAGCCGGATCTACGTGCTGGCCGATGCCTATGCGCTGGCAAAAAAATACGGACAGGAACTGATCATTATCTGGCAGAAGACGTCGGATTGTGATATCAGTTACCATGATGTCTTTGAGGCAAACCAGTTTGCAGATATTCCCTGCAAAGTCTATGAGTGCAGCCGCTTCGGAGAAAAGCTCCAGGACCTGAAAAAAGACCATACACCCGGAGGACTGGTCCGGATCCTTAAGGAGCTGGGGACAAGAGCAGACTTTGCGCTCCGATACGGAACCCTGACCCGGTACTACAAGGCCAGGTGCCCGGTTCACAAAAACAGCTATGAGGATGACAATGTCCTGTTTGCAGAGGAAGATGCAAAGGGCCGGAGCTGCTACTTTGAGGCCTATAACTGCATCACCGGCAGGGGAGATCTGCGCAGCATCCGGTTCCGGCAAAGCTACGTGGAGGAGGCAGTACAGATCCTGGGAGAGAAAAGGGCACACTGCATCGGGGTGCATATCCGCCGTACCGACCACGGACCTGCCACCGCGGGAAGCCCCACAGAGCGGTTTGTGGAGCGTATGAAAAAGGCCATCGCCGAGGATCCGAATGCATGCTTTTTCCTGGCGACCGATGACTGGGAGGAGCAGCGGCATATGGAGGAGATCTTCGGAGAGAGGATCCTGTCCCAGCCGGGCAAGGTGCTCAGCCGCTCCAGCAAAGAGGGCATGCATTCCTCGGTGATCGATACCCTCTGCCTGTCGCAGACCCGGTATATTCTGGGATCCTATGCCAGTATTTTTTCTAAGTTTTCCGCGGCATACGGCGGCATCGAATTAAGAATTGTGTAACTGTCCAGAATGGAGACGAGTGTGAAAAAGAAACTTCAGCTTCCCAGGGTCACCCTGGCGGCGGTGGCTTCCACCCACGTGGAGGAGACCATACAGGCACTGCATTACAGCATGCGGGGGACAGTATACGGGCAGGTACTGCTGTTGACCGATAAGGAGCCGGCGCATCTGCCGGCGGGCATCACCTTTGTCCGGATACCGAGGATCGACTCCATCGATGCGTACAATCAGTTTATGCTTTTTGATTTTTACCGCTACATACAGACCGACTTTGTCATGGTGGTGCAATGGGACGGCTATGTGGTCAATCCCGGATCGTGGCAGGATTCATTCCTTCAGTATGATTATATCGGCGCACCCTGGCCCGAATCGATCTCCCAGCGGGATGAAGCCGGGAGAATATGCCGGGTGGGCAACGGCGGCGCCTCCCTTCGAAGCCGGCGCCTTTTAGAGGCACCGATGCAGGAGAGGCTGGACTGGAAGCCGGGAGAGAATGAGGATATTTTCCTCTGCTGCCAGCACAGACAGCGCCTGGAGCAGAAGGGACTGCGGATCGCGCCCCTGGAGGTGGCCTGCCGCTTTGCACATGAGCGGAAGATACCGGAAAACGAGGGCATAAAGCCCTTTGCCTTCCATCAATGGGAGGGACATAACGCCCAGTATCCCCGGTTTGACAGAGGATGGGCGACGAGACTGAAACAGGCAGGGATCGCCGTGCTGATCCGCCTGCACTGCTATGACAGCCTGCGGGGACTGCTGAAAGGTTGATCACAGCAGAAAATCGGATTTTGGGAAATATGTATGATAAGGCCGCTGCCGGGCAGCGGATGCTATGAGGTAATTATGCAGACAATCAGGAAACTTGGTTATATATTATCCGCAAAACAGAAATGGGAACTGGTGGGCATGACGGTGCTGATCGTCATCGGCTCTGCCTTAGAGCTCATGGGCGTGTCGGCGATCCTGCCGGTGATCACGGCCATTTTGCAGCCCGGTTCTCTGCCGGAGCAGAAGTATTATTCCTTTATTTACAGGACGCTGCATTTGCAGTCGACGCTGCAGCTGTCTCTGGTGCTGATCGGCATGATGATCCTGGTCTATATCATCAAGAACTGCTACCTGATCTTTATGTATAACCGGCAGTATCATTTTGTATACAAGAACCTGCATATCCTGTCGGATCAGATGATGAACTGCTATCTGCACCAGCCCTATCTGTTCCATGTCTCCAAAAACAGTGCGGAGCTGCTGCGGAATATCAATGTGGATGCGGGAAATTTCTACGGCGTCATCCAGGGATGCATCCAGCTGGCCACCGAGGGCATGGTCTGCGCCACCTTATTTATCTATCTGCTGATCCAGGACAGATCCATCACCCTGGTCATTCTGGTGCTGATGCTCCTGATGCTGCTGCTTTTCGCCAAGGTATATAAAAAGATCCTCTCCAGGCTGGGAGAGAAGAGCCGCTACTACTATATGGAAGTCAATAAATGGGTACAGCAGGGACTGGGAGGCATCAAGGAGATCAAAGTCCTGAATGAGGAGGACTTTTTCTATCATCAGTTTGACAGCGCTTATAAGGGACATGCCGATACCGAATGCAGCTACCACAGCCTGGTGTCGATCCCCAAGCCCCTGCTGGAGACGGTATGCATTGCAGGCCTACTTGGCACCATCGGCATCAAGGTGATCATGGGCGCCGATCTGGATTATTTCCTTCCCGTCATGTCTGTCTTTGCCGTGGCTGCTTTCCGGATGCTTCCTTCCTTTAACCGCATCACCGATTACCTGAGCAACATCATGTACCAGAAGGCTTCCGTGGATGCGGTCTACCAGGACTTAAAGGAAATCGAGCGCCTCAATAAGATACAGGAGACCGGGAAAGAGAGCGGTGAGATCGAGCTGACCGATGCCATTCATGTACAGGACATTTCCTTCGCCTATCCGGAGAGTGAGAAAAAGGTGCTGGATCACCTGAATCTGGAAATCCCAAAGAACAGCTCGGTGGCCTTTATCGGCCATTCCGGTGCCGGCAAGACGACCCTGGCCGACGTGATCCTGGGAATCCTGGAGCCTTCGGACGGAAAGATCGTGGTGGGCGGAAAGGATATCTTCCAGAACCTGGACGCCTGGCATCACAAGATCGGCTATATTCCCCAGAGCATCTATCTGCTGGATGATACCATCCGGCGCAACATCGCCTTCGGCATAGAGGAAGCGAAGATCGATGAGCGCCGCATGGAATATGCCCTGGAGCGGGCACAGCTGCGGGAGCTCATCGAGAGTCTCCCGGAGGGCCTGGATACGGAGATCGGCGAAGGCGGCGTGCGCCTCTCCGGCGGTCAGCGCCAGAGGATCGGCATCGCCAGAGCGCTCTACAATGAGCCGGAGATCCTGATCCTTGACGAGGCTACCTCAGCATTGGATAATGAGACCGAGGCTGCGGTCATGGAGGCCATCGAGCGGCTCCACGGTGAGATGACCCTGCTGATCATCGCCCACCGCTTATCCACCATACAGAACTGCGATTACGTCTATGAGATCAAGGACGGCAAGGCGATCTTAGATGAGACCAGAGGACAGGGGAAAAAGGAGTATACGTCCTATGATGCATCCGGAGAAAAAGACAAATAGCCGAAAAGAGCATGTTTTGTTTCAGATCGGGTTTCTTTTGCTGCTGCTCTCTGCCATGGGAGCACTGCTTCTGGCGTTCTGGCAGCTGCGGCTGAAAGATAAGACCTACCGGGAGGAGTTTCGTGTGCAGGAGGGAGAGCTCTTCACAGCGCCCTTTGAGGTGATTTACGGGGTGGGGCTGTCCGATGACAGAGGAAAAAAGATTGAAAATATAGAGGGCTACCAGAGCCTGGCCACAGTCACTCTGTCTATCAGCAATGAAGCGGGAGAAACGGTCTATACAAAGACGGCAGAGGAGGTCCCCATGGATCAGCCGGGGACGGTGATGGCGAAGGACCTGATCACGAAATCCTATAATCTGCTGCCGGATCAGAAATACAGCATTTATCTGGAGGATGAGAGCGGCGAGCGGACCGACATGACCGTCTTTTTGTACGGAGAGGAAAAGAGTCCCCGTTCTTTCTACACATCCATTTGCATACTGATCATGCTGGTGACATTGCTGGGCGGTATTTTCTATCTGCAAAAGGACAGGATCCCGCTGCGCATCAGCGCGCCCTGCATGTTCCTGGCGCTGGGCCTTTTATGGGAGATCGCGCAGGCACCTTTAAGTGCGCCGGATGAGATGGTGCATTTTTCCAGAGCCTATCAGATCTCCAGCCAATGGCTGGGAGAGCCGCAGCTGGATGAGGACGGGTATCCCCTGGTGGAGGGAACCGGCCTGCAGAAGATGGAATTCAACGGCAATTTCCAGTATATGATGCACTTCTGGGAGGATACTCAGGGAAATGAGCAGGGAAGCTATTACAGCTACTCCCAGCCCCCGTACCTACAGACGGATATTCCCTATTATCTGCCGGCGGCGGCCATCACCCTGTGCCGTCTGGCGGGAGCCTCCTACCAGTGGATCGTCATAAGCGGCAGAGTAGTAAACCTGCTGCTGTATACATTTGTGCTGTGGCTGGCGCTTCGAATGGCGCCGGGGATTCATGAGCGCCTCTTTGCCTCCCTTTGCTTTCTGCCGGGGATCAGCGAGGTGGCCTGCTCCTATTCCTATGATATCTGGACGAATGGCTTTATCTTTCTCTTTATGGCCGTGTGCCTTCATTGCCGGGATGTAAGGAGAACTGTGCGACGCCGGGATGTGGCGGCATTGATCTTCTTTGCCGCATTGATGACGCCGGTCAAGGTGATCTATATCCTGATGATCCCGGCCATCTATCTGATTCCAAGGGATCGCTTTAAGAAGCGCTGGCACAGGCCGGCACTGATGCTGGCTGCCTTTCTGGCAGCAGGCTTTGTGCTGATCGGCATCCAGTGGCGGGCACTGTCTGTCTATCTGCTGCCTCAGACAGAGACGGATACCGTGGCCATGGTCTCCCCGGAGACAGAGCCGGAGAGCGGAGCGGCTGTACAGGAGAACGAACTCTCTTTGCAGGCGGTAGCCATGGTGGCCAGTGAGGATGCCGATGCCCTGCCGGATACGGCATTGTGGGCAGAGCAGGACGGTGAGGAAAAGGAGAATCCCTCCCAGTTTACCGTAGAATGGATCCTGGCGCATCCGGTAAAGACCTTTTATATTCTGGCAGGAGATCTCTTTGAGGAAACGGACTATCTGGCAAAGCAGTGCCTGATGGGCAACGGCATACCGCTGCATGCTTCGCCGGATCTGCTCTTCTTTGCGGTGCTGACAGTGTTTCTGCTGCTGATGACTCAGGGGCTTCCCAATGATTATGTGACGGGCAAGGAACGCTTTGCCGGGATCATCATGATGCTGGCCGGGCTTTTGACGGTGCAGGTGACCTTCCTGATCACTACCACGGGCTTTCAGGCAGAGGGCGTCAGTCCTATCCGGGGCATCCAGGGCAGGTATTTCATTCCCTATCTGCTCTTCCTTCCCTTTGTCCTGCAGAACCGCCGCATTGTACTGTCAGAGAAGACGCAGCAGCGTCTTTTGTGGATGATGCCTTTTCTGAATATCTGTACGGCACTGAGTACCATTGCTTACATAGCAGGCAGGTAAGGACAGGCGGTATGCTGCTTGGAAGTGCTGCAGATTTTACAGAGAACACTGTGAAGCATTGCAGCACAGAAGAACAGACGTGTCGTTTGTGCAGCAATGCAGCAGGAGAGCTGTGCTGCATGCCAATGCTTCGGGAAACAGGGGAGAACCTATGAAAAAACGGAAAATAAAAGCCATCATCGCCGCTTTAGTCTTTGCGGGAGCTGCGCTGCTTATATTTTTTCTGTGGTGGATCAGCAGAATGGCAGAGTATCCGGTCTATGAGGAGACCTATCTTCCGGTGGATGTCAGCGAATTTATAGCCCGGGGAGATAAGATCAGTGCCATCGGCATTCGCTGTGAGGATACGGAATCGGCGGAATTTCTCTGGAAAAATCAGGTGGCACTGACGGTAGGTATGTATGATGAAGCCGGTGAGTCTATCTGGGAGGAAGACCTGTCCGGCAACTACCTGAATACGGACAGCTTTACCTTGTATGATGAGGACTATTCGGCCATGCTGCCGGTGGAGGTGACCCCGGGAAAAGAATACTCCATTTACATCGGCGTACAGGAGAATTCCCAGCGGGCCATTCATTTAAAGAGAATTTCTCTGATGATCTATACGGAGAAGACGAGTCTTTTGCCTCTCTATGTCATCGTCTGCCTGCTGGGATGTGCTTGTGCGGCGATGATGGCGCTGACACTGCACTTTGGAAAAGGGCGAAGGGCGAGTTTTTCTCTGCTGGCTGTGTTTGTCCTGTTTTCCGTGCTCTATGCAGCCGTGATCCCCACCAGGACCATGGATGATGACGGAAAGGGATTTGCCCAGGCCTATCACCTCTCCAACTGCATGCTGGGCAAGGGAGAGTACGATATACCGGGGCAGGTGCATATCGAAGAGGACGGCCTGCGCTTTCTGGAATGTATGGAGGACGGACAGGCACTGTATCGCTTCTGGATGCAGTCGGATTACGGAGATGCCAGGACAGCAGCGGACCGGGAAGAGTCAAAATCCGTCTTTGTGAGACAGGAGATCGGCGCAGCGAACCTGCTGTATACGGTGCCGGCCCTGGGGCTGAGTGCAGGGCGGCTTCTGGGACTTTCCTGGCAGGCCATCTATATGATGGGCAGAATCGCCAACCTGCTGGCGGCTCTGCTGGTATGGGGCATTTTCCTGTGGGCTGCCGGAGGCCGCATAGAGGCGGCAGCAGCCTTCATGGGACTGCCGGTCATCCTGGTGGGCATGACTTCCTACAGCACGCTGGCCTTTTATCTGGATCTGGCAGTATTGGCGGCAGCGGCGGTGACCAGGATAGTCAGCACGGAAAAGCTGTCGAAACTGGCTGGTAAGGTACTCTATCCGGTGATCCTGGAAGCCTTTGCCGCGCTGGTATTCCTCTCTGTCCTGTATGGAAAGGCAGATCTGCTTATGGGCCGCTGGCTGGGGACGGTTTATTACGGCTATTACGGAGAGGATGCGGCAGTGCAGAGAGGCTTTGCCTACTGCATCCTGGCGCTCTTCGCCGCCTTGCTCCTGTGCTTTGCCGGAAAATGGAAGCTGTCGGTCAAGAAGCTGATCAGACTGCAGAGCATCGTGCTGGCGCTGACGTCGATCGACCTGTTCTGCAGCATCGTGCGGATAGAATAGAAATCGAAATTCCCTTCGCGTTGCCGCTGGAGAGCAGCGGCATGGAGGTAAATATGGAGAAAGAACAGGAAAGCAGCATGGATAGAGAAGAGGCACAGATACCGGTGCTTTTCCTTATTTTTTCCTTTCATGTGGGAGGTATAGAGCGGCAGTTGGTGGAGATGGCCGGCGGCATGGCCGGGCGAGGCATGGAGGTACATCTGTGTGTGATCAACCACTCCTATGATAGCAAGCTGCTGGAGACCCTGGATCCCGGGGTACACCTCCTTTTACTCGAGAGAGGTGTGCAGGGCAAGGGAAGGCTTTCTGCCATGAGAGAACTGGCCGGCTACGTGAAAAAGCACCGTATCGGTGTGATCCACGCCCAGGAGCCCACCGGTGTGGTCTTTGCGGCGTGGGCAAAGCTGCGCTGCCCCGGCCTTCGCATTGCAGAGACGGTTCATGATATAGGAGAGGCCGGGGAATATGCAGCCTGGCAGCTGAAGCTGGCAGACCTGTTCTGTGACCGCTATGTGGCCATCTCCGAATCGGTGAAAAAGGAAATCCTGGGACGGGGCATCGCCGAAAACAGAGTCGTCCTGATCCACAACGCCGTGAATACAGAGAAATTTGCATGGCATGGTGAGGAAAAGAAGGAGAATGCCGGTCAATCTGAGGTCATCCGTATCGTGCAGGTAGCGAGGCTCTTTCCGGCGAAGAAGGGACAGGATCTGCTGCTGGAGGCGGCGGTATTGCTGCGGGAGAAATATCCGGCGCTGCGCTGGCATATTTATCTGGCAGGGGATGTATACAGGGGGCAGGAAGAGGCCTGTCAGGCCCTGCATGACTATGTGGAGGCACACGATCTTTCCTCCTGTGTGACCTTTTGCGGCAATGTGGAGGATGTGCCGGCCCTGCTGCAGGATATGAATCTATTCGTGCTGCCCTCCCGGTACGAGGGATTCGGCATCGCCATCATAGAGGCTATGGCCATGGGGATTCCCTGCGTGGCGAGCCGGCTGGACGGGCCCCGGGAGATCCTGGAGGGACATCCCGAGCTGGGGCGGCTCTTTACACCGGGAGATGTAGAGGATCTGGCAAGGCAGATCGCGTATGTCTGCGCGCATCTTGGGGATTTTTCGGCGGATACACTGGCTTCCTATGCAAAGGCGGAATACGGTATGGAGCAGTTCCTGGACAGGCATGCGGTGTTGTATCGGGATATGGCGGTGTTTTATCGGAAGCAGACCTGCAAGGTATAGTGGTCATCTACTGCCTTTACGACAGGCTCATAGACTTCCTGTACCATCTGCAGGGCATTGTCATCGGCGACCTGGCCGTTTTCTGCCGTATTAAAGGATTCTTCCAGTCTGGAACGGATTTCTTTTTCAAGATCATTCAGATTCTCCAGGGTCATTTTGATGTCGCCTCTGTTAAGGAGGCTCTCTTTGGTCTCCCCGATGACGATCTGATTGGGATCAATGACAATGTTCTCCAGATAGGCGTGACCGATCTGAATGGTGACGGTCCTGGCATGGTCATCCGTGAGGATGTCATCTTCGCTGATAGCGGACAGATCTACGGCAAAGTAGCCCTTACCGGTATAGGTGACGGTCTGATTCTTCTTAAGGATATCGAGGTTCAGGGATTCGATGAGGTTATTCTCCAGTTGGGCACTGATGGTGGCTTCCTGCGTGCTGACGATGAGCTTTCTGGTCTCGTTCTGCTTAGACAGAATCACATCGGAAAAGGAGACGGTGACGTTACTGTCTGCGAGGTAGATGGTATCCGGGTCGATCTGGGTGAGGCCGTCGTCGTAGGAGTCGGTGTCTGTGTCCGGCTGAAATCCGTGCAGGAAGAAGAACAGGGCGGCGGCCAGGAGCAGGATGTTGATGAGAAGGAGTGCGGTGCGGTACTGTTTTTTCATGGGAATCTCCTTGATGTGCATAGCTGTCTGGTGGGTGTAAAATACCCGGTCATGCCGCGAACCGGCGCAGATGGACGGCATCCGGTGCACCTTGCGCCATTTTGCTAAGGTTCGCCTCTCGCCTGCGGCTGGCCGGCCCTTAACTCGCATCCCCGCTGATGCGGGTCTGCTCAGATAGGCGGGCCTATCTGCCGCGCTCTGAAAGC
>CAVKQI010000028.1:9335-22926 GCA_963658405.1 bacterium | reverse complement strand
GCCTTTTCAGAGGTCTTATCTGCATCTGCTGTTTTCTTCGCAGATTTTTCCTCTGTACTTTTTGTCTCCTTAGAAGCACTGCCTGCAGCTGAAGTCCCTTCAGCTGTCTTTTCTAATGCAGAACTTCTTTCAGAAGATTTTTCCGACACGGACACAGATGTTCCTTCGGAAGAATTTTCACTTGCTTTCTCCGCGCTTTCCTTCCCGGATGTACCTGCAGAAGAGGTTTCTGTCCCGGATGTTTCCATCTTCGATACTTCTGTCTGAGAGCCTTCTGTCTCAGTTGCTTTTTCCTTTGACGACTGATTGTCTGCAGATTCTTTTTTCTCAGATTCCGTGCTGCTCGTTTTTTCGTTATCAGCATCTTCCTGAGAAGTGGACTTTGCTAGGTTATTCTGCTCTCCAGCGTCCCCGTTCTCTGCTGTGTCTCCTGCAGCACTCAGATCAGCAGCTGCCATCATGGCGGTCTTTACTTTTCCAATAGATACTTTTTTTATAACAGCACTGTTATCTTCCACAGACTTGGTAATCTGCTCTTCCTCGGAGGATTCATTCGCGGTAGTATTCTCTGCAGTGCTCTGCTCTGCAGTCTCTTCCTCTGCTGCAGATTCCTTCTCGGCAGCATCTTTCTGCACCGATGATGTCTCTGCACCGGAAGTCTCTGAAGATTCGGATTTCTTCTCTTCGGTTTCTTTTGAGGCCGCACTGTCTGCAGAGGATTTTTCTGCATCCGCTGCTTCTGTAGAAGTATTCTCTGTGGCTGCTTCCTTAGATGCTGCGCTGTCCTCAGAAGACTTCTCAGAAGTCTTTTCTGAGTTTGCAGCCTCTGAAGAAGCTTTCTCGGAAGAAGTCTTCTCGCCAGCTGCATCCTTCACCACTGTGGTCTTGGCAGTCGCCTTCTCTGTTTTTTCCTTATCTTCTTTCTTCACTGCCGAATCTTTAGAGGATGCCTCCTCCGTATTTTCTTTCCCGCCGGAATACTCCTGCGCCATAAATTCATTTATGAAAGAAGTGTCAGAAAAGCTGCTGTTCCCGGTTTCCTCTCCGTCATCAAATTCCGAGGCTGTCATGATCATACCGTTGGAATAACAGCAGGCCAGCATCACCAGCACTTTTCCCTGGAGTTCATCCAGATGATTACGAAGCTCTGCAGCAGAAATATTATTAGCGCCGCCGGCAGCCAGATAACTGGTTCCGTCCATATTGGAACCGCCGTGGCCGAAATAGGCAATGACGGTAAATGATTCCGGACCGGTCTTCGCAGCCATATCACTGATCTTATTCCAGATTTCCGTCTTTGCATCCTCGTCGCTGTCCTGCGGCACCATGTAAGTGGTAATAACACTCTCATCAAACTGATTGGTATTGCTAAGCGTATGCTTCAGAGCCTGCGCATCTCCCGCACAGTCCAGTGGATCATCATCCAGATACAGCAGCAAGGCCTGGTTAATGCCGGGCTCCTGGGTGTCCTCATCCTGTCCACCGCTCGCATCCGTATCCTGCTGTGATTCTTCTGCATCCTGCACATCCTGCGTGGTCGCCGCGCGGACGGTCATCACCCCGGGCTGCCAAGTCAGCAATTGAGACGCAGTCACGCTTATGCCCAACAGCAAGGCTGCTGCACGTTTTTTCAGTTCTTTTCTCTTCATAACCCCTCTCTTTCTGCTGCCGTATACGCGGCGCAAGAAATATACTTCCAATGCTTTTTATTATACCCCAGTTTGCCAGGATATTGTAAAAAAAGGCCCGGATTTTTGATAATCCGGGCCTTTCTGAAAAATACATTCGTTTTTCATGCAGTTTCAAAAGCTGACTTCACTTTCTGAAACTGTCTGCAGCTATTCGGTTTTGCGTTATATCACTTTATATCACCTCTGCTATATAAAATAATCCGGCAGACTGCTTATCTGCTATTGCCTATCAGCTGTTGCTCATCTGTATTGCTCATCCTCTTTATTCTTTCTGCGCTTATATAGGATAAAGATAATGATGCCCAGCACCACGGCCAGGATCCAGAGCAGGATCAGATACATCCAGAGCATCTGTCCGCTCTTTTCTGTATTCCTGCTGGTGCTGTTCTCGCCGTCTGCATTGGCAGTAAGGCTGTTGTCTCCTGTGGTTGCCTGTTCCTCTGCTGACTGGATCTTAGATTTCTCCTTGCCGGAGTTTTCCTCTGTAGTGCTCTGGCCGGCACGCTCCTCTGTATCTGCGTCATTAACAGATGATCCTGCGCTCGTTCCCGCACCATTTTTCTGACCGCTGCCGGTGCCATTATTCTGACCACTGCCTGCTCCCTGTGTCTGGGATGCTTTGGCGGCTGACCCATTGGCTGTGCCGTTGCCGGTGCCTGCTGCAGCCACAGTCTGCGCATCTGCTGCCGGCAATGCTGTAACTGCAGTCGGTGTGCTTCCCCCAGAGGCAGCTGCCGCTGCATTTTTGTTCTTGCCTGCTGCGCTGTTTCCGGAAGACGAAGACGCTGAAGAACCATTACTGCCGGAGCCGCTTCCGGAAGAGCTGTTTTCTGTATTTCCGGAAGAACTATTGTTGGAAGAGCCGCTGTTTCCGGAAGTACTGCTGCCGGAACTACTGCTTGCGGAACTGCTGCTTGCAGAACTACTGCCGGAAGAGCTCTCTCCTGACGAACTGCTTCCCGAACTGCTGCCGGAAGAGGAGTCGCTGCCGGAATCATCGCCGCCCTCTGCCTCTGCATAGGCTTTCCACAGGTATAATACCTGTGCACAGCCGCAGCTGTCATTCTCATTCTTCCAGACAGTGCCGATCAGGTTACTGCTGGTTTCTCCTTCTTCTATTGCTTCTACTTCGTAAATGTCATACTTTACGCCATTCTTCCTGATCGTACTGTTCGTTTTTTTCATGCCATAGGCGTAGGTTAAGCGGCAATTCTCACCGGGTACCAGAATAACCTTATCGCCGGGATGAAGACTTTGGTCATCTGTCTTCACTTCTTTTCCCACCACATCATTGTCAATCCGATACATTTTCAGGGTCGTCTCTTTTAAGGATTCTTCTGCTGCAAGATGATGGATCAGCTCTAATGTCACCGTCTTGTAATCATCTGAAATTTCTATACTGCCTTTCTTTATCGTATGACGGTTTGCCGAGAAGAGCGTATCGTCCGTAAATACGGAATCGTTATTCTTTGCTACGGTAATCTTTACTTTGCAGCTGTAGGTCTCCCCCGGTGTGAAGGTATCCGTATCATCCATAGACGCCCATGTATCATTTTCAGAATCTGTTAACTTCTTCCAGTCTGATACCTCGAAATCATACTGTCCGGCAGCGGAATCATGCAGCGCGGTCTGCAGATTTTCCTGCACCTTCTTTACAAGCAGATCTTCTTCTTTGAAATTGTCCTTATAGCTGTCATCTGCCGGTATGCCGTCTTTTGCACGGAACACGTCAAATGCATCAACAGACAGCTCGAATCTGTGAATCTGGTTCGTCTGTGTCTGCTCTGCTGTCGTTCTTTGAATAATGGCATAGATTTTTCTTTCCTGCCCGGTAGTATCATCACGGCAGACAAATTCCAGTGCATAATAGTGATGCAGCGTAAGACCGGAAGTATCCATGACATAGGTATATACACTTCCTCTTATATCACCCCATTGTCCGTCTGTTATTCTGTCATGAGTCGGACGAACCTTCTCAAATACCGCCTGCTTTGTCTTCTTTATGTTCTCTTCCAGAACAATGGCCTGACCATCCTCATCTTTGAGAACATCCGAATTCTTTCCGTCTTTTTCTACATATATACCTTTCGGTATATCCTCCCCGAAGTCATAGCTGTACAGCGAGAGCTTGCATGCTGCGTAGGTATACTTGTCAGCCAATTCATCATCATAGACAATTTCGATGGGTAGGCGGCTGCAAGTATTCGTCACCGTATATTGATCCGCATGCTCTCCGTCATTGGTCACCTGTGCCGGTTTGCTCAGGCTGAAGGCATCCGCATTGATGCTGTCTTTTTCCGCGTCTTGCTTCACGACATAGAAACTGAGCACTTCATAGCTGCCCTGATTCTGTCCATCGGTGCTGTCCCAGATCTTCAGACAGAAGGGGTTTTTTTGTCCATCAGCGGTCCCATACAGGAAATCCTCTGACTGGAACTGAAAGTTAATGGTAGTTGGACCGCCACTTACATTTCCGGATCCATATCCCTCCAGTGCCTCATAATATCCCTCTTCCAGATCATATCCCTCCGGTACAGATTTACCGGAGCTTACAGAAGTATAGGCAAAGGGCCTGTATGCCTCGTCATAAACACAGGCCGTCACAGTGATCTCATGATCTGTCAGATTATTCACCGTAACGTTGACAGAAATTTTTCCTTCTTCATCTACTGTGACATTTCCATCGAGATTTTTGGCCATAAAGGAGGCCGGCACTCCTGCATCTTCGCTGTAAGTAAAGAGAACATCTTCGCAGCCTGACGGATAGATCGTAGGGGTCGAGGTGAGCTTGCAAAGATTCTTATAGTAATTTTCCAGCTCCGCCATGGTGATCTCACCATTGCCCTGATACCCCTGTCTGCCGGAAGTACCGTTAGCTTCGGTATCTGCCGCATATACGCGGTAAGTATCACTGTTTCGGTCATAGCCCATGGCATGTCCGAATGCAGCGATCATCTCCGTACCGATACCCGACTGGGACCAGCCGGTCTCCCGCTGATTGGCTGCCGTGAGGAAGTAATACCTGGGCGGATTGGAAGCGGTCTTTACTTTTCCGACAGATGCTTTCTTGACAACAGAACTGTCATCCTCCACTGACTTGGTGAGCTGCTTTTCCTCGGAGGATGCACTCGCAGAAGCATTTTCTGCATCGCTTTGCTCTGCCGACTTTTCTTCCGCTGCAGACTCATTTACCGAGGTATTCTCCGTGCCGGAAGTCTCAGATGATTCAGATTTTTCCTCTTTTTCTTTCGAAGACGCACTTTCTGCAGAGGTGTTCTCTGTGGATGAATCTTCGGATGCTGTGCTGTCCCCGGAAGTCTTTTCCGAGGTTACCGTTTCTGTGGATGCTGTCTCGGAAGACTTTCCTGAAGAGGCTGCCTCTGCGGAGGTCTCCTCTGCTTTCTTTTTGTCAGCTGCGCTCTTTTCTGCGTCTGCCTTTTCTGTTTTTTCCTTATCCTCTTTCTTCAATGTGGCATCTTTAGAGGCATCCTCCTCGGTGTCCTTTTTGCCGCCGGAATATTCCTGCGCCAGAAATTCTTCAATAAAGGAGGTATCCGAAAAGCTGCTTCCGGTCTCCTCTCCGTCCTCAAATTCGGATGCTGTGGTGATCATACCGCCGGAATAGCAGCAGGAAAGGATCACCAGCACTCTGCCCTGCAGTTCGTCCAGATGATTTCGAAGCTCTGCTGCAATGATGTCATTGACACCGCCGGCTGCCAGATAGCTGGACCCATCCATGTTGCTGCCGCCGTGGCCGGAATAGGCAATGACAGTAAAGGAGTTTTCATCTGTCTTCTCTGCCATGGCGCTGATCTGCTCCCAGATTCCTGTCTTTGCATCGTTGTCGCTGTCCTCCGGCACATTCTGAATCGTAATGTTGCTGCCGTCAAACTGATCTGTCTTACTGAGGGTCGCCTTTAATGCATTGGCATCCTGCTGCGGTGCACCGTCCAGATCCGATGCTTCCAGATACAGCAGCAGGGCCTGATTAATACCGGACTCCTGGGCGTCCTCATCCTGTCCACCGCTCGCATCTGCATCCTGCTGTGATTCTTCTGCATCCTGCACATTCTGCGTGGTCGCCGCACGGACAGTCATCGTCCCCGGCTGCCAGGTCAGCAATTGAGATGCTGCCACGCCGATACTCAGCAAAAAGGCACCGACTCGCTTTCTCAGTTCTTTTCCCTTCATAGTCCCTCTCTTTCTGCACAGCCTGCCTGCGGCGCAAAACTATTTTTCTTATGATTTTAATTATAAAAAATATACAGCAGCACCTGCTTACAGCTCATTGGATTTTTCACCCTTGCAGTACAGATACTCGATACCTCTGGCCACTGGCTTTGGCCAGAACCGGCAGAACATATCCAGATCCTCCTTGCCTCTGTCATGATCGGCAATGATCTGTGTGGTCGCCGACTCACTGTGTATGCGATGGTACATCAGAACGGAACTGCAATAAACAAAGCTCCCCTTTAATTTCGAGAATTTCTCCCAGGCCTGCCAGTCCACGTTGCTCCGGTATCCCGGTGTGAAGAAGGGCCAGGGCAGGTTTTCCTTCACAAAGGTCACGGAAGGACAGCAGATGGGCGATCCCAGGGAGAGGATCCTGCGTCTTACAAAGATGCTGCCTTGCATAGACCTGGCTCTTAAGGGAAAGAGCATCACTCTCTTTATTTGCAGAAGCCGGTTGTCGGTGACCACCTTATCGTCCCGGATCTCGCCGTAATCCGTAAAGGCGATCAGTGGGTGCCTTACGCTGCTTAGCTGCTCCAGCACGGTCTGTGCATAATCCGGCAGATAAATATCATCCTGATGCGCGATAGCCACTACTTTGGTCTTTGCCTCCCCGCATCCGAAATTCCAGTCCTCGGCGATGCCGGCTTTGCCTCGGTTGATATGGCAGGGGATGCCATACTTTTCTGCCAGCGCTGTGATATGCTCGTTTGGCGTGGAGGTAGCAATCAGAATATGCACTTTGACGGTCTGTTTTAAAAGAGATTGGATGCACGCCTCCAGATAAGGGCTCTCTTTATAGGCGCACAGCACAAAGGTAAAATCATCGTTGGTGTATCTTTTCATTTCTCATTCCTGTTTCATCGTTTATTTTCTATACAGATTTGCCTGAATCTGATAGTTACATTTTACCTTATTTTCCCCTGCATTACTGCAGTTTTGCAAAAAAAGACCCGGATCTTTTCTGATCCGGGCCTTTTTGAAAAGAATACTCCAAAGCATTCAAAAGCTTTTTAATCGAATTGTAAATCTCAGTCTAACTTCCAGATGTCTCTGTTGTACTCACGGATGGTTCTGTCGGAGGAGAAGAAGCCTGCCTTGGCGATATTGACCAGCATCATCTTCTGCCACTTTTCTCTGTTCTCATAATCGGCCAGCATCTGATCCTTCACCCGGATGTAATCCTCCAGGTCGATGAGGGTCATGAACCAGTCCTTATTCAGCAGCTCCTTGGAGAGGCGCACCAGATTTTCCTTATGGCCGACTTTTAAGGCCTGCGGTCCTGTGATAAAGTCCACGGCTTCCTTGATGACAGGGCTCTTCTGGTAGTATTTCTTAGAAACATAGTCTGCCTTTTTGTAGTGCTCGATCACGGTCTCGGAGTCTACGCCGAACATGTAGATATTCTCCTTGCCCACCAGGTCACCGATCTCCACATTGGCGCCGTCTGCGGTTCCTAACGTCACTGCGCCGTTTAGCATCATCTTCATATTGCCGGTGCCGGAAGCCTCCTTGGAAGCTAAGGAGATCTGCTCGGAAATATCCGCTGCCGGGATCAGTCTCTCTGCATAGGAGACATTGTAATTGGTCACCATGACCAGGTGCATGTAGGGACGCACCTCCGGATCCTTCTCGATGATCTCCTGCAGTACCAGCAGCAGGTGAATGATATCCTGCGCGATGATGTAGGCCGGCGCTGCCTTGGCGCCGAAAATAAAGTTAAGCGGTCTGGCCGGCTTTTTGCCCTTCTTGATCTCCAGATACTTGTGGATGATATAGAGGGCATTCATCTGCTGGCGCTTATACTCATGCATGCGCTTGATCTGCACGTCAAAGATGCCGTCCTCGGCCAGCACAATGCCTTCCTTCTGCGCAATATAGGCGGTCAGCTCCTGCTTTCTGTGCTTCTTGATCTCCTCTAACTGTGCCAGTACGGCCAGGTCATCCTGGAACTCCAGGAGCTTTTCCAGCTTGGAGGCATCCTTCTTAAAGCCGTCTCCGATCAGGGAAGAAATATACCCGGTGAGCTCTCGGTTGCAGGACATCAGCCAGCGGCGGAAGGTGATGCCGTTGGTCTTGTTATTGAATTTTTCCGGATAGATCTTATAAAAAGGATGAAGCTCTGTCTCCTTTAAGATCTCGGTATGGATCGCTGCCACGCCGTTGATGGAGAAGCCGTAGTGGATGCAGATATGCGCCATGTGCACCCGTTCATTCTCATCGATGATCTGTACCGCGGGATCCTTATACTTTGCCCGTACTCTGGCATCCAGCTCCTCGATGATCGGCACCAGCTGCGGCACTGCCTTTTCGAGGTAGGCAAGGGGCCAGGTCTCCAGAGCCTCTGCCAGGATGGTGTGGTTGGTATAAGCGCAGGTCTTGCTGACCACTTCGATGGCCTCGTCCATGGTAAAGGCCTTGTCCTCCACCAGGATGCGGATCATCTCCGGGATGATCATGGTAGGATGGGTGTCGTTGATCTGCACCACGGCATGGTCGTAGAGCTTACGAAGGTCGTAGAGACGCACCTTCATCTCGCGGAAGATCAGCTGCGCTGCATTGCTGACCATGAAATATTCCTGATAAATACGAAGGAGATTGCCCGCCTCATCGGAGTCATCCGGATAGAGGAACAGGGTCAGGTTCTTTTCGATGGCCTCCTTGTCAAAATTGATGCCTTCCTTCACCAGGGACTCATCCACGCTCTCCACGTCGAAGAGGCGCAGGCGGTTTAAGCCATTTTCATAGCCCACTACGTCCAGATCATAGAGTCTGGAGGTCACCTTGCGGTCGCCGAAATGCACATCAAAGGTGATATCGGTCTTTGTCTCCCAGGACTCGGGCTCCATCCAGGCATCCTTCTGGGCACACTGCAGTCTGTCCTTGAAGGTCTGGCGGAAAAGACCGTAGTGATAATTCAGACCGATGCCCTCTCCGGGAAGACCCAGCGTAGCGATGGAATCCATAAAGCAGGCTGCCAGACGACCGAGACCGCCGTTGCCAAGGGAAGGTTCCGGCTCGATCTCCTCGATGCGGCAAAGCTCCTTGCCGTTGGCCTTTAAGATCTCATCCAGCTTGTCATAGATGCCAAGATTGATCAGGTTATTGGATAAAAGCTTGCCGATCAGGAATTCGGCAGAGATATAGTAGATCTTTTTCTCTCCGGTATTATGCTCTGTCACCTTTAAGAGCTCTCTGCACAGCTTCAGGCAGGCATAGTAAAGCTCCTCGTCGCTGCATGCGGCAATTTCCTTTCCATAGTCCTTCGTGACCAGCTCTGTAAACTGTTTTTCCAGATTCAGGACCAGGACATCTCTCTCCATGTTGGTTGCGTGATTGCTCATTGTCTCCTCCTGTTTATCCCCCGGCTGCCCGCCGATAGGTGATGAGTGTTCGCACCGGCGAATCCTCTCCGCGTTTCCTTACAGGTGACGCCCGCCCTGGCCGTCACCGCATTGCCTGCTGTTACTGTATCACATCTTCATAGGCGATGCGCACGATCCGGTGGGGTGCTGTCAGGCTCTGCCCGCTGCCCCCTGCCAGAAGACGCTGCAGCTCCTGCAGTGCCAGCTGCGCCATATGATAAAAATCCTGCCGCACGGTATACATCTGTTTGCCGGCATAGCCCATCAGGGTCAGTCCGTCAAAGCCGCATACCGGCCGGAAAATATCCATTTCCATCAGGGTATGCATAGCGCCCAAGGCCATCATGTCCGATGCACAGACTATGGCATCCCGGCTCTCTGCATAGCGCCTGGTCAGCTCTCCTGCCTTTTTCTCCGAAAAATCGGCATTTCGCACTGTCAGTGCCAGATCTTTCTCCTGCGCTAACCGCCGCATGCCCTGCAGTCGGCCGGCGGATACAGCGATCCGGGAGCCTCCTGATAAATATAACACACTGTGACAGTGATTTTCCATGATCATGCGCTCGGCCACCTCGTACTGGGCTGCCTCATTGTCCACGCTCACCGTGGAGGTATTCTCATTCACTATCGGTGCGTCGATGGTGACAACCTTGAACTCTCCGGCCCCGGCCAGCTGCTGCAAGAGCCGATCCCGCTCGGAGATCCCGTAGCACAGGATTCCGGAAATACTCTGTACACGGAAATACTGCAGAGTCTCCTCGTAGGTCTTCTCTGCGATCATGGGATAGAATACAGTGATGATATCCATCCGGCTCTCATTGGCCGCCGCCAGCGTACCTGTCATGATCTGCAGAAGGATCTCGTCCATCTGCCCCGCCTGCATGGCAGGATTGAGAAGCAGTGCCACCCGCCCTGCCTGTTTGGAGGAGAGGGCCGCCGCCACCGCATTGGGGACAAAGTTCAGCTTTTCTACGGCTTCGTTCACACGATTTCTGGTCTCTTCACTGACATTGGGATAATGATTGAGTACCTTGGAGACCGTGGAGATCGCCACTCCGGCCTCTTTGGCCACATCCTTGATCGATACCATTGCTCCCTCCTGTTTTTGGTTCGGAAATCGTTTTCCGAGAACATCTTACCCCCTGTTCTCGCTTTTGTCAATGCTGCATCCCCTCATTCCCAATCCATTTCCATGCAGCGGATTCTCTCCCGCACTCTCACCAATGCTTCTACCACCTGACGGATTTCCTCTTCGGTATTCTCCTCTCCCAGGGTAAAGCGCAGGCTCTCTCCGGCCTCCTTTTCGGATATGCCCATGGCCGTCAGCACATGGGAAGGGCTGCGGACGCCGGTGGTGCAGGCGCTGCCGGCGGAGGCGCAGATACCCTCCCGGTCCAGTGCGATCAGTGCGGACTCTGCCTGCAGACCCGGTATGGAAAAATTCACGTTGTTAAAGAGACGTTTTTCAGGGATGGATCCCGGCAGTGGCCCGTGCCATTTGCTTTCCGGTATTTCCTTAAGGAGCAGTTCATAAAAGAATCGCTGCAGCGACTCTTCCCGCCGTCTTACCTCTTCCATCTCCTCCATGGTCTGTGCTGCGGCAGCGGCAAAGCCCACGGCGCCGGCCACATTTTCCGTACCGGCCCGCCGGCCTCTCTCCTGCATGCCCCCGTGCTGCCAGGCCCCGATGGGAATGCCGTTTCGGATATAGAGAAAGCCCACGCCCTTGGGGCCTCCGATCTTGTGCGCGCTGGCAGAGAGTAGGTCCACCGGAAGCGTCTTTACAGAGACCGGTATTTTCCCGTAGGCCTGCACGGCATCGGTATGGAAAAGAATGTCCCGTTCCTTTGCGATCTGTGCCAGCTTCCCTATAGGCTCCAGCGTCCCCACTTCGTTATTGGCCATCATCACGGAGATCAGGATCGTATCCTCCCGAATGGCGCTCCTTAGCTGCTCCGGATCCACGAACCCCTGCGCATCTGCCGGCAGATACGTGACCTCAAAGCCGCGACGTTTTAAATAGTCGCAGGTATGCAAGACGGCGTGATGTTCCAGGGAGGAGGTGATGATGTGCCTGCCCTTTTCCTGCATAGCCTCTGCGCCGGCCACCAGCGCCCAGTTGTCGCTCTCCGTCCCCCCGGATGTGAAATAGATCTCCCCTGGAGCAGCCTCTATGGTAGAGGCCAAAAGCCGCCTGGCCTTTTCCAGACCCTCTCTGGCTGAGGCTCCCAGACTGTAGAGGGCACTGGCATTGCCGTATGCACTTTGCAAATAGGGCAGCATTGCTTCCAATGCTGCCTTCTTTAAGGGAGCTGTCGCCCCGTGATCCATATAGATTATACCGTCTTTCATTTTTACCTCTGTGTGCCGCAGCCTGCAGCGGCATCGTGAAGAGAATTTCGCACAGGCGAATTCTCCGAAAGAAATGCCCGAAGGCATTTCTTTTGGTCACGCATGGATGTCGTTTATCTCATCTCACATCCAACGCAGCCCCTTAGGATAATGATTTTTAAGGATACCGCCTGCGGCCTTTCCCCAGCCAAGGCTCAGCCCATCGATGGTCACTAGCGTCCAGCCTTTCATGGAAGGATCGCAGGAAAGGGTCTCCCCTTTCAGATACCTGACTGCCTCCTGCAGCTGTCCCTTCCGGGAATCCAGCGCCCATACATTCCGCACATCTTCCGGATGCAGGGCCAGCGCCAGCGCATGGGCGGGTTCAAAGCGATTTTTCTTCCAGACTCCGGCCTGCAGACCTGCCCGCAGCACCTTGATGCCCTTCAGGTTCAGGGAAGCCGGCAGCAGATACAGATTATCCCCGAATACCGTGGGGATCTCCGGTGAAAAGAGATCTTCTCTTCGCAGAACCTCCCTGCAGAAATCCTTCCAGAGATCTGCCTGGCTCTTGCTGATGCCGGGAAGCTTGTCGGTGCAGAGCTTGGGGGCCGTCTGGCCTTTCTTTCGCAGCACCGCTGCAAAATGTCCCTCTCCCTGCAGGTGATGCGGCCAGAGCCTGACGGTCTTTTCTGCAGAAGAAGGATGTTCCCCCTCTGCAGAAACCCATGCAGGGTTACCGTGATCAAAATACGCTTTCCAGTCATTCCCGGCCCACTGCGGATTTTCTTCCTTCCATACATCCACCACCTCATAATCCGGGTGCTGCCAAAGGAAACGGGCGATGCTGCCCTCATCCTCATCGGGAGCAAAGGTACAGGTGGAATAGATGAGCCTCCCCCCATCGCAGAGCATCCGGTCTGCCGCGTCCAGGATCTCCTGCTGACGTCTTGCGCACAGAGCCACATTCTCCTTACTCCACTGCTCCACCGCCTGCGGATCCTTGCGGAACATTCCCTCGCCGGAGCAGGGCGCATCCACGATCACTCTGTCAAAAAAAGCAGGGAAAAACCCTGCCAGTCTGTCCGGTGTCTCGTTGGTCACAATGGCATTGACGATTCCCATGCGCTCCACATTCTGGGAAAGGATCTGCGCCCTGGCCGGATGGATCTCATTGGAGATCAGCAGCCCCTCGCCACCGAGCATCCCCGCGAGCTGCGTGGTCTTGCCGCCCGGCGCCGCGCAAAGATCCAGGACTCGCTCTCCAGGCTCTGCACCGGAGAGCATGGCCACCGCCATCGCACTGGGTTCCTGAATATAATAGGCGCCCGCCTCATGATAGGGATGCTTGCCGGGCCGCAGCGTCTCGGAGCTTTTGAAATAAAAGCCATTCTCTGCCCAGGGCACGGACGTAAGATTCCAGTCCGGCACCTTCTCCAGAAAGTCTGACGCAGAGAGCTTCAGAGGATTCACCCGCAGCCCCTGCGCCGGTTCCTCCTCATAGGATGCCATAAAGGCCTCATACTCTCCCGGCGTGAGCATTCCCTGCATCCGGCTGCAGAAAGCCTCCGGCAGTGTCTGTTTCGACGTATCTTTCTTATCCATAATTTACCCTTTTCGCTAAACAGCCAGATGAGAGAGCGGCTGGCGTCCGGGTTACGAAACACCCCGGCTTTATTTATCCTCATCCTTGCCGGCCGCCTTCACCGTCTCCACTACAGCGCTCACCTTTTCCCTGCCTTTTGTCACCTTCTGCTCCAGGCTGCTCTGCAGCTCCTGGAGGATCTCCTGATGATCAATATGCTTCATGGCAGGGAATGCCTTCAGGAGACGACCGCCGCCGAAATGCGTCTTTTCCAGAATATCCCGGCGCAGCATCTGTGCCCGCTGTTCCAGCTGTGCCTTATAGGCTGCTGTACCGGCTGCTGCGGTATCTACAGCACTGCTTACGGCGCTGCCCACCGCATTGCT
>CAVKQI010000028.1:0-9289 GCA_963658405.1 bacterium | reverse complement strand
CCCACCGCATTGCTTACCGCATTATTTCTGGCCGTATTTACCGCACTGCTGACAGCATTATTCACGGCACTGCTCATAGCGCTGCTCATGGCATCCACAGAATCTCGCATCTCCGCCTTGGCCAGCGTCGCCTGGATCTTTCCTTCCGTGATCTTCTGGTCCGTATAGATGGCACCGGTGCCAAGACCTTCACTTAGGGAATCACTGACCCTGCGCAGGGAGAGCCGCACTTTTTCGAGTTCCTCCAGATCCCGGTTCAGCCCCCGCACCGTCAACACGGTTACGATCAGGTCGACGAGATAGATCAGATAAAGAACTGCCAACAGGATCCAGCCGTATTTCTCGGGGATTTTGGTGCCGGAGGCTTTGCTCACCACCGGATGCACCATCTTGATCACGATGACGCCGCCGATTCCCCACAGGATACTGAACTGGGGGCAGATAAAGCCGCCCACATTAAAGGGTTTGTCACTGTAATCCCACCATCTGGCATGGAAGAGCCGCAGCATCAGCCAGCCGCCGATCAGCTCTACCAGGGTAGCCAGGATCATGCTCCCGAAGAATACCACCACCATGTCGGTGTCCTCCGGATTTTTTACCGGCAGGTTCTGAAAGACCATCAGTACTCCTACCATGCCGAAGCCGTAGATGGGACACACCGGGCCGTTTAAGAATCCCCGGTTGACCACCTTGCCGCTGGTAACGGTACAGTAGACCACCTCAACGCACCAGCCGATGAAGGAATAGATGATAAAAAAGCTTGCGATCTGATAATAGGAAAGTCCCGCTATCATAGTTGCCCCTTTAAGGTGAATTTTTCGATATGATCAGCCACAGCCTGCCTGCTGCGCCGACCTTACCGGCTAGCGGCTCTGCAGCGCGCCGTTGATATCCTCGATCATATCCAATACTGCTGCTCTGGAAGCCTCTGCAAAGCGGTCCTCTCCGTACTTTGCATACTTCTCCTGCTTGTAAGCAGCGATAATGCCTCTGGAGGAATTCACGATCGCACCCAGGCCATCCTCATTAAAGAAGTCCACCAGATCCTTGCCCTTGCCGCCCTGCGCACCGTAGCCCGGTACCAGGATATAGGTATGCGGCATGAGCTTGCGCAGTGTCCTGCCCTGCTCGGGATAGGTAGCGCCTACCACGGCACCGACATTGCTGTAATCGCCGTCCATGGAGAGCTCGCCCCACTCCCGGACCTTTTCTCCTACCAGTTCATAGATGGGACGGCCGTCCTGTGTCAGCACATCCTGGAACTCGCCGCTGCTGGGATTGGAGGTCTTGACCAGTACAAAAATGCCCTTGTCCGTCTCATTGCATACATCGATAAAGGGCTTTACGCCGTCGGAACCCAGGTAGGGATTGACCGTTGCAAAATCCTCGTCGAATACCTTGTGCTTATGACCGTCGATCTGAATCCGGCCGAGGTGCGCAATGGCATAAGACTCAGAAGTGGAGCCGATATCACCGCGCTTTACGTCGCCGATGACGATCAGACCCTTTTCGTGGCAGTAGCGCACGGTCTTCCAGTAAGCTAAAAGTCCCGGAATACCGAACTGCTCATACATGGCGATCTGCGGCTTTACGGCAGGGATCAGATCACAGGTGGCATCGATGATCTCTTTATTGAAACGCCACACTGCATCCGCAGCAATATCCAGCTCATCATCTCCTAAGAGATTCTCCTTGTGGGCCCGTCTGGCATCCCGCAGCAGATGCTCCGGAATAAATTTCATATTCGGATCCAGCCCCACTACGATGGGTGCATTGGTTTCCTTTATCTTCGCGATCAGCTTCTGAATCATATTTACCTCCTATACAATGCCCTCAGGCGATTTTTGTTTATCAGCGGGTTTTTAAAAATTCTGCCTCTCTGGCAGCTGTCTCATCCCCCGGATAATTCTCCAGGTACGTATCCATCAGCACCGAGGCTTTCTTAAATTCTCCCAGATGCTCATAGGCGACGATTTCATTAAAGGACAGGCTCTGCAATACCGTATTGTCCTTTGCCTTCAGGCCGGTCTGAAAGGATGTCAGCGCGTCCTGATAGCTGCCCATAGCCATCTGGCACAGTCCCAGCTGGTTGTAAATCTCCGGGTGGGTCTGGTCATTGGCCAGATAGGCCTGATAGACGCTGAGGGCGTAATTGTAATCTCCCAGTGCCTCATAGGTTCTGCCCAGCAGCATAGTGGACTGATAATCCGTATCCGACCGGGCCTTTTCCAGACTGACGCAGGCAGAGTCATAATCCCCCAGATAGTAATAGAGACGCCCCCTGTCATAGTCCGACATCTCCTCTCCGTGAGAGGCAATCGCCTCGGAGAGATAAGCCTGTCCGTCCTCCTGATGGCCGTACTGGGTCATGGTCTCCAGGATCTGGATCATCCTGGTATAATCCGTGGGCTCTAAGGATACTGCCTTGTCAAAGTCGGCCTTTGCCTCCTCATAGCGGTCCTGACTGAGCTTTACCGCACCTCGGAGCTCATAGGCCTCTGCATCCGTTTTTCGCAGGGCAATGATGGCATCGTAGGCTGCCTCCGCCTTTGCGGGCTCGGAGAGCTTCATGTAGCAGGCAGCCAGATAGTAATTGATATCATAGTCCATATCCTCCGGGATGCCGCTGCTGCAGGAAAGTGCCTGCTCAAAAGCAGATGCCGCTCCCTCGTAGTCGGCCTTTCCCATCAGGGCAATGCCCTGCCCCCGCAGAGCCTGCTTTTCATCCTCTCCTGCCTCCAGGGCCGCGGTGAAAGCTTCCTCTGCGCCGGTATAATCCCTGTCCTTGATACATTGCATGCCTGCCGCAATATTGGTGCTGCTCTTCCCGAAGGAACAGCCGCCCAGGCCAAGGCTCACACAGAGGGCCGCTGCCAAAAGTGCTTTTTTATTCATAGATTCTCTGTCCCTTCTGCACTGCCCTGTCGTTCCGGGGTCTTTTCCGGCAGCTGTACCAGAATAATGGCTGCAAAGATCAGCCCGCATCCCATCAGTTCCCGGCCGGATAAGGCCTGTCCCAGGATCACCCAGCCTGCCAGCAGGGAGATCACGGACTCTAAGGACATGATCAGGGAAGCGATGGTAGGATCGGCGCCCTTCTGCCCCAGGATCTGCAGGGTATAGGCGATACCGCAGGACATGACGCCGGAATAAAGGATCGGAACGATTCCCGCCTGCAGGCCGCTGAGAGATGGCGTCTCAAAGAGAAAGGCACAGGCTGTTCCCACTATGCCGGCTGTCAGAAACTGTATGCAGGAGAGCTCTATGCCGTCTGCCTTTGCCCCCAGCTTTTCCACCAGTATGATGTGCAGGGAAAAAAGGAAGGCGCAGAATAAAAGCTCTAGATCTGCCCCGGTCAGAGCCGCGCTCTCCTTGCCGGACATGCACAGAAGATACATGCCGACTAAGGCGATGCCTGCGCAGCACCACACCCGCAGGGAGGACTTTCTGGTCAGCACAAAGGAAAGCACCGGAACGATGATGATGTACATAGCCGTGATAAAGCCGGCCTTTCCCACCTCTGTTGTCTGCAGCGCCATCTGCTGCAGACTGGAGGCAGCGCACAGCACCACGCCGATCACCATGCCGGAGAGTACTGTCCTTTTAAAGGAATACCCCGCGCTGCGGCGGCCGGCAAAACGAAAGAGTACAATGGGCAATAAGACCAATGCACCCAAAAGAGTCCGTATACCATTGAAGGTAAACGGCCCCATATAATCCATGCCCACGCTCTGGGCCACAAAGGCTGTTCCCCATATGAAGGCACAGAGGAACAGCTGCAGTCCGTTTTTCGCCGGCATTTTTACTTTATTTCTGTTTTTCATTTAAGATACGCGATGACCTCTACCTCGCAGAGGACTTTCTTCGGAATTTCCTTGACAGCGACACAGCTTCTGGCAGGCTTGCTGGTAAAGTACTTGCCGTATACTTCGTTAAAAGCTGCGAAATCACTCATATCTGCCAGGAAGCAGGTGGTCTTTACCACATGATCAAAATCGGTGCCTGCCTTTTTGAGGATCTTGCCGATATTCTCACATACCTGCTTGGCCTGGGCACTGACATCTCCCTCTACCAGTGCGCCGGTCTTGGGATCGATCGGGATCTGTCCGGATGCATAAAGAAAATCTCCGGCCACGATTGCCTGAGAATAAGGACCGATAGCTGCAGGTGCCTTCTTGGTTGCGATCACTTCCAGTTTATTTTTGCTCATAATACGCCTCCTTGGTTTTGCCTTTATTTTTTTACCGGGGTTCCTCCTCATCGAAGAGAACCCTGACATAGTAACCTCTCTCATTTTCCTCTACCGCTTCTACCACACCTTCTCTGGCAAGAAGCCGTTTGGGAAAGGGAAAATTGCCGCTCATGGCCACGGCCGGATTGATGGTATAGTAATAGTTGCTGGGCAGTACGCCCTCTGTCACCGTTACCTTCTGTCCTTTTTCCACCAGGCCGGGACGCTCCATCTTGAATTCAATCTCCCGCATGCTGCTCCTTTCTCCCTACTGGCCGGCTGTCAGCGCCGTAAGGTCTACGCCGCCCTCCACGGGCCCCGTTCCCAGATAATCCTCTGTATTTCGAACGATGGCATTGTGCAGCAGGAAATCATGCCACAGACTGTAGGCGCTGCCCTTTAAGTGGACCCCGTCTGCCGTCAGATCTGTCCGCAGATTTCCTTCTTCGTCGCAGACAGCACTGTTCATATCAATATAAAAGATATCATGCCCATTGGCAAGTGTGGCAATAGCGGTATTTCTCTGTACGATGTTGACATTATTGAAGGCATCGTCCGATCTGGCCTTGCTCTCCGAGACATGCATGATGCCCTCTATATAGATGATGGCATTTGGCTGGAGCTGACGGATCACCGCCACAGCCTCCCGATAGCGCTGGTAAAATTCCGCAGTATCCGGAATACCCAGCTCATTGACGCCTACCGACAGATAGACCTTGCGGTACTGCTTTGTCATCAAGGCTTCCAACGCTGTCAGACTCTCATCCTGGGCGCCGGGCGTATGGAAATCCAGCTTCTTGTCGTACATAGTGTACACCGAGATGGACTCTTTTGCCAGAAAAGTTGACTTGCCTTTCAGTCCGCCGTAATCATACAGGCCGTCTGTCCGGGAATCTCCGATAAAGATGGCATCGCTGAAATAGTAATCATCCACGTCCCGGAAGGTATAATAATCGCCGTTCTGCGCAAAAAGCCCCGCCGTATCCTGATTATAGACCGTCCCCTCCGGCGACATGTACTTTTGGTTTTCATTGCCGTAAGAGACCGCCTGCACCACCGGATCATTCACATTGTCCGGCATGGTATCGGCATGGATATAGGTATCGTTTTCCTCTTTCTGACTCTGGGCGGCTGCCTGGTCACTGCTCTTTATGCCTGAGCCTTCTGTCCCTGCGGCATTGCCGCTTATATCTCCTGCGGCGCCGCTGTTGCCGCTGATATCCATGCCGGAGGAAGCGTTGCTGCCTGTTCCCTGCTGGCCGCCGTCAGCCGCCCCGGCTGTACCGGAAGCCGAGCCGACACTGTCTTCTGCGCTGCCGGATTCCTGCTGTGCCTTAGCCAACAGCGCCTGCAGGGTGGCATCCTGCTCGCTCTCCTTCGTTCCGGTAATGATCTGCCAGGGATAGATCTCCTCCTTGATGCCCTTTAAAACCACACTGAAAAAAGGCTCCTTCTGCCAGTCCCACTTCGCGGTCTGCTCTGCATAGATCGTATTCCTGCCAAGGAAAGCGACACCGGTGGCCGCTCCCACGCCGGCCAGAAGGATCCACCAGAGCAGGAGCCTTCGAAATATATTTTTTCCTCTTCTCATTCTGATCAACCTTCCCTTCTTTTACCGCCGAGATACTAGAAACTGAAATAAAGAAATGTATTCCCGGAGGAAATCGCCGAAAAATAAAGGGAGATCCAGAAAATAACCGTCAGCACCAAGAGCGTAGGGATCCGTCTGCGATTGGCTGCGATCTTACGGCAGATCGCCGGCTGGCATAACAGCACCGCTGCCAGGAAGAAAGGCCAGTAGATGGCTGCGTATTTCAGAAAATCTCCGGCATACACCGTCTCCGGCGTGCCGAAGAAAGGAAACAGTCTGGTAAAATATACGCTCAGTGCCTTTAAGTCGGAGATCGCAAAGATCACCCACGTCAGAGGGATCAGGATCCATACATGAAGGCGTCCGATCACCGGATGCTTCTCCATGGCTCTGCGAAGCGGGAATTTTTCCAGAATGATCCACAGACCCAGGATGCCGCCCCAGATAAGGAAATTCACGGTGCCGCCGTGCCAGAGTCCCGTCACCAGCCAGACGATCAGCAGATTGATGATCGTGCGCCCTTTTCCCTTCCTGCTGCCTCCCAGAGGGATGTACAGGTAATCCCGGAACCAGGCGCCCAGCGTGACATGCCAGCGTCTGTAGAAGTCCGCAATTCCCTTCGCGCTGTAGGGATGATCAAAATTCAGGACAAAGGGAAATCCCAGCATCATGCCGATGCCGGCTGCCATCAGGGAATATCCCCAGAAGTCAAAATAGAGCTGGAAGGTATAGGCAAAAGCGCCCATCCAGGCCAGCGGCGTGGAAATACTCTCATAGCCGATCCTGTCGATCTCATTCCACAAAATACCAATGCGGTCTGCCAGCAGGACTTTCATGCCAAGTCCCATAACCAGCAGGATCAGTCCGTCCTCCAGTCTGGAGAGCCGGATATGCCGCGGACTGCCCTCATCAAAGCCGCCGTCCCGGTAGCGCATGATCGGTCCCTGGGTGATCTGGGGAAACATGGTGAAATAGGCGGCCGTCTTTATAAAATTCAGCTTCCTGATTTCGCCCCTGCATACATCCGCCTGCCAGGAGATCATCTTGAAAATATAAAAGCTCATGCCAAGGGGCAGAAAAGAGGAATCCACCTTCAGCGCCAGTACCTTGCATAAAAGCAGAACTCCCACATCCAGCAATATGCAAAGAGCAACGGGGACGCGGCTTGTAAGGCGCCGTCCCAGCCATCCCAGCGCATAGTTAAGGATAGTCATTCCCAGCAATAAAATGACAAAAAGCGGTTCTCCTGCGGCATAAAAGAGAATACTGCCCATAAAGAGAATCGCATCTTTGTACTTTGGCGGTGTAAGATAATACACCGCCAGAAATATAGGTAAAAACCGGAATAAAAATTCCAGACTTGAAAAGACAACCATGGCCTTTTAGAAAATCTCCTTTACTGTCCCGCCCCCTGGGCTTCGGCCGCCTGCTGCGCTGCCGCCGCTGCTGCGGCCTGCTGCGCGGCGTCTGTATCCGCTGCCTGCTGGGCTGCCGCTGCCTCTGCGGCCTGCTGCGCGGCTGCTGCCTCTGCCGCCTGCTGGGATGCTGCCTGGGCGGCGGCATCGGACTGGGAAGAGGCGGAGGTGCTCGCCTGCGTCTGTCCTGACGAAGCAGATGTACTGCTGCCGGAACTGCTGCCTGCTGCGCTGCCGGAAGAATTGCTAGAAGAACTGCTATTTGCAGAGCTGCCCGAGCTGGAAGCGGAGGATGAAGAGGTGCTGCTCTTTCCGGAGGAAGCGGAGGAGGTACTCTCTTCTGCATCCTGACTGCTGTCCGCTGCCGATGCCACCTTCAGATTCCGGATCTCTTCGAGCTTGGCATCCGCCGTATTGGCGATCCGCAGATCCGGGAACTCCGTGCTCACTTGGGTAAAGCCCTGCTGGGCCTTGGTGATATTCTCGGTGAATTTGCTCTTCTGACTGTTTTCTGCGCTCTTATACTGCATATAGTAGGAATCTGCCAGATAGAAGACCGCATTGGCATATTCCGAACTATCTTCTTCCTTATCGCCGTACTGCACCGCCTTGGTCAGATTGTCGATGGCAGAGACATAGTCAGCCTGCTGATAAGCCGTATAACCTGTATCGTAATACTGCTTCATCATCTGCGGGCGGATTCTGGTATACAGATCCTCATAGAGGGTCTTGAACTGCTCGGATACGGTATCCGAAACAGCCTCGTAGTCAATAGAAGAAAAAGACTCCGAAATCGCAGCGATATCCGTATCATCCTGCAGATAGGCATCTACCGCCGTAAACAGGGCATCATTCACGCTCACGGAACCTTCCGTGCTCTTATACTGCTCCAGTTCCTCCTGCAGAGTGTTCTTTTCATTGGTCAGATCTTCGATCTGCTGTTCCTTTTCCTGGATCGTGGCTGTCTTGGAATCTGCCTGCTCACTGACAGCCTTTACATTTTCCGCAGAGGCATTCCGCACAGCCTGCACTCTGGCGGGCAGGATCAGAAAGCCCACGATGGATGCGCCGATCAAAAGCCCTAAGCCGATATTGATCAGGTTTGTGGGCAGCGCCGGGGCATCAATACCCGGATTTTTAGCGCCCACAGGCTGGATGATGGTCTCATTGCCGCTCTGATAGGTGATGACATCCTGTCTTGCCTTCATTAATCTGGCAGGAGACTCCTGAGTCTCCTCCGGCAGGCGCTGGCTCTCCACTGCCTTGCGGTAGCGCAGCGTGGTGGTATTGCCCACGTCGATGGCCATGCACTTATCCAGCTCTCTGGAGGCCTTTTTCCAGTCATTGCTCTCGATATACAAGAGCGCCAGAAGCTGATGGGCCCGCAGATAGTGGGAATTTAAGGAAAGCACTTTCTTTAACTGAATGACCGCCAGATCCAGACTCCCCTGTCTGCAGTAAAGCAGGGCCTGGTTGTACTTTTTGATCGTCTGGTTGATGGTCTCTAAGCGTGTCTGATTGCTCTGTACCCGGTCGATATAATCATCTGCTATATTCTTCTCCGGGCGCAGGTTCTTGCTGATTACCCACTCGCTTAGGGCCGACACTACCTCGCCGGTCTCATAATAGACCAGTCCCAGGAGGTTTCTGGCCTCAATATTATCCTTATTAAAACGCACGCTCTGCCGCAGACTCACGACGGCCCCGCTTAAATCCCGGACGCCTGCCTTCGCCAGTCCTTCATTATAGTAATAATTGGAAAGGGAGAGAAGCTTCTTATAAGTTCCCACCTCTGCGCCGCAGTGGGGGCAATAGTCGTGTTCTGTCAGCTGACAGCCGCAGCGATAACAATACATATGCACACTCCTGCTCTATTTGTCCGTCCTGTCTGCATTCCCTGCAGCATTGTCCTTTGCCATTTTGATCATAATATCCGCCACATCCGATAAATCCTGATTATAAATGGCATCTGCCGCATCCTCTATCTCCAGACTGGGATGAAATTTCTTTAATTCTTCCTCAAAATTGATCATGTTTTCCTTTCTGTGCCGC
>CAVKQI010000027.1:0-24339 GCA_963658405.1 bacterium | reverse complement strand
TATGCCTGCAAGCAGTCAATTTCCGATTGAAATGTGGCAGGTGCTAAACAGATACTCAAATTCTTAGAAATCCCCGGGGATTCTTTCCTTCTTCTCCCCCAGTCCCAGTCTGTTCAATGCGGAGAACATAGCACGCACAGAGGCTCTGGTGATGTTGGAGCTGACGCCTACGCCGTAGGTGACCTGGCCGGTCTGCGCATCCAGCATGTGGATGTAAGCCGCTGCCTGGGAATCGGAACCGGACTTCAGTGCATGCTCCTCATAGTCCAGGATCTTCACATCCAGGCCCATGGACTCTCTGATTCCTCGCCGTGCAGCATCCAGAGGGCCGTTGCCTACTGCCTCGAAGCTCTTCTTCTCTCCGTGATCTTCGTAGGTCACGGTTACCTTGGTATCGAAATCGCTGCTGGCATTTTCGCTGAGATCCGTCACGGCCAGTCTGCGGAAATGCAGGGGCTCCTTGCGGTCCAGATATTCCAGACGGAAGGATTCCATGATCTGTTCCGGGGATACCTCACCCTGCTTCTCGGAGATCTTCTGGATCACATCGGCAAACTCTCTGTGCATGCCCTTCGGAAGCTTGAAGCCGAAGTAGGTATCCATAACAAAGGCTACGCCGCCCTTGCCGGACTGGGAGTTGATGCGGACGATGGGCTCGTAGGTGCGTCCGATATCTGCAGGATCGATAGGCAGATAGGGCACTGCCCATTTCTCTGCATTTCTCTCCTTCATGGCAGCCACGCCCTTATTGATGGCATCCTGGTGAGAACCGGAGAATGCGGTAAATACCAGCTTGCCGGCATAAGGATGACGGGGATCGATGTGCATCTTGCAGCAGCGCTCATAGACATCGATGATCTCATTGATGTTCTCGATATCCAGCTCCGGATTGATGCCCTGGGAGAACATGTTGTAGGCCACGGTCAGCACGTCTACATTGCCGGTGCGCTCGCCGTTGCCAAACAAAGTACCCTCTACACGGTCTGCGCCGGCCAGAAGTGCCAGCTCCGTAGCAGCCACGCCGGTGCCTCTGTCATTGTGGGGATGCACGCTGAGGATGATGGCCTCTCTGTTGGTAAAGTGGGTATTCATCCACTCGATCTGGTCTGCATAGACATTGGGGGTATTCATCTCCACGGTGGAAGGCAGGTTGAAGATCATGGGCTCTTCCTTTGTGGGCTGCCATACATCCTGCACGGCATTGCAGATCTCCAGTGCATAGTCCAGCTCTGTGCCGGTAAAGCTCTCGGGAGAATACTCCAGAATGATCTTGCCCGGGAAGTTCACTGCGCGCTCCTTTACCCATTTTGTGCCCTGGATGGCGATCTGGGTGATCTCCTTTTTATCTGCATGGAATACCACGTCTCTCTGCAGCGTAGAGGTGGAATTATAGATATGAACCACTGCCTGCTTGCAGCCCTGAATGGCCTCAAAGGTTCTGTCGATCTGCTCCTCTCTGCACTGGGAGAGTACCTGTACCCGCACGTCGTCCGGGATCATCTTGCGCTCCACGAGCTGGCGAAGGAAATCATACTCGATCTGGCTGGCTGCCGGAAAACCGATCTCGATCTCCTTAAAGCCAAGCTTTACCAGAAGCTGGAACATCTCGATCTTTTCATTGACCACCATGGGATCGATCAGTGCCTGGTTGCCGTCCCGTAGATCCACGCTGCACCAGATAGGTGCCTTCTCGATCTGTCTGTTTGGCCACTGACGCTGGGGATAGTCCACCACCGGATTTCTCTGATATCTCTTGTAATTTAACATCTTGTCCTCCATTCCGAAGCCTTCGCCCCGTTCCCTTACTGTTTTTAACAGAAAAAACCGGCCCTCTGTCCGGACCGGTTTCCTTCTCTCTCACTTTGCAGGTTTGCTGCAGCTTACTCCCCCAGTCCGCTCTCCACGGCCTGTACCAGGGTCTGCAGTGCTTCCTGCTCGTCTTCGCCATCACAAAAAATTTCTATTTCGTCACCGGATTTCACGCATGCACCGAGCACACTTAATACACTCTTTGCATTCGCGGTGGTATCCTTGAATGTAAAAGTGATTTGTGATTTAAACTGCATAGCATCCTTGCATAGGATGCCAGCCGGTCTTAGGTGCAGCCCGGTCGGATTCTTAATGGTCACCTTCTGGCTTACCATACTGCTGTACTCCCTTCCAAACACGGAATTATCACTATAAGTTCCCCCCTGCTGCCCATCTCACCGATAACCCCCAATGAAATCGGCAACTTCTATATACTATACTCCTTTTTCTTCCATCAGGCAACTGCCTCCTTGGAAGTGATCTCTGTGTTTTCTGCCGTGATCCGCATATCACTCCGTCCACGCCGGCCATCCGTTATGCGCCGGTGCTGCTGTCTGCATCGGTACTCCCGGTGCCGGATGCGGCATTGCCGCTGACATCTGCCTCCTGGCTGTCCTCCTTGCGAAGACGGATGCGGACCTGCGTGCTGCCCGTGGTCTTGACGTGATCCGTCAGAGTAAAGCTGACTGTGGCCGTATAATTGCCGCTCTTGTCCGATGCGATGGCGCTGCTGACCAGCGCTCCCACATCTACCGTGGGCTTTAAGGACTTGCCGCTGCTGATCTGGTCCAGTTCTTCGGACAGTCCCTGAAGGGATACCTTTAATTTCGTATCCGTCTTTGCGTCTGTATCCTCGTCCTCATCGGAGAGGGATGCGATCTGGGCTGTATATCCATCCGGAATATTGGAAAGTGTCACATCGCTCAGTGCCATATCCACCGTCTTTGACGCAATAGGCTCTACCGCCGCTGTCACCTTCACCAGTCCGTTAAAGCTGTCGTCTGCCAGAGATACGCCGTCCGGCAGATAGCTGCGAATGTCGATGGTTTCCGTCAGACTCTCCTCGGCATCCGTCAGATCCAGTTCCTCGGCAGGGATCGTGATGGTATCTACCTTGGCCAGCGCTGCACTTCTGCCTGCCAGCCTGATCGAAGAGGGCTCTGCCGTCACCTCTCCGGTGGCCATATAGCCGGAGGCCGGTGTGCCGCTGGTCTCCAGTGTCAGGCTCACCGTCTTAACAGGCAGCACCGTAGCGCTGACCTTTACGCTGGATATATTCAGCGTCAGTCCCGTGGTATTGATCAGTTCATCGTTCTCATCATACAGGCGCACATCTGCGCTGGTATTGATATTGGCTGTCGCACCCGAGACGTCCACCGTCACAGCGGCCTTGCTCACGGAATCCACCACGGATTCTGCTCCGGAAATGCGCACCTGGTTCTGCTCCGGCGTGATATCACTCAGGATATACCCATCAGCCACCTCACCGGCCGAATCGATCTGCAGGGTAATGAATCTGGTTTCCTTCTCCTCGATATTCAGTCTGACCGCATCGATGCTTCCCTCGATGTTTGTGATCTCATTATTGTATTTATTCGTGGAAAGGGAAATGCCTACGGTATCCAGGGTGCTCATATCCTGCACGTCTGCCGTGGCCACAATATTGTCCGCCCCAAGAGAATCGATGACAGACCGAGGGGCTGTCACCACCACCACGGGGATCACATCGGTATTATCCAGTACACTGTAGACCTCACCCCGATTGGTGATCAGACTGGTATTGAGCAGCTTGACCTGCACATTGGTGAACTGCAGTGTCGTGACCGGATCATTGATATTCGTGACCAGAAACCAAAGCATGGTCGCAAAGATCAGCGCGATCAGCTTCAGTCCGAAATTCCGAAAGATCAATTTCTCAAGCTTCATCCTTACCTCCATGCTGCTTTGCAGAGGCAGACTGACTCTTTCTGGACAGAATGCCCCGGCGATGCTCCTCCTGGCTGCTCTTGCCCTGCAGCCAGACCAGACGCTCTCTCAGGCGGTCCGTACTGACTTCCCGCTCCAGTGCGCCCTTATAGGCGATGCTGATCTTTCCGGTCTCCTCGGAGACGATGATGGTCAGGGAATCGGTCACCTCGGAAATACCCACGGCTGCCCGGTGACGGGTGCCCAGATCCTTATCCAGTCTGTTGTCGGAAAGGGGAAGGTAGCAGGTCGCGGAGGTGATCCTGTCTCCCCGGACGATGACAGCACCGTCATGGAGAGGTGTGTTTTTCTCAAAAATATTGATGAGCAGCTGGCTGGTCACCACCGCATCCACATCGATGCCGGTGCGCTCGTACTCCCGCAGGGGACTGCTCTGTTCGATGACGATCAGGGCGCCGGTCTTTACCTTGGCCATTTCCACGCAGCCCCGCACCAGCTCGGAGACCGTCTTATCCGAAAAGCGTCCGTCGGACTCCCGGTTGTCAAAGGCGACGAAATGCGCCAGCAGGTTCTTCCTTCCCAGCTCCTCCATGCCGTTTCGCAGCTCCGGCTGCAAAATCACGATCAGAGCGATGACACCGAGGCTGGTTACATTTTTTACGATCCACAATATGGTGGTCATGTTAAAGAGGGCAGCGATCATGATAAATACCAGAATCATGAATACGCCTCTCATCAGAGACCACGCTCTGGTATTCTTCACCCAGAGTATAAGATAATATGCCAAAAATGCGATGATCAGGATCTCAATGACATCCGTCCATCGCACATTTGGCATATGAAGATTTGATAGATAGCTGGAAAAAATGGTACCGATCACCTGCATATTTATCTGGTCCAATCCTGAGGATCAAGATCCTCATAGCTTATATCGCCTGCGTAGTTGTCAAAGTCCTCCGTATTGTCATAACCGCCGTCGTCATAGCGGTCATAGGACACCTCATCTCCGTAGGTACCGGCATCGTCATAGCCGGCGTAATCATAGGAAATATCCTCCTCCGGTGCTGCTTCGGATCTGCTGTCCCTGTAGCCGCCGTGAGGACCGTAGGGATGGGCGATCTCCCGGGAGGTGCTGATCTTCTTTACCGTGCGTGATTTCGTGGAAAGTGCCACCTTCGGCACTGCCTTTACATAATAGTAATACTCGTCATCCTCGAACTGAACGCTCTCTGTCCGGGAGTAGTCCAGATTAAAGACCATGAACTGAATGACCCAGGCCACGCCGAAGGAAAGGACCGTCCCCAGGAACAGCAAAGGGATGGAAACCTGCGTGTCAAAAACCATATCTCCGATGAGGATCACCAACAGATTCACCACCGAGCCCACGCCGATGGCCAGCAGCCAGGAATTGACGATCATCAGTCTCCGGATCACATAGACAATAATCAGAGTCAGGGCAAAGGCCAGGATCATGACCCACATCTTCTCGTTTTTGAAAATGCCGTCCAGTACGAAGCGGAATTTGCTCACCGATTCCTCTGTGGTAATGCCGGTGATGGAGGCCGCATTTTTATTGATGAATTCGACAAAATAGACCACGATCACGCCAAAGGAGACGGAGAGGATCGAGGCGGGGCCCAGAAGCAGACCGGCTGCAATGGGCACTGCATAGATCAGATTCAGCCGATAGGCCACCGGCAAAAGCAGCAGGATGATGGCATCCTTCGGTGAAAAGCGGAAATAGAGGAGCAGGATCAAAGCATACAGAGCTGCTGCCACCGCCATGGTCTCCAGAGACAGGGCATACATCTGTGCCACAATGATCAGTCCGATGATGGAGACGCTCAGGCTCACCGGCAGCAGAGCGCATACCAGTGCCAGGATCACCGCCAGCAGGGGATTGGCCAGGGTAGTATTGTAGCCGATCCTGCTGTCCAGAAACAAAAGGGCTGTCAGGGTAAGGATAAACTTGCCTGCCAGCTGTATCAGATTTTCGTAACTGCTGTAAATAGCCAGTGCGCGTTCGCGCAGTTCCAGCAAAGTAGTCATGCCTGTTAACTTTCCTCTTTCTTTTTGTAACTCGTTGCCATGACAGACAACATTCTGTAATATCTCTGCACTTCCTTCTGCATGCGGGAATATCTCCTGGCATAGATCACATAGGTCAGGATCAGGACGGCTGCTGTATAGAGCAGATAGATCACAATGATCCTGCCGAAAAAGGACATCAGATCCATACTGTAAATAGAGAGCATCAGCTCCTCAAAGCCATAATAGCAATAGACTGCCAGCAGAATAAAGAAGGAGACCGTGGCACAGAGAAATGAGCGCAGCATCTGACTGGAGATGTAATCTCCTTTAAAATAGGCATTCATACGGGCATTTTTTGCCCCGTCTGTCTTTTCATATACCGCGATCTTTGTCATCAGGCGGATCTTATTCTCACTCAGCATATCGTTTCTCCGGTCTGTCTGCGCCTATGGCCAGCGTCAGAAAACAGACTCTCTTCGCTCCCGCCTCGTACAGTGCCTGTGCGCAGGCATCTATGGTCGTTCCTGTGGTATAGATATCATCTATTACAAGGATTGCCTTCAATTTTACATCATTTGCAGATGCATGAAAAGCTCTTTTCAAATTATTTTGCCTGTCCGAAGCCCCCATATTCTTCATGGGAAGGGTATTTCTGGTGCGCACTAAAACGCCTTTTTTTGCCGGTATTTTACAGTTTTCGGAGAGGGCTTTTGCCAGGAGCCAGGCCTGATTGTAGCCCCGCTTTCTTTCCTTTTCCGGGTACAGCGGAACAGGCAGCAGCAGATCAAACGGCTCTCCCGGGAAGACCTCGGCAAGTCGGCGGCTCAGCTGTTTTCCATACCACTGGGCGTACTCTCTTCGGTTTCTGTACTTAAATCGATAGAGGGAGCCGGCACAGGAGCGATAGGCGAAAACCGCGCCGCCCCGTTCATAGCTGTGTCTGGTGTTTCTGCAGTCCCGGCAGTATTCTCCCTCCGGATCAGCGAGCATCTTGCCGCACCGGCAGCAAGTGCTCCCCTCTATGCGCTGCAGCTTTCCCCTGCAGTCGCTGCATATCATCTCTCCAAAGGGACGCACCGGTTCATCGCACACCGGGCAGCGCCTGGGAAAAACCAGGTCCACCGGCAGGGTGAGGTAACGTTTCCATCGGCCGGCTGCTATTGATTTTATGTTTGATTTTATGTTTGATTTTATGCTTGCTTTTATTTCCGCCTTTATTTTTATATCGTATCTCCCGTTCTGCCTCTAACTGCATGCATTTTGAAATCCGATTTCTGTTACGACTCCGGCTTTTTCTCAACCGCACACATCTCCAGGATCCGTTCCCGCAGTCCTGTATACCGCTTATTCCCTCCTGCATTGGCCACCATCCGCTCCACGCAGGCCCGGCTGCCCAGAATCGTGACGCAGGATCTGGCTCTGGTCACCGCGGTGTAGAGCAGATTCCTGGTAAAGAGGGCGGGCGGCCCGGACAGAAGCGGCAGGACCACGGCCGGATACTCGGAGCCCTGGGATTTGTGCACGGTGATTGCATAGGCGAGTTCCAGCTCGTCCAGCGCATCAAAGGGATAGACCACAGTCCTGTCCTCGTCAAAGAGCACCGTCATCTCTCTGGCCGCCTCGTCTATCCGCTGAATCACACCGAAATCTCCGTTAAAGACACCGGTCCCCTTATCTATCGGCATGCCGAAATTGCCCCGCACTTCCCACTCGATCTGGTAGTCGTTGCGGATCTGCATTACCTTGTCACCCTCCCGGAAGACCACGTCATCCCGCTGCAGCTCTCCCTTGCCGGGTTCCGGCGGATTGAGCACAGACTGCAGGGCCTGGTTGAGTTTTTCCACGCCCAGGGCGCCCTTTCGCATAGGAGTCAGCACCTGCACATCATTCTGCGTGCAGTGGGCATAGCGGGGCATCATGTCCCTGACCAGCTGCACGATGTGCTTATACATGACATTGGAATCACTGCGCTCCAGGAAGAAGAAATCCTTGCTCTGGTTATTCAGCCGCAGGGGACGTCCCTCATTGATGGCATGGGCATTGGCCACAATGTCGCTTTCCATGGCCTGGCGGAAGATTCTGGTCAGTGCCACCGTGGAGAAGACGCCGGACTCGATCATATCCTGCAGTACCCGTCCGGGGCCCACGCAGGGAAGCTGGTTCACATCCCCTACCATGATCAGTCTGGTGCCGGGCATTATGGCCTTCAGCAGCGACAGGAATAGGTGCATATCCACCATCGACATCTCGTCAATGATCACCACATCCGTCTCCAGGGGATCTTCCTCTCCGCGCATAAAGCCCCCGAAGCTCTGCCCCTCTTCTCCTGTTCCCACCGACCTTACGCCCAGAAGGCGATGAATGGTGGAAGCCTCACAGCCTGTGGCCTCCGTCATGCGCTTGGCTGCTCTTCCCGTGGGGGCCGCCAGAAGTACCTCCATATTCTCCTCGGTGAAATAGCGGATCATGGCATTGATCGTGGTGGTCTTGCCGGTGCCGGGTCCGCCGGTCAACAGGACGACCGCTCTGGTGGCCGCCAGCACCACGGCCTCTCTCTGCAGTGCATCCAGGGACTGGCCTTCCTCTTCTTCCATCGCATCGATGCGCGTCTCGATCCGGGCGGTCTCCTCATTGCCTGCCGTCACCCCGGCATCCAGTTCCAGCAGCAGTCTGGCAATCTGCTGTTCCTCGTGATACGCCTGTCTGGAATACACCTGCACCTGATCCTGCTGGCGCCGAATGTAAAGCTTTCTCTCTATGGCCAGATTATCCAGCTGCACCGAAAGATTATCCCCGGAGAGTCCCAGCAGATTCTCGGTCTTCTCCAGCAGCTCCTCCCGGGGCAGATAGCAGTTTCCCTCTGCCAGGGTCTGCGACAGCACATACAGCAGACCGCTTCGGATACGAAAATCCGAATCCGCCTGAATACCGATGCGTCCGGCGATCTCATCGGCCTTGGCGAAACCGATCCCCGTCACATCCTCCGCCAGCCGATAGGGATTTTCCCGGATGATCTCGTACATTTTCATGCCGTAGAGCTTCCAGATCCGGATGGCAAAGCGATTGCTGATTCCATATTGCTGCAGGAAAAGGATGGCATCCCGGATCTCATGCTGATCCTGGAGCTGGGCCGCGATTTCTCTGGCCTTTCGCTCACTGATCCCCTTGATCTCCGCCAGCCGCTCCGGTTCCTTTTCCATGATCTCCAGCGTCTCATCGCCGAAGGCTTCTACGATCCTAGCTGCCAGTTTGCCGCCGATCCCCTTGACTGCGCCGGAAGCCAGATACCGCTGTATGGCCTGGGCATCCTCCGGCACCGTGACGCTGTATTTTGCCGCACAAAACTGCATGCCGTACACCGGGTGCTCCGTGTACTCTCCCTCTACCTCACAGTTTTCTCCCTCGTGGATAGACACAGGCGCTCCCGTGCAGGTGATCTCCTCATCCTCCTGCATAACGTCGAATACGGTATAAAAGTTTTCTTCATTTCTGTAAATGATATGGGTGACATATCCCCTGATTTTTTCCATAGGCTATGGATGATCCTGTTTGAGAAAGAGATTAAAAAGATGTCTGTAATTTTTGCGACAGGGAACCGGCAGATCCAGAACCGAAAACGCAGAAAGAAGCGAAATATCCGGCCTCTGCCCGCGAAATTCTCAAAAAGTTATTGAAAAGGATGGCCCGGAGATGGGATGCAAAAGAAAAGTCAGAAGGAAGACCGGGTATATGCCCGGCCGGGTATCACTGTGCCAACGGAGCAGGCACCGGATAAAGGAAAAACAGGCAGGGCAGCTGTAATATCCTGCAAATTGCAAAAATGATATACTGCATACAAAAGTGAACAGAACACCGCAATTTGGTATCCATTGGGGACAAATACTCTTTTGCCCCCAATGTTATAAAATCTGTAAATTTCGTTGATCTGCAGGATCTGTATAGTGTCGTGCAGCTGATGACCGTCTGTAATACGTCAATACTTAAAGAAGGTTGTGCTCGCCGCCGGAAAGAAACTCCACATACTTGCCGGTGCCGATAGCCACAGCTGTCATGGGATCCTCGGCAGTAACCGCATTGATGCCGGTCTTGGAGGTGATCAGTTCCTCCAGGCCCTGCAGCAGGCTGCCGCCGCCGGTCAGCACAATGCCGCGGTCTGCGATGTCCGCTGCCAGCTCCGGAGGTGTTTTCTCCAGAACGCTGTGGATGGCCTCTACGATCTGATTCGTGGACTCCTTCAGTGCTTCCTCTGTCTCCTCGGTGGATACCTTGATGGTTCTGGGCAGACCTGTTACCAGGTTTCGTCCGCGGACTTCCATATATTCTGCCTCCGGGCGGGGATAGCAGGAACCGATCTTGATCTTGATGTCCTCTGCGGTCCGCTCACCTACCAGCAGGTTGTACTTTTTGCGCATGTAGCGCACCAGTGCATCGTCAAAATCATCACCTGCCACCTTGATGGAGGTGCTGACTACAGTGCCGCCCAAGGAAATAACGGCGATATCGCTGGTGCCGCCGCCGATATCCACCACCATATTGCCGCAGGGCTTTGCAATGTCAATGCCGGCGCCGATGGCTGCCGCGATGGGCTCTTCGATGATGAATACCTCTCTGGCACCCGCCTGGAAGGTAGCATCCTCTACAGCCTTCTTTTCCACTTCGGTGACGCCGCTGGGCACACAGACGGCAATACGGGGCTTGCGGAAAGTCTTCTTGCCCACGGCCTTCTGGATGAAGTACTTCATCATCTTCTCTGTGACGGTATAATCGGAAATGACACCCTGCCGCAGAGGACGGACTGCCACGATATTGCCCGGGGTACGGCCGAGCATCAGGCGGGCATCCTCGCCGATCGCCTTGATCCGATTCGTGTCTCTGTCAAAAGCTACCACAGAGGGCTCCTTGAGCACGACGCCTCTGCCTCTTAAATAAACCAGTACACTGGCTGTTCCAAGATCGATTCCGATATCTGTAAACTGCATGCTTTATCTCCATTTCTTCCTGTATATGCACGGTATCCGGCCGCTGTGCACTGTCTCTGCTCCGGCAGCCCTTATATAATGTCTTATCTATAATGTCATCTCTGTAAAATAACAATAGCAATGCATACGCCTATGGCATACGCACTGCTATTATACTCTATACCTCTTTGTTTTTCAAAACTTTTTCGATTACTCCGCGGCTTTACCATAGCCTTTACAGCAGGGCTTTCATCGCTGTCCCGATCTGATGTCCCAGAGTAATCCCGCACTCGGGCGTGGGATGGAGTCCGTCCAGGGTATAGTCCCCTGCATTCTCCTTTGTGATTCCGCTCTCATGGTACAGATCCAGCACCGGGATGCCGGATTCCTCCGCTGCAGTCTGAATCTTCTTTACGTAATCCTCCAGATACAGCCCCAGTTTATTCGGTCCCATACCGGCAGTCTCCCAGCTGCCCGGCTCCGGATGGAAATCTCTCTGCAAGGGCAGGATGACCAGCAGCTTTGCCCTTGGCCATTTTGCCTGTATGCGCGCCAGGATCCGGCGGAAGTTTTCCTCCGTGCTCTCTGCCTTGCTGTTATGTCCGAAGTCATTGGTGCCCCCAAAGAGGGTAATGATCTCCGGTGTGCGGGGATCCTGCAGCATCTCCTCACAGGCCTGCAGCAGGCAGCCGAAGGGCGCCTCGTCCACGCCGTAGGAATAACCGCTGAAGCCGTAATTTACACATTCCAGATCCAGATCCCGGCATACGGTGTCGATATAGTAACCCATGTCTGTAATGGAGTCACCGAATGCAAACCATAATTTTTTCATGTTTACCTTTCTCTACAGCGACTGCGCGAGCAGCTTTTTCACATAATAACCGGTATAGGAACCGCGGTCGGCGGCCACTTTCTCCGGTGTACCCTTTGCGATGACAGTGCCGCCTCCGTCGCCCCCTTCCGGGCCGATGTCGATGATATAATCTGCCGTCTTGATCACATCCAGATTATGCTCGATCACCACTACGGTATTGCCGCCTTCTACCAGCTTGTGCAGGATCTCTGTCAGCTTTTCTACATCTGCAAAATGCAGGCCCGTGGTGGGCTCATCCAGGATATAGATGGTCTTTCCCGTGCTCTTTCGGGAGAGCTCTGCTGCCAGCTTGATGCGCTGGGCCTCACCGCCGGAGAGCTCTGTCGAAGGCTGTCCCAGCCGGACATAGCCCAGTCCGACATCGTACAGGGTCTGGATCTTATTGCGGATCCGGGGCACATTTTCAAAGAAGGTCACTGCCTCCTCCACCGTCATATTCAGCACATCATAAATGCTCTTGCCCTTGTACTTAACCTCCAGGGTCTCCCTGTTATAGCGCTTTCCGTGGCAGACCTCACAGGGCACGTACACATCCGGCAGGAAATGCATTTCGATCTTGATAATGCCGTCGCCGCTGCAGGCCTCGCACCGTCCTCCCTTTACATTAAAGGAAAAACGTCCCTTGGCATAACCCCTGGCCTTGGCATCCGCCGTAGATGCGAAGAGATCCCGGATCATGTCAAAAACGCCGGTATAGGTGGCAGGGTTTGAGCGAGGGGTGCGGCCGATGGGAGACTGATCGATATTGATGACCTTATCCAGCTGCTCCATTCCCTCGATAGCGTCGTGCGCACCGGGCACCACTCTGGCCCGGTTTAAGTTCTTTGCCAGTGCCTTATACAGGACTTCATTGACCAGAGAGCTCTTGCCGGAGCCTGAGACGCCGGTGACTGCCGTCATGACGCCCAAGGGGAAGGAAACATCGATATGCTTTAAATTATTCACCGCGGCGCCCTGGACCGTCAGCCACCCCGCAGGGCTCCTGCGCTCCTTCGGCACCGGAATGGAGCGGGCACCGGAGAGATACTGGCCGGTGACAGAGGCCGGTATCTTCATGATCTCCTCTGCCGTACCGACAGCCACCACCTCTCCTCCGTGAGAGCCGGCACCGGGGCCGATATCCACAATGTAATCCGCCTCCCGCATGGTATCCTCATCGTGCTCCACCACGATCACGGTATTTCCCAGATCCCTGAGGTTTTTCAGGGTCCGCAGCAGCTTATCATTATCCCGCTGGTGCAGGCCGATGCTGGGCTCATCCAGAATATAGCAGACGCCCACCAGACCGGAGCCGATCTGGGTGGCCAGACGGATTCTCTGCGCCTCCCCTCCGGACAGGGTGGCGGTGGCTCTGGCCAGTGTCAGATAATCCAGTCCCACGTCATTGAGAAAACCTACGCGGGCACCGATCTCCTTGAGGATCTGGCGGCCGATCTGCTCCTGAGTCGGGGTCAGGGGCAGATTTTCTATAAATCCGTGCAGGCTGCCAATGGACATGCAGGTCAGCTCATAGATATCCTTGTCGGCCACGGTCACTGCCAGGGATTCTCTCTTCAGCCGCCTGCCGCCGCACAGCTTGCAGGGGGTGATCTGCATGAATTCCTCGTACTCCGCCTTCATCACCTCGGATCCGGTCTCCCGGTACCGACGCTCGGTGTTTTTGACCAGTCCTTCAAAGGCAATGGGATAGACACCGGATCCTCTCTGTCCCTCGTAGTGTACATCCACCTTGATCTCTGTGCCGTACATCAGAATATCCCTGATCTTTGCCGGCAACTGATTCCAGGGCATATCCAGGCTGAACTTAAAATGCTCTGCCAGTGCCTGGAGCGTGGCATAGGTAAAGCTCCCGGGTGTGGTGCAGGACTGCCAGCCCAGAACGGCGATAGCCCCCTCCCGGATGGATCTGGTGGTATCCGGCACGATGAGGGCAGGATCAAATTCCATCCGGTAGCCAAGACCTGCACATTCCGGGCAGGCGCCGAAGGGATTATTAAAGGAAAAACTGCGGGGCTCGATCTCCGGAATACTGGTGCCGCATTCCGGGCAGGCAAAATTCTGGGAAAACTGCAGCAATTCGCCCCCGATCACATCCACCTGGAGCTGCCCGTCAGCCAGTGCCAGGGCATTCTCCACCGAGTCCGTCAGTCTGCGCTCCATGCCTTCCTTGACCACGAGGCGGTCCACCACGATCTCTATGCTGTGGCGCAGATTCTTTTCCAGGGAAATATCTTCGGAGAGGTCATACAGATTCCCGTCTATCCGCACCCGGACATAGCCGGCGCGTCTGGCCCGGTCCAGCACCTTGACATGTTCGCCCTTGCGGCCTTTCACCACCGGCGCCAGGATCTGCAGCTTCGTCCCGGCAGGCAGCTTCATGATCTGGTCCGTCATCTGGTCCACAGTCTGCCTGGCGATCTCTCTGCCGCAGTCCGGGCAGTGCGGGATACCCACCCGGGCATAGAGCAGACGCAGGTAATCGTAGATCTCCGTCACTGTACCCACGGTAGATCTGGGGTTGCGGTTGGTGGATTTCTGGTCGATGGAAATGGCCGGCGACAGCCCTTCTATGCTCTCCACGTCCGGTTTTTCCATCTGTCCCAGGAACTGTCTGGCGTAGGAGGACAGGGATTCCATGTAGCGGCGCTGTCCCTCTGCATAAATGGTATCAAAAGCCAGAGAGGACTTGCCGGAGCCGGACAGACCGGTGAGCACCACCAGCTCGTCCCGGGGGATGTCCACACTGACATTCTTCAGGTTATGCTCATTGGCGCCCCGGATGCGGATATAGCTCCCGGCCTTCATGTGCTTTGGTTTCCTCTTTTCTCTGTTTTCATTATCAACGGCAGCCCGGCTATTTTCCAAAGCCGCCCACACATCTCTTTTTTTCATGGTTACCTCTTTATACCGCAAAGGCGGATTCCCTGACAGGATTCTCTGACAGGCTCCTCCATAGGTCTGGAAGAAATGCTGCCGCGCATTTCTTTTAACCCCGCCTCCATTATGACGCTATTTCCCGTTCTCCAGCTCCAGCAGCTGCTTTTTTAATTCCACCATCTGATCGCGCAGCTCGGCGGCCGCCTCGAAGTTCAGCTCCGCAGCAGCCTTGCGCATCTTCTTTTCCACTTTTCCGATCAGTGCTTCCAGCTCTCCACGGTTCATGGACTCCGGATCCTTTTCGAAGCGATCCTCTTCTCTGGTGACCTCTCTGGAAATGGCGATCAGATCCCGCACGGCCTTGTGAATCGTCTCCGGGGTGATCCCGTGCTCCTCATTGTAGGCCTGCTGTACCTGCCGGCGCCTCTCGGTCTCCTCCATGGCACGTTTCATGGAATCCGTGATATGGTCTGCATACATGATCACATGTCCCTGCGCATTCCGGGCCGCCCGGCCTATGGTCTGGATCAGGGAAGTCTCCGAACGAAGGAAACCTTCCTTATCCGCATCCAGAATGGCCACGAGGGCGATCTCCGGAATGTCCAGTCCTTCCCGAAGCAGGTTAATGCCCACCAACACGTCAAATACATCCAGACGCATATCCCGGATAATCTGGGTCCGCTCAAGGGTATCGATATCAGAATGGAGGTACTTCACCCGGATCCCGGCCTCTGCCAGGTATTCTGTCAGGTCCTCCGCCATCTTCTTCGTCAGTGTCGTCACCAGCACTTTATTTTTCCGGTCTGTCTCCGCCCGGATCTCTCCGATCAGATCGTCGATCTGTCCCTGCACCGGCCGCACACTGATCTCCGGATCCAGCAGTCCCGTGGGTCGGATGATCTGCTCTGCCCGCAGCAGCTCGTGATTCTCCTCGTACTCTCCCGGCGTAGCAGAGACAAACAGCATCTGATCGATCCGCTGCTCAAACTCTCCGAAGCTCAGGGGTCTGTTGTCCAGGGCGGAGGGCAGCCGGAAGCCATAGTCCACCAAAGTCTGCTTCCGGGAGCGGTCCCCGGCATACATGGCACCGATCTGGGGCACGGTGATGTGGGACTCATCGATGATGATGAGATAATCCCCCTTAAAGAAATCCATCAGGCAATGCGGCGGTGCACCGGCAGGCATTCCCGTCAGATGTCTGGAATAATTCTCGATGCCGGAGCAGAAGCCGGTCTCCCGCAGCATCTCTATGTCAAAATTGGTGCGCTCGGAAATGCGCTGAGCCTCCAGCAGTTTGTCCTCTCCCTGGAAAAAGCGCACCCGCTCCTTCAGCTCCTCGGAGATGGTCTCGCAGGCCCGCTCGATCTTTTCATGCGCCACTACATAATGAGAAGCAGGGAAGATCGAGATATGGCTGCGCTGGGCAACGGCCTTTCCGGTGAGGGGCTCCACCTCCGTGATGCGGTCGATCTCATCTCCGAAAAACTCCACCCGGATCCAGTAATCACCGCCCTCTGCAGGGCAGATCTCCATCACATCCCCCCGCACCCGGAAGGTGCCTCGTTCCAGCGTCATGTCGTTACGGGTATACTGAATGGCAATGAGCTCCTCCACCACCTCGTCCCGATCCTTCTCCATGCCGGGGCGCAGGGAAACCGTCATACCCTCATAATCCTCCGGGCTGCCCAGTCCGTAAATGCAGGATACGCTGGCCACCACGATCACATCCCGGCGCTCTGTCAGCGCCGCCGTGGCGGACAGGCGGAGCTTGTCTATCTCGTCATTGACGGAGGAATCCTTTGCGATATAGGTATCGCTGGAGGGCACATAGGCCTCCGGCTGATAATAGTCATAGTAGGAGACGAAGTATTCCACCGCATTCTCGGGAAAAAACTCCTTGAACTCGGAATACAGCTGTCCCGCCAGGGTCTTATTATGGCTGATGATCAGCGTAGGCTTATTTAATGCCGCGATCACATTGGCCATGGTAAAGGTCTTTCCGGAACCGGTGACGCCCAGAAGGGTCTCGAATTGATTGCCCGCCTTAAAGCCGTCCACCAGCTCCTGGATCGCCCGGGGCTGGTCCCCTGTAGGCTGGTAGGTGCTGTGCAGTTTGAATTTCTGCTCGTTGTCCATAGTTACCTCTTTTGCTGCCGCTTCTTTGTCTCCCCTACTATATCACATCACAGAAAAAAGAAACAATATTTTCTCAAACATTTGTTCGCTTTCGTATCCTTCCGCACGGATAAAACCGATGTGTTTTCAAAAAAGGCTGCGGCACCTTCTGCCGCAGCCCTTTTCATCAACTTTATTCACTCTCCTGATCGGAAGTCTCTGTATCCGCTTCCTCTGTCAGGCCCATCTTTTCCTTGAGGACTTCGATGGCCTTGTTCAGCTGGTCATCGGTGCCGTCTGCATAGTACTTCTCTGCATCAAAGTCACACTCCACATCCGGAGTGATGCCCTTTTTATTGATGTCGCGGCCGCCTCTGGTAAAGTAACCGGCCACTGTCAGCTTGACAGCAGAACCGTCTGTCAGGGAATAGACGGTCTGCACGACGCCTTTTCCATAGGTCTGCTTGCCCACGATGGTGCCGATGCCGGCATCCTGGATGGCGCCTGTCAGGATCTCCGATGCGCTGGCGGAATACTCATTTACCAGCACGGTCAGAGGCATGTTCAGGGCATCTGTGCCGTCACAGGTATAGTCTTTTCTCCCTCCGTTTTTGTCTACGGAGTAGAATACCAGTCCCTCCGGCAGGATGTGATTGGCGATCTCCGTGACCACCGTGACATCCCCTCCGGGATTGCTGCGCAGATCCAGGATCAGTCCCTTCATGCCCTGTTCCTTCAGATCTGTCAACGCCTTGGTAAACTGATCTACCGTAACCTTGTCAAATTCGGTGATCTGCAGGTAGCCGATGCCATTATCCAGCATTGTGCTGCCTACTGTGGGAGAATCCACCTGGGCACGCTCGATATCCATCTCCAGATAGTCCGATTCCCCTTCCCGGTAAATGGTCAGGTGCACACTCGTGCCTTCCTCGCCCTTTACCTTGCTCACCACCTCATCCGTAGTAAGACCGACCGCTGACTCTCCGTCAATCTTGTAGATCTTATCTCCGGCGCGAAGTCCGGCCTTCTCTGCCGGTGCATCGTCGATAACCCCTACAATGGTGGTCATCTGGGTGGTGTTGTCCTTCGCCAGGTAAGCGCCGATGCCGTAATAAACGCCTTCCACATCATTGCGCAGATCCGCCACCTCATCAGCCGTATAGTAAGCCGAATAGGGATCGTCCAGTGACTCCAGCAGGCCCTTGTACATGCCGTCTTCCTTCTGCTCCTTCGTCACTTCATCGGACTTGTAATAATAGGTGTTTATGGAATTTTCCAGAAGCTGGAGCTTATAGACCGAATCTGAATTGACGGCCGAGGAATCTTCCTCCTCACTTTCGCCTTCGCTTTCGCTTTCCTGAACCGCAGCACTCTGACTGCTGTCAAAGAATCCCAGATTCCAGGCGGCAAATCCCGCTCCTGCCGCCACGCCGGTCACCAAGATGCCTGTCAGCAGGCCTCCCAGGTAATAGCGCAGGCCTCCCGGCTTCTTATTCTCCTGCACATCCTCCTGCATTTCTTCCATAATTTCCTCTCTTTGCCGTAGATGACGCATGCGGCATCTGTGGTGTTTAAAAGAAATGCTCTCGAGCATTTCTTTTGAACTTATCTCCCTGCCACAGTTTACTGTGGCAGCACGAGGAGAATTTCGCGAAGGCGAATTCTCCGATGTGATCACCCACAGATGACGCTTGCGGCATCAGTGGTGTTTAAAAGAAATGCTATCAAGCATTTCTTTTGAACTTATTCCATCACTTGCCAAGATAATTCCAGGGGCTTACATAGGAGCCGTTCAGCCTCACCGAGAAATGCAGGTGATTGCCTGTGGAATTTCCGGTGCTGCCCACGGCAGCGATCTGCTGTCCCTTTGTGACGCTCTGGCCTTTGGAGACGTACAGTGCCGAAGCATGCATGTAGATCGTGTACAATCCGTCTCCGTGATCGATCATAATATAATTGCCCATGGAGCTGCTGTATGCCGCAGCCACTACCGTGCCGTCGTAAGCCGCCAGAATCGGGGATCCCCCGGGAGCTGCCATATCCAGACCATTGTGGAAACGCTGGTCTCCGTAGATCGGATGAGTCCGGTAGCCGAATTCTGAAGATATATAGGTATACGAAGGTGCCGGCCAGGTAAATATACCGCCATTATAGTGCCGCTGATTCTCTGCGGCAAGCTGGGCTTTTTCGGAGGCTACGGCAGACTCCAGCGCGGAAATCTCCGCATTCTGCTGGGCCACTTGAGCCTCATATTCGGCGATGGTGGCGTTCTGACCCTCCAGATCATCCTCGACACTAGCCATCTGGGTCTTCTTTTCCGCCAGCAGGCTTTCCATGTTGGCCTGCTCCTGCTCCACTTCTTCCTTCGCTGTATCCAGCGTCTCCTTCTCTTCCTTGAGTGCCTGTCTGGTGACCTCTACCAGCTTTACCTGCTGTGCGTATTCCTCCAGCTTTTTCCGGTCATAGGCGGTCACCTGCTCAATGTAATTAGCCCGGTTCAGCATCTCACCGAAGCTTTTGGCCTCCATGAAGAGCTCCAGGTAGGTCTCCTCTCCCCGCTCGTACATAAAGCACATGCGCTTGACCATGGCCTGGTATTGGGCTTCCTGCTCCTCTTCCGCCTCCTGCAGATCCTCCTCGGCCTGCTGGATCTCCTCTTCCTTCTCGGAGATCTTCGTCTTGAGCTCGTCGATATTGGCCTGCATCTGCGTCAGGTTGGAATCCAGCTCACTGATGTAGGACTGCAGATTATTCTTGGAAGCCTGGAGCTGCTCCTTGACCTTTTTCAGATCACTTAAACTGGACTGCATCTGCTGCCGTTCCTGCTTGGCAGACTGAATGGAAGCCTCCTTCTGGCGTATGCTGTCATTGGTCAGTTCCTCTGCCCGCGCCGGCACTGCTGCTGCGCCGGCCGCCAGGGTCAGAGAGAGAAGGATCGCCGCTGCTTTTCCCGGCTTATGCAATTTCTGTTTTCTGCGCCGCCCCATCATCAGACACGCAGGTGCTTGCGCACGGTCAGTCCGCTGCCCAGGAAGCCTATGCCCACGCCAAGGAGCAGCGTCACGGGAACCAGCGTACGGAAAATCTCTCCCACGGAGAGGAAATTCATGAGCTGTGAGATCATGGAAAACCGCTCCGCGAAATACGTCATGGCCTTTCCGTAGATAAAGTAAATGATGATCAGCGGCACCACGGAACCCGCCAGACCGATGATCACGCCCTCGATGATAAAGGGAGCCCGGACGAAGAAGTCTGTAGCACCGATATACTTCATGATATTGATCTCTTCCCGGCGCACGGAAATACCCATCATGACCGTATTGCTGATCAGGAAAATGGAAACGCCGAACAGGATCACGATGATGCCCACAGAAATGTAGGCGATCAGCTTATTGACACCGCTCAAGGCCGTAGCCGTGATCTCCGAGCGGTTGACCAGACGCACCTCGTCCAGTCCCTCCAGGTAATCCACCAACGTGCCCTGCTGGCTCACATCATTTAAGTAGATCTCCAGGTTTGCCTCATTTTCAAAGGGATTTTCTGTAAATCCGTCTGCGTATTCTCCCAGATAATCCTGCTTGAAGGTATCCCATGCCTCCTCAGCGGAGATGTAGATGACCTTGGAGACTTCGCTTCGCTCCTCCAGACCGATCTTGATCTGGTTGATCTGCTCCTCTGTCACACCCTCATTAAAGAAGACCGTCACGGAGACGCCTTCCTCTGCGGATTTCACTACGTTCTGGAAGTCCGCAATAATGGTATAGAAGAGACCGAATAAAAAGAGGCACGCCGCGATGGTGGCCACGGATGCCAGTGTATACATCTTGTTTCGGATCAGGCTTTTAAAGCCCTGCCCGATGGAATAAAAGAACGTACTAATCCTCATCGCTGTATACGCCGCCTTCCTCGTCGTCTACGATGACGCCCCGCTTCATCGTGATAACTCTTTTGTTCATCTGATTGACAATATCCATATTATGGGTAACCACAACGACTGTAGTGCCGTTTTCGTTGACCTGCTCCAGGAGGTTCATGATCTCCCAGGAATTCCGGGGGTCCAGATTGCCCGTAGGCTCATCGGCCAGCAGGATCAACGGTCTGTTTACCAGTGCTCTGGCCAAAGCCACACGCTGCTGCTCACCGCCGGAGAGCTGGGAAGGCTTGCTCTTATACTTATCAGCCAGTCCCACGGTAGCCAGGATGCTGGGCACATTGCGCTTGATATTGGCAGAGGAGACCTGAATGATCCGCTGCGCAAAGGCCACGTTTTCGTAGACATTGCGGTCCTTTAACAGACGGAAATCCTGGAATACGATACCCAGGTTCCGGCGGAACTTCGGTATCTTCCGGTGCTTGATGGTATTCAGGTCATATCCCAGGACATTGATATTGCCCCTGGTAGGCGTCAGCTCCCGGAGCAGGAGCTTGATCAGGGTAGACTTGCCGGAGCCGGAATCTCCCACGATAAAAACAAATTCGCCCCTTCTGATGTCCAGAGAGACGCCGTTCAATGCAGCCGCCCCCTTGGCATAAGCCTTGTAGACGCGGTCCATGGAAATGACTACATCCTCCGGCACATCATATCTTCTCCTGTTCTTCCTCATTGATACCTCCAAAACCGCAGCGCACTGCGGCTGTATTGCTGTACTTCCCGCACAGATTGCCTGTTCGCTATAATACGCAGAGCCCCCTTCGGCGCTCTGCGTATTCCATTGGTATTCATCGTTTTCTCAAATCGCGGCTTACCGCCGTATTCTTAACGTTTTCTGCCGCTGCATCCATGCTGATCCAAAGCCTCTGTACAGACTCTGCACAAATCCCGCTGCCCGGATCAGTATTCATAGGATTCCATATACTTCATGTATTTTACGACCATCAGAGCGATCTTAAAGGTGATCGCATCCTCAAAGACCCGCAGGTCCAGTCCCGTGCTCTTAAGGAGCTTGTCCAGACGGTAGACCAGGGTATTTCTGTGGATAAAGAGCTGTCTGGAGGTCTCTGAGACATTCAGACTGTTCTCAAAAAACTTATTGATGGTGGTCAGGGTCTCCTCGTCGAAGTCATCCGGATTCTTTCCCTTGAAGATCTCCCGGATAAACATCTTGCACAGAGGAATGGGCAGCTGATAGATCAGGCGCCCGATGCCCAGTTCATTATAGGCCACAATGGTGCGGTCTTCAAAGAAAATCCGACTGACGTCCAGAGCCATTCTGGCTTCCTTATAGGAACGGCTGACTTCCTTTAACTCACCTACCACAGTGCCGTAGGCAATGCGCACGCCCTGGATGCCGCTCTGGGCCAGGTGCTTCTGCACAGCCGCTGCCACTTTCTGGATATCCTTCTGCCGGCTGCCTTCTCCCAGATCCTTTACCAGGACCACACTGTTTTCATCTACCGAGGTGACAAAATCCGCGCTGCCGCTTCCCACAAAGGCCTGCATCGCCTCCAGGGTCGCCCCGTCCGGATCCGGCGCCGCTGTCTCGACCAGCAGAGAGACGCGCTCCTGCTCTGCCGGGATATGGAGCTTTTTGGCTCTGCCGTAGATATCTACCAGAAGCAGATTGTCTAACAACAGGTTTTTGATAAAGCTGTCTTTATCATAGCGCTCTTTAAAGGCGCTGATCAATCCTTTGATCTGAAAAGCCGCCATACGGCCGATCATTAAGGAATTCTCCGGCGCTCCCCGCAGCACCAACACGAACTCCAGCTGTCCTTCGTCAAAAATCTTGAAAAACTGATAACCGCCTGCCTCCTGGGTGTCAGCCTGGGATTCCACGAAACGAATGACTGCCTCTGCAGCCTCTCCGAACCCCGGTGCGGTGGAAACCACCTCCCGGCCTTCGCTCTCCATAATCGCCAGCTCTACATGCGAAATCTCCCTGATGCCGTCAACGGTACTCTGCAAAATCTGATTAGATATCATTTCCCCACGCTTTCTGCTGATCAACCCATCCATGCACCGGAAATCCTGATGTTACTCCCCAAGCAGATTTACCGGCACTTCCGTCATAATTTAATTGTAAAGCACCCCAGAATAAAAATCCATAAAATTTCCTGAAATTTTTGTGTATATTTACCACAAAGCTGCATTCTTTAATACTGCATCAGGATCAGTTCGTTGAACGTCATATAGCCTGCCGCCAGCAGGATGCCCAGCAGTAAAGGCAGATTCAGCACAGGACCGGCTTTTCTTTTCATCCCGGCTCCCTGCACGCAGGATTCTCCGGTCAGCTGTCCGCTTTCCTTTCCGGCATCGGCTGTATCACCGGCATTTTCTCTGTTTTCTTTGACTGCAGCGCTCGCCGTATTCTTTTCGGCTGCGGCGCCTGCTGCCTTTGCCGCCCTTGCCGTCCGCGCCTTCTTTTCCAGTCCGGCTGTCGCCCTCACCAGCAGCACCGCCAGCACTGTCCCCACAACAGCTGCCAGCACCTGCATCACCAGAAGGACTACAGGGGAAACATTCGCCAGGAAGCTCACCAGGGACTCCCATTCTGTGTCCCATCCATTTCCCGCAAGCAGGGTGCTAAGGGCATCCTTTGCTTCGTCGGTTTCCGTCTGTACCGTATACAGGCCCACTACTTCACGTATATTAAAGCAGACATGCATCAGAAGGGCCGGCCAGAGACTCCCCGCAGCCTCCGTCATCATGGCCAGAAACAGCCCCATCACAAAGGTATAGCTGAACTGATTCACGTTCAGATGGATCAGGCCAAAGAGCAGAGCAGAAAAGAAAATCGCGGTTTTCTTCCTGCCGCTGCTGCGCAGGCATCCGAAGATATAGCCCCGGAAAGTGCACTCCTCTATAAAGGGCGCGATCAGTCCCAGCAGCAGGATCATCTGCCACATAGGCGTCGTAGAAGCATCCGTCACCAACGTCTGCGTCGCATTTTCTGTAAAGAGCAGGGATATGCCGTTTACCAGAGAAATGAGCGGATAGATCAATACCAGGACCAGCAGGGAGAGGAAAACCGTCCCCACCCGAATCCTCTTAAAGGGAAACATCTCCGAAAAATAAGCCGGTGTGCAGAGCGCAAAAATCAGCATCGGCAGAAAAAAAGCGCCCTGTGCGATCAGTGTGGATGGATACAGATTATATACGACAGGAAAAATCGCCCCCACTACTGCCAGGATCAGCACCATCACGATATGCAGCAAAACAGCCAGAAAGAATACACAGCCTGCCTTTTTGCTCGTCAATTCTCTCACCCCTTTTCACCATCAGCTGCCGCAGCCACTGTCCGGGCGGCACATTTGATGAAGTCTAAAAAAGGAGAGGCTTCCACCCGAACATAAAGCAAAGCCACGGGCCTGCGGTGTAACCTCTCCTCTCTTTGTCCGGCATCTGCGCGCAGCCGTCTGCGCTCCGGAATGCCGTTATTTCTGTTTCATACTCCCGTCGGAAATCAATCCTGTGTCATCATGAAGTCGATCAGTCTCTGGGTATCCTCGGGCTCATAAGCCACGATATCCAGCTCCTTGACCTGTCCGTCAGAGAAGCAGTTTGCCAGGGACACATACTGAGACAGCTTGGACTTTAAGTTCAGTCTGTCGCCCTCGTCGGTCACCAGCTCCACCTTGCCCTTGCAGCTGTCCACCACCTGAAAGAATTTCTTGATGTCTCTGATATTTTCTACTTTCATACTTCTTCCTTTCTGCCGCAATTTATTGCGGCAACACGAGGAGAATTTCGCGAAGGCGAATTCTCCGATGTGATTGCGAATTGATGACGTTTACGTCATCAATCGAGTT
>CAVKQI010000026.1:2124-24438 GCA_963658405.1 bacterium | reverse complement strand
GCCGCAATTAATTGCGGCACCGTGAGGAGAATTCGCGAAGGCGGATTCTCCGATACGATTACGAATTGATGGCGTATACGGCATCAATTCGCGTTTGAAAGAAATGCCATCAGGCATTTCCTTCAAACTTGCCTCCTAATGCCGCCTGCCCGTTTTTCGCTTATATATAGACATTTTCCTTATATTTTAAGCACTGTCAATCAATTCGGCGAAATTTGCAACTTTTGTATTTATTCCATATTTTGAGAAAGTTTTTCCATTCTGGAAGAAAGCATTGTCTTCTAAAATGGCAGATGATAAGGCCGAAATCAAAATCCTGTCGGGAAATTCGCGCACGCGAAATTCTCCGCAGGCTGCCGCCTTGCAGCGGCATAGCAAGGTAAAAATGAAAAATAAACAGAAAAGAAGCACAAAAATAGCAGCAGCTGTCCTTGGCGTGCTGTGCGCCGGTCTGCTGCTCACCGGATGCGGAGAAAAGCAAAGCAGTCAGACGCCGCAGCGTGTGGCGACGCAGAGCGCCTACGCGGCACTGAACGGAAAACGCATCCTGTTTCTGACCAGCCAGAGCAAGTACTACAGCGAGTATCAGGAGATGGCAGATTACATCCTGGAAAACTACGGCTGCGATGTGGAATTCCAGATCGTGCCGGACAATGAGTATCCGTCTTTTTTAAGGCTCAAGCTCATGACGGCCCAGACACCGGATGTCTTCGAGTATAACTGCCCGGTCCAGAATGCGGAGATCGATGTGCAGGAGTACTGCGAGGATCTCTCCGGGGAATCCTGGGTCGGCAGACTGGTAAACAGGGAAGCCGTGGAGGATCCGGAAAACGGAAAGCTCTATGCGCTGCCCAAGGAATCCATGTCCGGGATCATGGCGGTCTATTACAACAAGGGCGTGCTGGAGGAGTGCGGCATTACCGATCCGCATCCGAAGACCTATGAGGAATTCCTGGAGATCCTGGATCAGATCCGCCGCAAGGGCAAGGGCTGCGTCCCGTTCTATGAGACCAACGGCGATAACTGGACCACCCAGATCTTCATGACGGAGGGCTTTGCCGTCTCCCTGGGAGAGCAAAATGAGGAAATCTTTGCAAAGCTGGGAGAGGGAACCCTTAAGTGGCAGCAGGTGCCGCAGTTTCAGGAAGTGCTGGAGGAATATCTGGCGCTGATCCGGCACGGCTATGTCAATAACGATCATCTTCCGGCGAAATATGAGTCCATGATCGAGGCAGTGGGGACCGGCAAAGCAGCCATGGCCCTGACCACCGAGCAGGCGGCAGCCAAGATCTGCGCAGAATATCCGGAGACGGAAATGGGCGCCTTTGCCATTCCTTTTCTGGACCAGGACATGCTGGCGGTGAGCAAATCCATCCAGGGACTCTTCGTTCCTAAGAGCGGAGAGCAGGTGGAGACTACAAAACTGTTTCTGGAGCTGTGGTCGCAGCCGGAGGTGCAGAATATCTACTTCCGCTCCCAGCGGGAGGCGCCGGCCTTTTCGGACACCGAGGCGGACAATGTGCTTCCCTGTGTGACGCAGCTGACAGAGGACTATATCCGGACCGGAAAGTACTGCCGGCAGATGAATGACCAGCTGGCCGACTACGCGCCGGCGGTGCAGAATATGTGGCCGGTCTACGTGGAGATGGTGAGCTGGCGGATCACGCCCCAGGAGGTGCTGCGGCAGTTCCAGCAGGAGATGGATGCCTACCGCAAGGAACAGAACGGATGAGGATGCACCCGGGGACAGTTCTATCACAAGTAAGGAGGGAGAGTATGGTAACTATCGGGAAATACCAGTTCAAGAAGGAACGGCTGACGGTGACGCTGCTGGCGATTCCGTTCCTGCTCTTTGTATTTGCTTTCTTCTATGTACCATTGTTCGGATGGGTGCTGGCTTTTGTAAAATACAAGCCGGGCCTTAACATTTTCCAGTGCGAGTTCAAGGGCCTTTACTACTTCCAGCTGATCTTCAAGGAATGGAAGAAGTTCTCCCAGGTACTGGAAAATACCCTGGCCATCAGCTTTCTGAATATCCTGTGTGCGCCTCTGCCGGCGATCTTCGCCATCTTTCTCTCAGAGCTGCGCTCCGCGAAGTTTAAAAAGGTGGTGCAGACCATCACCACGATCCCGAACTTCGTGAGCTGGATCATCGTCTATGCACTGGCCTATGCGCTGTTTTCCTCGGAGGGCGTGGTCAACAACGTACTGCTCTCCGCGGGACTGATCAGCAAGGCCACGAACCTTTTGGGCAACAGCGATGCCACCTGGTTTTTCCAGACTTTCCTGGTGGTATGGAAGACCATCGGCTGGAATGCCATCATCTACTTTGCCGCCATTGCCGGCATAGACAGCGAGCTCTATGACGCCGCCAGCGTGGACGGCGCCGGCCGTTTCCAGAAGATGCTCCATGTGACGGTGCCGGGCATTGCCTCCACCTTCTTTGTCCTTCTGCTCCTGCAGATCAGCAACCTGCTCTCTCAGGGCACGGACCAGTATCTTGCCTTCTACAACAGCATGGTAGCGGACAAGATCAATGTCCTGGATCTGTATGTATACCGTCTGGGCCTGGTGACCCAGGATTACTCCTATGCGACGGCAGTGGGCATCTTTAAATCCGTGATCAGCATCATCCTTCTGATGAGCGCCAACGGACTTTCAAAGAAGCTGCGGGGCGAGAGCCTGATCTGACGAAGAAAAGGCAGGAGAGAATGCCGGCGTGCATTTTCTCCCGGTGAATCCGCCTTCGCGAAATTCTCTTCAGGCTGCTGTCCGGCAGCGGCACAGAAAGGAAACGTCTATGAAAGCAATGACGAAAAATCAGCAGGAAATCCATTTTAAAAAGACAAGCACGTCAGACAAGGTATTCAACGTTGTTGTCTATGCGGTCATGATTCTTCTGGCCTTCATGTGCTTTTATCCCTTTTACTACGTATTCATCTACTCCATCAGCGATCCCACGCTGGCGCAGCAGGGCGTGACCCTTCTGCCCAAGGGCTTTTCTCTGATCAACTATCAGAAGGTCATACAGTTGGACGGCATCGCCCGTTCCTTCGTGATCTCCCTGTCCCGAACAGTATTCGGCACCGCTATCACAGTGGTGGCCTGCTCCTTCTTTGCCTATCTGGTGACCCAGAATCTCTATGCCAGAAAGGTGATCTACCGCTTCGTGATCTTTACCATGTACTTTAATGCAGGCCTGATCCCCATGTATCTGACCTACAGAATGTATCACCTGACCAATACCTTCTGGGTATACATCATTCCCTCTGCGATCTCTGCCTACTACATTGTACTGCTCAAGACCTTCATCGAGGGCATTCCGGAATCGCTGGCAGAGTCGGCCAAGCTGGACGGCGCCGGGGTGATCACCGTGTTCTTCAAGATCATTTTTCCGCTTTCCAAGCCGATCCTGGCGACCATCACGGTATTCGCCGCCATCGCCCAGTGGAACAACTGGTTTGATAACTACATCTACGTGCAGAACGATACCTTAAAGACCATGCAGCTCATGCTCTATGACTACCTGAATCAGGCCAGCCAGCTCTCTCAGATGAGCACCAGCTCTCTGCAGCACGGCGCGGCAGCGGCCACCCAGGTGACGGCCCAGGGCGTGCGCATGACCATCACTATGGTGGTGACGATTCCGATCCTGTTAGTCTATCCCTTCATGCAGCGGTATTTTGCAAAGGGCATCATGCTGGGCGCCGTCAAAGGCTGAGATTACTTTGCAGGCACGGCCTGCGGGGCAATATAACTGTTGTACTGCCGCAGTAAGATGCGGCGCAGAAAGGAGAGGTTTATGAAAAAGAGATTCCTTACAAAAATCGCGGCGGCTGCGGCCACAGCGGCCATGGCGGCATCGCTCCTGACGGGGTGCGGCGGCGCTTCCGACACCACCCAGACTACGGGCGGCGACGAGACGACAGAAGCAGCGGCATCCGATACGGCTGCTGCGGACGAGACCGGCACGGTGACGTTGACCATCCTGGCACAGAAGCTTTCCAGCAATGTGACCGATTATCCGGACACCCATGTGCTCCAGGAGATGGCGAATAAGATCGGCGTCAAGCTCAGCATCATCGAGGCAGATACCGATAAGTACAATGTCATGCTGGCCTCCGGAGACGGCTTTGACCTGATCCTGGCACCTACCACCAAGTTTACCGAGCTCATCGAGGGCAATATCGTACAGCCCATGGACAGCTATCTGGATGAGTACGGAAAGGACATGACCGCCAATGTCGCCGACACAGTAGAATTCAGCAAGGGCGCCTGGAGCAACGGCACCGGAAGCCTGTACTTCATGCCCATGCAGGTAGGCGTGGATTCCAACGGCGCTTATCAGCAGATGGGTCTGCTGGCAAGATGGGATTACTATAAGGAAATGGGCTATCCGGAGATCAATGACCTGGATGACTGGCTCCAGATGCTGGCAGATATGCAGGCAGCACATCCCACTACAGAGGACGGCCTGCCGGTATACGGCGTTTCCATGTTCACCGACTGGAACGTATGGTGCTATAAGTATCCCCTGGCCTGCGTGCTCGGCTACAACGAGTTAAGCGGCGCTGCCAGCGGTCTGTACAAGCCTTCCACCATGGAGTATTCCAACCTCTATGAGAATGACGGCCTCTTCTGGGCGAGCGTAGAGTACTATTACAAGGCAAACCAGCTGGGAATCCTGGATCCGGATGCCTTCATCACCAAGTATGACGATTTCACCGCAAAGGGCACCAACGGACAGCTCCTCACCGGTCCCGCATACTGGGCAATGGGCAACTTCAATGCAGATCACGCCGACGAGGCAGTAGGCTTTGCAGAGATCCCCACCACCTGGGCTAACCAGTGGGGCAACACGGATTACAAGGCAGGCTGGGTAGACAAGTGCCTGGGCATCAGCGCCAAGACAGCCAATCCGGAAAAGTGCATGCAGTACATCAACTATGTATTTTCCTATGATGGCGCCCGTGAGCTTTACAGCGGCGTAGAAGGCGTAGATTACACCGTAGAGGACGGCACTCCCGTGCTGACCCAGGAGAGTAAGGACCTGTATGTGGCAGGCGGCGATCCCTGGAAGGAAAGCGGCCTCGGCTTTGACTGCAACATCACCGGCCTGCAGCAGTATGCAGTAGATCCCGATGACGGCAAGACCCTGAACCTGTTCGTAGATCCCGACATCTATCCGGAGATGCTCAATGCAGCACAGAAGGATTTCTGTGACTACTACGGCGTATCCTATCCGCAGGAGATCTTTGACCAGTATCGTGAAAAGTACGGCACCACCGACCAGAGCGGCACGGATGCCTTCACCGTAGCACTGGTAGAGGCAGCACCGGATGACATCACCCGTATCGAGGCAAGCCTGCAGGAGACCGCTATTTCCGCAGCTTCCAAGCTGATCCTGGCAGCAGACGATGCAGAGTACGAGGAATTAAAGGCACAGACCCAGGCTGAGTTTGAAGAGATCGGTCTGCAGGAGGTCATCGACTGGTATACCAATGCATGGAATACCGCCAAGGAGCAGGCTGCACAGTATAAGTAGGAACATTAAATTATGGGAGAAATGAAAGATTTTCTGGCCGCAGCGGCGGCTGTAAAACCCAGCGAGCGTCAGCTCGCCTGGTATGAGATGGAAATGTACGCGTTCATTCACTTCGGCGTCAATACCTATACCAACCGGGAATGGGGACTGGGCCATGAGGAGGAAGCGCTGTTCAATCCGGAAAAACTGGACTGCGACCAGTGGGTGGCAGCCATCAAAAGCGCCGGCTTAAAGGGCATGGTGCTGACCGCTAAGCATCACGACGGTTTCTGCCTGTGGCCCTCCAAATATACGGAGCACAGCGTAAAGAACAGCCCCTGCAAAAGAGACATCGTCCGGGAGGCCGCCGAGGCCTGCCGAAGAGGGGGCATCAAATTCGGCTTTTATCTCTCCCCCTGGGACAGAACCAGTGAGTATTACGGGACAGAAGCCTACAACGATTACTTCTGCGATCAGCTGACAGAGCTGCTCACAGAGTACGGGGATATCTTCTACGTCTGGTTTGACAATGCCTGCGGCGAAGGACCAAACGGGAAAAAGCAGCACTATGATTTTGACCGCTATATCCGCCTGATCCGTCAGTATCAGCCCGGCGCCGTGATCTTTAACGACTTCGGTCCCGACATCCGCTGGTGCGGCAATGAGGCCGGGACGGCACGGTATTCCGAGTGGGCCGTGATACCTAAAGAGCTTTGCTTTCACAGCGAAGTGCAGACCGGACCGGCGCCCCTGGCCGGAGAAGGCGACCTGCATTACCTGTACAACACCAACCAGAACCTGGGCGGCCTCTCCAATATCATGTATTCTGATGGCCTGACCTTTACCCCGGCGGAGATCAATATGTCCATCCGCCCCGGTTGGTTCTGGCATCCGGAAGAGGAACCCCATTCCCTGGAGAGACTCTTTGATACCTATATCACCAGCGTAGGCGCCAACGCCTGCTTCCATCTGAATATTCCGCCCACGACAGAGGGACTCTTCGATGAGCGGGACGTAAAGAGACTGCAGGAATTCGGCGACCTGGTGCGAAAGGAATTCGGAGAAAAGAAAGAAGCGGTCATCGAAAAAGTGCCGGACTGCCCGGCTATGCAGCCGAAGTATACGGTGACCCTGGCAGAGCCCGTGGAGATGAGTCAGATCAAATACGTGGTGCTCCGGGAGGACATCGCTAAGGGACAGAGAGTGGAGAGCTTCCAGATCGAGGCACTGACGGACGACGGCAGCCGCTATCCCTTCTATCAGGGCACAGTGATCGGCAACCGCAAGATCTGCCCGCTGACAGATCCCTTCCACGGCCAGAATCCCCTGACCAGAACCATAGAAGGCAAGGTGCAGACCCTGATCGTGCATGTTACCGGCGCGAGGGATGCGGTGGAGATGAAGGAGATCGCAGTTTACTAGAGCGGCAAATGGCATAATGACTGAAACAGCCTCGCATTACAGATGCGAGGCTGTTCTGCGTCCGGGCAACACACGTTAAGGAGTCGTAAAGAATGTAAAATTCCGGTAAGAACCCGACGGAAAGAAGAGATTGTGCTATAATGATGAGGCGAATGAAAAATCTTTTCATGAAGAGAAAGGAACGTATCGTATGCGTAAAACAAAGATAGTATGTACCATCGGACCGGCCAGTGAGAGCGAAGAAAAGCTGCGCGCCCTGATCGAGGCAGGCATGAACGTGGCGAGATTCAATTTTTCCCACGGCAATCATGCAGAGCACGAGGCCAAGTACAGAAGACTGGTCAAGATCCGCAAGGAGATGAACCTTCCCATCGCCGCACTGCTGGACACCAAGGGACCGGAGATCCGCCTGCGGGATTTTAAGGACGGCAAGGTACAGCTGGTCAGAGGACAGAAGTTTACGCTTACGACCGAGGAGATCCTCGGAGATGAGCATCGTGCCTCCATCACCTTCAAGGGACTGCCCCAGGATGTAAAGGAAGGCGGCGCCATCCTCATCGACGACGGTCTGATCGAGCTGCATATAGATAAGATCGACGGCACGGAGATCGAGTGCACCGTGGTAAACGGCGGCCCGGTTTCCAATCACAAGGGTGTCAATGTGCCCGGCGCCCAGCTGTCCATGCCTTTTATCAGCGAACAGGACAAGAAGGACATCATCTTTGGCTGCAAGCTGGGATTCAATATCATCGCCACCTCCTTTACCAGAACCGCCGAGGACATCCTGCAGGTGCGGGAGCTCCTTCGTGAGCACGGCAGCAAGATGAAGATCATTGCCAAGATCGAGAGCACCCAGGGCGTGGAGAATCTGGACAAGATCCTGGATGTGGCAGACGGCATCATGGTAGCCAGAGGCGACCTGGGTGTAGAGGTGCCTATGGAGGCTGTGCCTGTCCTGCAGAAGCAGATGATCAAAAAGGCAGAGCTCAAGGGCAAGATCGCCATCACGGCCACCCAGATGCTGGATTCCATGATCCACAATCCCCGTCCCACCAGAGCCGAGGCTACCGACGTGGCGAATGCCATTTACGACGGTACTTCCGCGATCATGCTCTCCGGCGAGACCGCGCAGGGTGCTTATCCGGTAGAGGCTGTGCGAACCATGGCCCGGATCGCAGAGCGGACAGAGGCGGATATCAATTACGCAAAGCGTCACAAGAACCGCATCTTTATGGATGAGGAAGAGTGCGACATTACCACGGCCATCTCCCATGCTACCTGCACCATTGCAGAGGATGTACAGGCCAAGGCCATCATCACCGTGACCATTTCCGGATTTACGGCAGAGAGACTTTCCCGGTACAAACCGGTATGCCCCATCATCGCCTGCTCCATGGATGCCAATACGGCCTGCCAGACGAACCTTTATTTTGGCGTCATCCCGCTGATCATCCATCCGGAGAAGAGCGCAGAGAAGCTCTTTGAGTCAGCCGTCCATCAGGCGCAGCTGGCAGAGCTGGTCCAGACCGGCGATAAGGTCATCATCACAGCCGGCGTACCGCTGGGCGTATCCGGCAACACGAACATGGTGCGCGTGGTGGAGGTACCGTAGGAAACGATCACTGTACAGACGGCAGCCGGATATAACCAAGGAGCCGGGAGGCGTGCGCTGGTCGGACACTGCCGACAGTCCTGCTTCGGATCTCGGCCGGTGGTTTTCAGAAAGCCCGTTGGGTAGTATAATTACATAAGATGATAGGAATGTCCCTTTTCATCCATGCGGCAAAGGCAGCGATGAAAAGGGACTTTGTTTTTTTGGAGAATTCGCCTACGCGAAATTCTCCTCATGTTGCCGCTGCAAAGCAGCGGCATGGAGGGAAAATGTACAGGATATTCTGCATTATGGGAAAGAGCTCATCGGGGAAGGATACTCTCTATCGGGAACTGCTGCGGGATCCGGCCCTGCAGCTGCAGAAGGTCGTCATGTATACCACCAGACCGCCCAGGGATAAGGAAGTGGACGGCAGGGAGTATTACTTTACGTCGGAGCCCATGTTCCACGCCATGTGCAAGGCAGGCAAGGTCATCGAGCACCGGGTCTACGAGACCGTGCAGGGTCCCTGGTATTACTACACCGCCGATGACGGGCAGATCGATCTGCGGAAGCACAATTATCTCATCATCGGCACACTGGATGTCTATACCGCGCTGCGGGATCATTTCGGACCGGCCCATGTGGTGCCCATTCTCATGGAAGTGGATGACGGAGAGCGGCTCTCCCGGGCCCTGCGCCGGGAAAGACGGCAAAAGCATCCCCATTATGAAGAGATGTGCCGACGTTTTCTGGCCGACCAGGCGGATTTTTCCGAGGAAAAGATTCAGGCAGCGGGCATAAGACGCCGGTTCAGCAATGCATCCATTGCCATCTGCAAGGAAGAGGTGCGCCGTTTCATAGCCGGCACGGAGCATCCGGCAGGTCATCTGAACGGCGGCCAGCAGCATAAGAAGGAAAAAACAGAGCAGAACAGTTCTGCGCTGGCTTTTAACAGAACGAAGTACAAAAACCGGAAATACAGAAAGGGAGGTCAGCATGGCTGAGCAGACACCGGGCTTTTCCGGGATTCTGGGGCAGGAAGGCATCATAGAGCACCTGCAGAGAGCGATCCGCACGGGCACCATTTCTCATGCTTATCTGTTGGTGGGCGAGAAGGAAGCCGGCCGGGAGCAGCTGGCGGAGAGTCTGGCCATGACGGTGCAGTGTCAGCAGCCGGTGGAGCGGGACGGCCGTCAGGAGCCCTGCGGTCTCTGTCATGACTGTCTGCAGGCACAGGCCGGCACTCATCCGGATATCCTGCATCTGCAGCATGCCAAACCAAATCTCATCAGTGTAGAGGAGATCCGGGCTCTGTGCGCCGATGTCCAGATCAAGCCCTACCAGAGAGAGCACAAATTCTATGTGATTTCCGACGCGGAAAAGATGAATCCGCAGGCACAGAATGCACTGCTGAAGACCCTCGAAGAGCCCCCGGACTATGCGCATCTGCTGCTGTTGACGAATGGAGAGGACCAGCTGCTGCCCACAGTCAGGAGCCGTTGCGTCACCTTAAAGATGCAGCCGGTCTCCGATGCCCGGATCGCCGCCTGGCTGACAGAGGAGAAAGGGATCGCGCCGGGAAAGGCGGCCCTGTTCGCCGGCTTTGCCCAGGGCAATCCCGGCCGGGCGCTGGAACTGGCGGAGAATGAGGATTTTCTTACCCTGTGCACGGATACAGCCCGCTTTCTGAACGAGCTTCCCCGCATGGACAGCTACCAGCTGGCCCAGAAGGCGGCAGAGTACGGAGAGAAAAAGGAGAGTCTGGATCTGTATCTTTCCTTCCTGCAGAGCTGGTACCGGGATGTGCTGCTTTGCAAGGCTTCCGGGAAGGCGGAAAACTTGATTTTTGCAGAGGATATAAAGTATAGTAGAGAAGCGGCCGGCCGCATGTCCTATGAGGGACTGGAGAGGATCATGGAAGCCTTTGAGACGGCGCGCCGCAGGAAAAAGGCAGGCACCGGCGCTGCGCTGGTTCTGGAATCTCTTTTCCTGACACTGCGGCAGTGCAGCGGGACATAGAGAGTAGGAGATCGGCACTGCCTTCCGGCAGCAAAAGCTGCTTAGAAAGGAAGATTAGGTTTCATGAAGAAAGTTATTGGTGTCCGCTTTCGCACAGCGGGCAAGATATATTATTTTTCCCCCGGGGACTTCCCGGTAAAGCGGGGCAGCCATGTGATCGTGGAGACTTCCAGAGGCCTGGAATACGGCCGGGTGGTGGGCGATCCCATGGAGCTGGAGGATAAGAAGGTCCCCCAGCCCTTAAAGACGGTGCTGCGCATGGCGACGCCGGAGGATGAGGAGCAGGAGCGCACCAACCGGATCAAAGAGCGGGAGGCCTTTGAGGTCTGCCTGGACAAGATCCGCCGCCATGAGCTGGATATGAAGCTCATCGATGCGGAGTATACTTTTGACAACAGCAAGATCCTGTTTTATTTCACCGCAGACGGACGGGTGGATTTCCGCGACCTGGTCAAGGACCTGGCCGGTGTCTTCCGGACCCGGATCGAGCTGCGGCAGATCGGCGTCCGGGATGAGACCAAGATCCTGGGCGGCATCGGTATCTGCGGCAGAGCACTTTGCTGCCACTCCTATCTGACCGATTTCGTGCCTGTTTCCATCAAGATGGCCAAGGAGCAAAACCTGTCCCTGAATCCGACCAAGATTTCCGGTGTCTGCGGCCGCCTGATGTGCTGCCTCAAGAACGAAGAAGACACCTACGAGGAGCTGAATAAGAATCTCCCCGGCATCGGCGATGAAGTAGAGGGAGATGACGGCCTGCGGGGCGAGGTGGAGAGTGTCAACGTGCTGCGTCAGACCGTGAAGATCCTGGTGGAAGTGGACGACGAAAAGGAACTCCATGAGTACGGTGTGGATCAGCTGACCATACTGCGCAGACGCCGCCGCGGCGGCAATCGTTCGTCCGGCACAGGAAAGAAAGACAAAAATGCCGAGAATTCCTCCGGCGCTAACGAGAACCAGCAGCGCGAGGAAAAAGGCGAGCAGGACGGAAAGAACAGACAGGGCCACCGCGGTCAGGGCGGCAAGCCAAATCGCCCTAACGGAGCATCCCGCGGAGAGCAGGGACAGCAAGGCGGCGCCGGACAGCGCCAGGACAGAGCAGACCGTCAGGGCCGAGGCGCAGATCGAACGGACAAAGGGGATCGTCAGGGTCGGGGAGATCGACCTGAGAGAGCAGACCGCCCGGACAGAGGCGAACGCCAGGACAGAGCAGATCGCCAGGATCGCCCGGACCGGAATAACAAAAAGAAAAAGAACTTTGCGCCCAGAGACAACGGCCAGAGTGAAGCAAAACAGGATAAAAACCCTGCGGAATAAAGAGTAGGAAAGCAAAGCGGCGGCGCGGAAGAGAGAGTTTCTTTTTGGCCGCCGCTTTCCTGTAGAGGTCGGGGTGTGGCAATGCTACGGCATAGAAAGGTTGGAATGGAAAAAGACAGAGAAAAAGACGTGCCGGAGCAGGCAGAGAGAAAAATCGGATTAAAGCCGGGAGAGCGGATCGACGATCTGCAGCGCAACCATCTGCAGATCATACAGGATCCTGCGCGATTTTGCTTTGGCATGGATGCGGTGCTGCTCTCGGGCTTTGCGGCTGCGGGAGAGGGGGCAAAGGTGCTGGACTTAGGTACCGGCACCGGCATTATTCCCATCCTCATGTCCGCCAAGACAAAGGCGGCGCACCTGACAGGACTGGAGATCCAGCACGACAGTGCGCAGATGGCAGAGCGCAGTGTCCGCCTAAATCACCTGGAGGAGAGGGTGGAGATCCGGGAGGGCGATATCCGGGAGGCGGACAGCCTTTTCCCCAGGGCCTCCTTTGATGTCATCACTTCCAATCCTCCCTATATGACAGGAGGGCACGGCCTCACGAACCCGGAGGCGCCCAAGGCCATCGCCAGGCATGAGCTGCAGTGTACACTGGAGGACCTGGCCAGAGTGACGGAGCTGCTGCTGAAACCTGGTGGTCATTTCTATCTGGTGCACCGCCCCTTCCGGCTGGCGGAGATCATGGTGACATTGCACGCCCATCATCTGGAGCCGAAGCGGATGCGCCTGGTTTATCCCTATGTGGATCAGGAGCCCAATATGGTGCTCCTTGACTGCGTGCGGGGAGCAAAGTCAAGACTTACGGTGGAAAAGCCCCTCATTGTCTACGAAAAGCCGGGGGTGTATACGCCGGAGATCTATGACGTGTATGGATATTAAAAAAGGAGATCGCATCAGGAAATTCGCCTTCGCGAAATTTCCTTCGCGTCGCCGCTGCATGGCAGCGGCTTAAAAGAGGTGACTATGGAAAATACAATCGGAACGCTGTATCTGTGCGCCACGCCCATCGGTAATCTGGGGGATATCACCCAGAGGGTGCTGGATACTCTGGCAGCGGTGGATCTGATCGCGGCGGAGGATACCCGCAACAGTCTGCGGCTCTTAAATCACTACGGGATTAAGAAACCGCTGACCAGCTATCATGAGCACAATAAATATGAAAAAGCAGAGGAACTGATCGGGCATCTTCGAAACGGCGAGAATATAGCTGTGGTGACGGATGCCGGTACACCGGCGATCTCGGATCCCGGGGAGGTGCTGGCGGCCAGATGCATAGAAGAGGGGATCACCGTGACCTCCCTGCCCGGGGCCTGTGCCCTGATCACCGCCCTCACCATGTCCGGCATGAGCGCCAGACGATTCTGCTTTGAGGGATTTCTTCCTGTGGATAAAAAGGAGCGGCGCCGGATCTTAGGGCAGCTGGCCGCGGAGGAGCGGACCATGATCCTCTATGAGGCTCCGCATCATCTCCGGGCTACCCTGGCAGAACTCTCGGAGACCTTCGGCGAGGAGAGAAAGGTGACCCTGTGCCGGGAACTCACCAAGAAATTTGAGGAGGCCATGCCCTTTACCTTCGCCCAGGCTATCCGCTACTACGAGGACAATGAGCCAAGAGGGGAATACGTGCTGGTAGTGGCAGGAGCCGATCCGGCAGCCCTGCAGGCAAAGGTGCAGGAGGCCTTTCAGGAAATGTCTCTGGAAGAGCATGTGGCCATGTATGAAAAGAAGGGTCTCTCCCGCAAGGAAGCCATGAAGCAGGCCGGCGCCGACAGAGGCATGAGCCGCCGGGATGTCTATCAGGCACTGCTGGGAAAAGAATAGGCTGCCGCTGTAAAACAGCGGTATCCTATCGGAGAATTCGCCTGCGCGAAATTCTCCTCAGGCTGCCGCTGCAGAGCAGCGGCATGGAGGTCAAAATGACAAATTTAAAAAAATACCCGATAAAAGAAGTCAAAAATCTACACATCTACGGCCGCACGGCGGAGCAGCCGGACAGCATTGCCCTTTTCTGGACCGGTTCGGGCTTCGAATTAAAGGCGAAGGGGAGCGAACTCTGGATCGAGCTGGAATCCGATTATGACCTGTATGAGGCCTGGATCTGCATCCTGCTCAACGGAGAGCCGATCGCCAGACAGATGGTGCAGAAGGGGACTTCACGGATCTGCGTCTTCCGGGGGATGAACCCGGAGGAGTGCAAACACGTGCAGATCCTGCGGGAGACCCAGGCCATGCACGAGGATCCGGTCCAGTATCTGCTGGTAAAGGCGCTGTATTTCGATGGGGAATTCCTTCCTATAGCCCGGAATACCTACCGCTTTGAATTTATCGGGGACAGCATCACCTGCGGAGAGGGCACTGTGGGAGCCAGAAAGGACATGGACTGGGTGCCCTCCTTTATGTCGGTATGCCCCGCCTATCCCTTCCGGGTATCCAAAGCCTTTGATGCGGACTTTCATATCGTTTCCGAGAGCGGTTGGGGCCTGTACTCCGGCTGGGACAATGACCTGCGCCATGCCCTGCCTCCTTACTATACAAAGGTCTGCGGCATTCTGACCGGAGAGAGAAACAGGGCGCTGGGCGTACAGCAGGAATGGGATTTTGAGAGCTGGCAGCCGGATGTGATCGTGGTGAATCTGGGGACTAACGACTATTGCGGATTCAAGGAAGCACCTTTTACGGATCCGGACACAGGAAAAGTCCACAAGATGCGCCTGGACGAAGAGGGCAATCCGAATAAAGAGGACGCGCAGCATGTGGTGGACAGCGCGGTGGACTTCATCCGTCTGCTGCGGGAAAAAAATCCGGATGCCTATATCCTCTGGTGCCACGGCATGATGGATATCCTGCTGGATGATATGGTCACAGCGGCCATCGATGCTTATAAGAAGGAATCCGGCGACAGACAGCTGGAGGCGGTAAAGCTGCCCCTGACCAATGCCAAGACGGTGGGCTCCAGACAGCATCCCGGCCCGGCAGCGCATGCCCTGGCGGCCGAAGTGCTCCGGGAAAAAATCCGGCAGATCCTTCCGGACAGAGGTATTTAAAGAGCCGGAAAACAAAACCGTTAAGATCCTGTAAAATTTTCAAAAAGCGTTCCAAGGCCTGTTTTTATAGGGATTTTACAATCATTTCATTTTCTGCAGGTTGATTTTAACCGGTATTCATGTATAATTGGATGGTGACGGATGTCTCAAAGCCCGTAAATACGGCTTTTGAAGATAAATAATACAGAAGAAGAGGAGAACTTTGAAGATGGCACTTATTGATTTAACAAAGTATGGCATCACAGGAACCACAGAGATCGTTCACAATCCTTCCTATGAAACATTATTTGCAGAGGAGACCAAGGCTGACCTGGAAGGCTACGAGAAGGGCCAGGAGAGTGAGCTGGGCGCTGTTAACGTTATGACAGGTATCTACACCGGCCGTTCTCCCAAGGATAAGTACATCGTAGTAGATGAGAATTCCAAGGATACCGTATGGTGGACCACCGACGAGTACAAGAATGATAACCATCCCATGACCGAGGAGACCTGGGCAGCTGTCAAGGAGCTGGCAAAGAAGGAACTCTCCGGCAAGAAGCTGTACGTAGTAGATGCATTCTGCGGCGCTAACGCTGATACCAGAATGGCCGTTCGTTTCATCGTTGAGGTTGCATGGCAGGCTCACTTTGTTACCAACATGTTCATTCGTCCCACCGAGGAAGAGCTGGCAAACTTCGAGCCTGACTTCATCGTTTACAATGCTTCCAAGGCAAAGGTTGACAACTATGCAGAGCTGGGCCTGAATTCCGAGACCTGCGTAGCCTTCAACATCACCTCCAAGGAGCAGGTTATCCTGAATACCTGGTACGGCGGCGAGATGAAGAAGGGTATGTTCTCCATGATGAACTACTACCTGCCTTTAAAGGGCATGGCTTCCATGCACTGCTCCGCTAACACCGATATGGAAGGTAAGCACACCGCTATCTTCTTCGGTCTGTCCGGCACAGGTAAGACCACCCTTTCCACCGATCCCAAGCGTCTGCTGATCGGCGATGACGAGCACGGCTGGGATGACAACGGCGTCTTCAACTTAGAGGGCGGCTGCTATGCAAAGGTTATCGGCCTTGACAAGGAGTCCGAGCCCGATATCTACAATGCCATCAAGAGAGATGCTCTTCTGGAGAACGTAACTCTGGATGCTGCAGGCAAGATCGACTTCGACGATAAGAGCGTTACCGAGAATACCCGTGTATCTTATCCGATCAACCACATTGAGAAGATCGCTTCCACCGTCAACGGCATTTCTGCAGGTCCTGCTGCTGACAACGTGATCTTCCTGTCCGCTGATGCATTCGGCGTACTGCCTCCGGTTTCCATCCTGACACCTGAGCAGACCCAGTACTACTTCCTGTCCGGCTTCACAGCTAAGTTAGCAGGTACAGAGCGCGGCATCACCGAGCCTACTCCTACCTTCTCCGCTTGCTTCGGCCAGGCATTCCTGGAGCTGCATCCTACCAAGTATGCAGAGGAGCTGGTTAAGAAGATGCAGAAGAGCGGCGCTAAGGCTTATCTGGTAAACACCGGATGGAACGGCACCGGCAAGCGTATCTCCATTAAGGATACCCGCGGCATCATCGACGCTATCTTAAGCGGCGATGTACTGAAGGCTCCCACCAAGAAGATCCCTTACTTCGACTTCGAGGTTCCCACCGAGCTGCCCGGCGTAGATCCCGCTATCCTGGATCCTCGCGACACCTATGCAGATGCTGCTGAGTGGAACACCAAGGCAGAAGATCTGGCAAAGAGATTCATCAAGAACTTCGCAAAGTACGAAGGCAACGAGGCAGGCAAGGCATTAGTTGCTGCAGGCCCGCAGTTATAAGTTTGTACATAAAAAGATCCGACTTCCCATTGGGAAGCCGGATCTTTTTCGTTTATTTGCTGATTTCAGAGAAAATTGACATTCTGTTTCACAATCCAGCCGACCGAGAGGCGTCCCCAAGCGGACATCGCCGACAGGACCCGCCCCTCGGCCGGCGTCCGGGTATATATAATGTGAACAGTTTCTCCTGTGTTATACCAGACCCTTATCCGTCTTCTTCACGTGCTTGAACACTTCCTCGAAGCGGTTCAATGCCTCGTCGATGATCTCCGGCGTATCCGCCATGGAAGTATAGAGCCGGGAACCGGCCAGTGTCACCAGACCGTTGGCCATATAAGCAGCACCCATGCGCTCCATGGAATCCTTGCGGACATACATCATATCCTTGTACTTCAGAATATTCAGAGCAGACTTGGCAAAGCTCAGGGAGGAGAAGTCAAAGCTCATGGCGCCGGTGCACTCCAGGTGGCAGATGGAGCCCTGGTTGTAAGCTACATAGGGAAGACCGTAGCGATCGATGAGTTCCTTGAGGCCGTCGGTGATGCGGTCGCCCATTTTGCCGGCCTTCTCGCAGGCGTTGGTGGCTGCGATCTCGCGGATGGCTGCAGTGCCGGCCACGCAGGAGAGCGGATTGGCAGCCAAGGTGCCGCCTACGTAGGCTCTGTGCTTGCCGGTCGCAAGACCTGCCGCCATGAGCTCCGCGTATTCTCTCTTGCCGCCTACACCGCCGGCTGCGGGATAACCGCCGGCAATGATCTTGCCGAAGATGGTCAGATCCGGCACGACATCAAAGTATTCCTGCGCGCCGCCGATACCTACACGGAAGCCGGTGACCACTTCATCAAAGATCAGCAGCGCGCCGTAGCGGTCGCAGAGCTCCCGGACGCCCTTGTTGTAGTTTTTGGAGATCGGTCTGGTGCCGCTCTCCGGTCCGCAGGGCTCTACCAGGACAGCAGCGGTGCCGCCCTTCATGCGGTTGATCTTCAGGATTTCTTCGAGCATATTCAGGTCATTGGGACGGCACTCATCCGTGGTGCCGTAGCAGCTGCCGGGGATACCGTGGGACTCCAGCAATGCTCTGGATCCGGGGATCTTCAGGCCGTAGACCAGCTGATCGGACCAGCCGTGGTAGGCGCCGCCGATCTTGATGATCCGCTTCTTGCCGGTGGCGATGCGGGCGATACGGAGAGAAGCCATGCAGGCCTCGGTGCCGGAGCCCAGCATACGGAACATTTCCACGTGGGGCATGTGTTTGTTGATCTCCTTGGCCAGCATCAGCTCGGACTCATGGAGCAGACCGGTGACGGGACCGCATTCCTCCAGGAGTTCCAGGACCTTTTTCCGGACAGGCTCGTAGTTGGAGCCCAGGATGGTGGGACCGCCGGCCTGGAGGAAATCGATGTACTGGTTGCCGTCCTTATCATAGAGATAAGCGCCCTCTGCCTTGGCCATACAGATGGGGAAGGGCTTATTGAAAGCCAGATTGTGCTGGACGCCGCCGGGGATATAATCCTTGGCCTCCTCATAGACAGCCTTGGAAGCGGCGCACTTCTCATCGAAGTATTTCAGGACTTTCTCATAATAGTCATCATCCACCTCCCAGATGGGCTGACTGGTCAGCACCTTCAGTTTGCGGTTGATCTTTTTCGGATTGTCCCATCTGGAAATTCCACAGTTATTCATTGTAACCTCCATTCTTCTTACATTTCTGCGCTGCTTTGCAGCGGCGGCGTGAGGGGAATTTCGCGAAGGCGAATTCCCTGATATGATCCCGAATTGATGACGTTTACGGCATCAATTCGAGTTTGAAAGAAATGCCATCGGACATTTCTTTTAAACTTTTTATTTGTTTTTCTGTGCGCGTTCGTTGGTATCAAGACTCTGGCCGAATACGACGAAACGGTCATAGACGTATTCCAGGACAAAGTTGCAGGCCATGTTCAGCAGCGTGACCAGGTAAGCATTCCATGAAAGGCTCTCTGCCAGGTAATTGCCGATGCAGGTGCTGGCCGGCGTGAAGACGGCGTAGAACAGAGCGACCTTGAGCATGGCAGCAGGCACATTGTTGGCAGACTGGAAGGTGAATTTGCGGTTCAGCGTAAAGTTCCAGAGAACCGAAAGCACCAGCGCGATGAGATAACAGGGCCAGTAAGGCCATCCCGCCAGTTCATTGAGCAGCGAAAAAGCGGCAATCTCTATGACACCGGCAGAGATGGAAAATAAAACGAATTTGACAACGCGAAGTGTTTCCTTGCTTTTGGCAGACATGGCAGTCGCCCCCTCTCCTTAGTGGTTGGCTGCGGCAGGAGATCATTTCTTCTTCTGCTTGGCATATTTCATCTTAAAGACCGCCTCCATCAGCAGGCAGTCAAAGCCGGACAGATCATTGCGGATATACAGGGCATCCGTATATCTGCGGACCATGCAGGCCTTGGCCACGAGGATGGCGAGAGCCTGGGCGTCATCCGCTGTCTTTGCATTGATGACGCAGCCTACGTCCTTTACCAGGACCGCATCGGTGTGACGCAGGGCTGCGCTGACGCTGCGGTGTCGGTTTTCCGCGCAGGAGAGTCGCTCTCCCAGCATCTGGGCTATGTCATCGAGCTGGGCGTGAAATCCACCGTGTTCGGCGGCATAGAGGATATTGTCGTCCTTTACCAGCATGGTGTAGGGACCTAATACGTTTACATCAAAGCGGAGCTTTCCGGAGATGGGCTCATAGCGCTGTGCCTTCAGGACGGCTTTGATGCGCCGGCGGCATACCTGCTCGAGCATCTGGGCCTTCCGGAGAGCGTCCTCCATGTCCGTACCCAGGATCAGCGCGCCGTGATGGGCCATCAATACGATCCGCGCGCCTCTTTTAAGGGCTGCTTCCACATTATTTTTCAAACGGTCTGTGCCCGGAAGACCATAGGCGGCGGTGGGGATCCGGCCCAGGAGCTTTTTTTCCTCCGGGGTAAAGCGCAGATCGCCGGCGCCGGTAAGGCTCATGGCTGTGGCGTAATCCTGGTGAGTATGGATCACGGCCTGCACATCCGGATACAGCGCATACGCGGCAGCATGGATCTTTTTCTCGCTGGAGGGCTTGCGGGAGCCTACCCAGGTGCCGTCTGCGGCATGGTAAAGGGGGACATCATCCGCCTGCATGTCTTCATAGCCCAAACCGCTGGGGGAAATGGCGAAGGTATCCTCAGATACCCGGCAGCTGATATTTCCCCAGGTCCTGGCCACCAGACCTTTTTCCAGCAGGACTCTGCCTGTGTCCGCCACAAGCTGCCTTGCTTTTTCTTCTTGCATAGAAGTGCTCCTTTCTGAAGACAGGTGATTTGGTCGGAGAATCTATACATTCGCCATCTTAAACAGTTTCTGATTACTTTTATGCAGCTGCTTAAAGACAGCGTAGTATTTGTCGTAGACCGCATGATTGGCGGTATCAGGCTGATAGGTCCGGGAGGGCTGGATCATTGCGCCCGCTTCCTCGAGAGAGGGCAGGACACCCAGTCCTATGCCGGCGATCATGGCGGCACCGATGGCACCCACATCCTGCGTATGATCCACGGTCTCTATGGTCCTGCCGGTGATATCTGCCAGGATCTGACAGGTCACAGGGGAGAGGGCGCCGCCGCCCACGAAGCGGATCTTCTCACTGGCCGGAACCTTCTTTTCCGAGCATTCCAGCATCCAGCGCAGATGATAGCAGATGCCCTCCAGAACGGCCCGGAGCATTTCCGTCTTTCCGGTCTCCAGACGGATGTTAAAGAACATGCCGGTGGCGTAGGGGTCCTCAAAGGGACAGCGGTTCCCGTGAAGCCAGGGTGTGAAGATGAGTCCCCCGCAGCCCGGAGGAGCCTTCTGCACGGTGTCGCTGAGATAGTCGTAGAGGCTCTTGTATACGGCCTCCTCCCCCTCGGCCACCGTCTGCTTTTTCAGATAAATGCCGATCTCGTCTAAGGCCAGATGTTCCTTGACCCACTCAAAGCACTTGCCGGCGGTCTCCATTTCGGCAAAGTAATTAAAAGTGCCTTCCCGGGCGCCCACCACGGCAGCGATCATGGAGACGATGTCTACCTTCTGCCGGTCGGTGATGGTGGAGACCCAGCCGGAGGTGCCGGAATAGATGTGGGTCTGCCCTACCTTGGTACAGCCGGCGCCGATGCCGATGAGAGTGGCATCCCCGCCGCCTCCGAAGACTTTGGTGCCGGGGGCAAGAGAGAGCTCGGCGGCCGCAGACTCTGTCAGAGTGCCGGCTGCCTGGCTGCAGTCGATGACCTCGGGCAGGTGGCGTATATCCACACCGAAGAGATCGCATAAATGCTGATTCCAGCACCATTTTCCTTTTCTCGTATCATACAGGAAAGTGGAGTAGGCGGAGTCTCTGGTCATGACGAAGGCGCCGCTGGCCCGACAGATCAGGTACTCCTTGACGTCCAGCCATTTGTAGACTTTGGCGTAAACTTGCGGCTCATGTTCCTTGACCCAGAGATATTTCCAGATGGGATCCTTGACACTGGTGGGAGCGGCTGTGGTATCCAGAAGGCAGGGCAGGAGCTTGCCGATGCCCAGACCGGAGATCCGAATGCCTCCTCCCGCGTTCCGGGCAAAGGTGTCGGCGGCCCGCTGATCCATGTAGCTCATGGGACGGCGCAGGGCGTGCCCCTCTTTGTCTACCAGCACAAGACCCTGCATCTGGGAACAGAAGCTGATGCCCAGGACCTCTTCTTTGGGTACACCTGTCTTATCGAGCAGATCCTTCGTGGTGGAGCACATGGCCGCCCACCATTCATCCGCATCCTGTTCGGCCCCGCCGTTCTCCAGAATGTAAAGGGGATAGGAGGCATAGCTTCCGCCCCGGAGGGCAATGCCGCCGTCCAGGGAAAAGAGACAGGTTTTGATACCGGTGGTTCCCACATCATAGGCAATCACATATTGATGCATAGACACCTTCCTTTCTGCTCTCAGGATTTAAGCCCCAGAGCGCCGGTCAGGAAACTGCGCAGCTGCGCGGCAATCCTCTCATCGTCATCCAGAATATCCTCACCGCCGTAGAGCTTCAGTCTTTCCCGATAATAATCACAGCTGTAGGAAAACTGCAGCATCATAAACAGATCATCTATAAAGAAGGCAAAGAGCCGGGGGTCTGCATCCGGACGGCATTTTCCTTCTGTCTTGGCCTTGCGGATCAGCTCCGTGTAGACCTGGGAGGACATCTCTTCGATCTCCCGGGATAGGGCACGGCTCAGCCGATGCGCGGAATTGCCGGTGATCTCGTGATACATCCGGTTGACTTCCCGATGTTCCCGGGAGTGCCTGATCAGGGTCTGGATGATGGTATCCAGACTGTCCTCTATAGGGGCATTCCCGCTGATCAGATCCTGCAGGGCTTTGTGGAGCGGCTCCAGGCTGATCCTGACACAGGCCAGAAAGAGGGCGGCTTTGTCCTCATAATACTTGTAAATCACGCCGACGCTGACGCCGGCCCGGCGGGCGATGGCGCTGATGCTGGCGCGCTCGTAGCCTTTGTCGGCAAATTCCCGGATGGCGGCCTGCAGGAGGGTATTCTGTTGGT
>CAVKQI010000026.1:0-2040 GCA_963658405.1 bacterium | reverse complement strand
GGGTTGTGAACTTAATATACACTATCTGATACGTTATCTTTCTCGTGAATTTTTATTCACGTTTTCAGTGTACATCAAAAGAATTTGTTGTACAATAGTGCATAAAGAAAAGCTATTGTAAAAAAATAACAGAAGTTTACAGTTCACAATTCAGCCGGACGAGGGAGATAAAAGAAAGGGGAAAACACATGGCAACTGCGATCATCACAGGCGCTTCCAGCGGCCTGGGCATGGAATATGCAAGACAGCTGGTGCAGAAGGAGGACCTTGCACAGGTCTGGCTCATCGCCAGAAGACAGGAGAGAATGGAACAGCTGGGCAGGAAACTGAAAAAGATAAGACCGGAACTGAAAATAACCATTCTGTCCCTGGATCTGCTGAAGGAGGAGGCGCTGCAGGCCTACGAGGAAAAGCTGCGGACAGAAAAGCCGAAGGTGACATGGCTCATCAATGCCGCCGGATTTGGCAAGATCGGCGAAAATAAGGACCTTTCCCGAAAAGACCTGGACAATATGATCCTGCTGAATGACAAGGCCGTGGTAGACATCACCCAACTGACGATCCCCTATATGAAAAAGGGCGGTCATATCCTGCAGATCTGCTCGGCAGCGGGCTTCCAGCCTCTGCCCGGCCTGGGCGTATACGGCGCCAGCAAGGCCTTTCTGATCAGCTACAGCCGCTCCCTGCGGGCAGAGCTGTTAAAGAAAAAGGTCTATGTGACGGCGGTCTGCCCCTATTGGGTGAAGGATACGGAGTTCATTCCGGTGGCACAGGAAAAGGCATCTCCCTCGGCGGTCAGACATTTTCCTCTCTCTTCCCGCATGAAGAGCGTGGTGCGCTGGTCTCTGGCGGATGCTTCCAGACGGCGCGGCGTTTCCACGCCTTCTCCGGTGGCTTTGGCGGATAAATATCTGTCCAAGATCCTTCCGGTGGATGCGGCGATTCTTTGCTGGGAAGGTATACGCCGTTTGTAAGACATTAGAAGTCCTGCGGCAGGAGACTGTCTGCAGGACTTACGAAAATTACTGTTAAGATGGGGTAAAGAAGGAAGCAGTTTAATACTTTTGTGTGATGTGAGATGCGGGGAATCTGATAAAATAGCATCACAAACGTATCTTCAGATACGCATACGCTTTATGATTTTTTCAAAGTTCTATAAGGTTTTACAGATATGAAGTTCAGAAAATTAAAGACGAAAAAGATGAGCCTTGTCGCTCTCTGTTCGCTGATGCTGGTTTCCTCGCAGCCCATGACGGCGCATGCGGAGGCTGGGAAAAACGGTAACACCCAGAAAGCCGGCATAACAGCAGTAAAGCAGGCAGAGGATGCCGCATCGATCACGCTCACCGCTGCAGTGACCATGGACGGAAATGTACCGGCAGACGGCAGATTTCGTGTCTGTCTGCGAGACGCAGTGGGAAATGTGCTGCAGGAACAGACCAATCAGGGCGGCATCGTGACCTTCGATGCGCTGCATTTTGACAAGCCGGGCAGCTACCATTATACGATGGTGCAGCGAATCGGCAATGACAGCGGCGTCACCTATGATGAGACGATTTACGGCATTGTGATCACTGTGACAGACACAGAGCAGTCTGACATGACAGTCGTATACGTAAGAAACGGACAGTTCGCAGTGAGCACGCCGGCCTTTGCAAACAGTACAAAGGCAGCAGGTGTGGATGAGAGCAGTATACTGCAGGGAAATCAGGAGGCCTTACAGTCCAAAGGCACATCCTCCATTTCCAGACCGAGAAATACGGTCGTTACAGCGAGGAAGTGAAACCCAACCCGTCACTTCTTTACTTTAATGATACCCCACAATACTCCAACGAAGAACCAGCGCAGCCTAATCCACTGTGCTGGTTTTTCATTTTTTCTTCTTTCTTCTTCCTTCCGCAGTTTACTGCGGAAACGTGAGGAGAATTTCGCGAAGGCGAATTCTCCGATATAATGTAACTATTCAGAGCCAAGCAAATTTGCAAAAAATGTGCGAGTAATGCTTGCATTAACGAGCCCATTTTTGCAAATTTATTTGGC
>CAVKQI010000025.1:0-24680 GCA_963658405.1 bacterium | reverse complement strand
GCGGCAGCCTGAGGAGAATTTCGCGAAGGCGAATTCTCCGATAGGATCCCCATGGATGACGCCTGCGGCATCCATGGAGTTTGAAAGAAATGCCATCAGACATTTCTTTCAAACTTACACCTTATTCCTCTGCCTCTTCGGCGGGCTCTGCATCCTGCAGCTCCCCTTCCACCAGCTCTACATAGAGATGACCGTCCAGATGATCGGTCTCGTGGCAGAGTGCTCTGGCCAGCAGCTCGCTCCCCTCCACCTCTATGGGCTCCATGTCAAGGTCAAATGCCTGTACTCTGGCATAGTTCGGTCTCGTCACCTGCCCCACCTTGCCGGGCACGCTCAGACACCCCTCCATGCCGGTCTGCTCTCCGCTGGACTCTGTCACCACCGGATTGATGAGCACTATGGGCTCATCCTGATTTTCGGATACATCGATGACCACGATACGCTTTAAGATTCCCACCTGCGGTGCTGCCAGTCCCACGCCGTTGGCCTCATACATGGTCTCCAGCATATCCTCGATCAGCTCCCTGATCTTCGGTGTCATCTCCTTTACCGGCTTTGCCTTTTTGGCAAGGACCGGATCTCCTATTTCTCTGATATTTCTGATTGCCATAACTGCCTTTCTAAGCTGCGCTTTGCCGCAGCTGCACCGGGATGATCTGCGAAAAATACGCCCCGGCGCCTGTTCTAAAATGGATTGACAGGGTCAAAATCAAACTGTACCTGCACGTCTTTGGAAAAGCGCGCTTCCTTTACTGCCTGCTCCGCTCTGTCTTTCCATTCAATGAGTGTATCATATTTCTGATCTTTTACATAGATGACAAATCGATAAAAGTCCCGGGCGCGGCCAAGCGAGGCAGGCGCCGGTCCCAATACCACGGTCCTGGAGGTCTTACTGTCCCCGCGTTCTGCTGTCCCATCCTGCTGCGTCTTTGCCTTTTCAGCTTCTGTCATCTCCTTTTGCTGCATCTTTGCCTTTTCAAAGAGTGCCCGCAGGTGATTCGCCATGCCCAAAGCCGTATCCTCATCCTTTCCCTGGATCTGGATCGCCAGCATGTGCCATACCGGCGGATAGAGCATCAGGGAACGGTATTGCATTTCCTCCCTGTAAAAGCCCTCATAATCCTGGGCCGCCGCATGGCGGATGCTGTAGTGCTCCGGCTGATAGGTCTGGATGACCACCTCTCCCGGCCGCTTTCCTCTTCCCGCCCGGCCGGCAGCCTGGGTCAGCAGCTGAAAGGTCCGCTCCGCCGCCCGGTAATCATTGCCGTAGAGCGAGAGATCCGCGCAGAGGATCCCCACCAGCGTCACATTGGGAAAATCGTGACCCTTCACGATCATCTGGGTGCCGATGAGGATATCCGCCTCCTCGTTGGCAAAGGCGGAGAGGATTTTGTCATAGTCTCCCTTTTTCCGGGTGGTGTCCGCATCCATGCGCAGCACTCTGGCATCCGGAAAGGCTCTGCCCAGCATCTGCTCCACCTGCTCTGTGCCGGCGCGAAATCCCGAGATAGCCTGGGAGCCGCATTCCGGACAGTGCCTGGCCAGTGGCTGTTCATAGCCGCAGTAATGGCAGACCATCCTGGTATTGCCGTGCTGGGTCAGGGCCACATCGCAGTGGGGACACTTGAGCACATGGCCGCAGGACCGGCAGGAAACAAAGCCGGCAAAGCCCCTTCGATTCAAGAACAGGATCACCTGCTCCCGTCTGGCCAGTCTGTCGATGATCAGATCCTGCAGGCTCCGGGAAAAGATGGAGCGATTCCCCTCTTTCAGCTCCTGACGCAGATCTACGATCTGTACCTGGGGAAGGGTGCCGCCGGTCAGGCGCCTCTGAAGGCGGCAGAGCCGGTACCGTCCCTGCATGGCCTGATAATAGGTGCCAAGGGAGGGCGTCGCGGAACCAAGCAGCAGGCAGGCGCCGTTTCGCTTTGCCATATGCTCCGCCACTTCCCTGGTGTGGTACTTGGGCATATTCTCGTTTTTGTAGCTGTTTTCGTGCTCCTCGTCCATGACGATGATGCCCGGATCGGGAAAAGGCGTAAACAGCGCGGAGCGGGGGCCGATGATCACATCGATCTCCCCTCTCCTGGCCCTTTCAAACTGATCTGCCTTTTCTCCCTCGGAAAGGGCGGAGTGCAGGACCGAGACCCTGTCCCCGAAATGCCGGTAAAAGCGAAGCAGCGTCTGGTAGGTCAGGGCGATCTCCGGAATCAGCATCACCGCCTGCCGCCCCAGAGAGATCACATGCTCGATGACGGCGATATATACCTCCGTCTTGCCGCTTCCCGTAATGCCGTACAGCAATGTGGTGGTGCTCTTTCCCTCGTCCAGATCCCGGCAGACAGACTGCACTGCTTCCTCCTGCTCCGGGCTTAAAGCGATTGGTTTCTGCTCTGCTTTTACACAGGCAGCGGGATTTCGTAAGGACTTTTCCACATCGATTGCCAGCACGCCGTCCTCTTTCATGGCCCGCAAGGTCTGCGCACTGATGTGGAGGCGCTTTGTCACCAGTTCATAGGGCTGGCAGGGTGTCCTGCGCAGACTCTCCAGCAGCCGCTCTCTGGCGGTCTGGTGCTTTTTTCTGTAAAATTCGCACTTCGCGGCGGCCTCCTCTTCACTAAGGAGGAGGCGTATTTCCTTTTTTTCCAGCGGTTTGCTGGCATGGCGCACCGGCAGCACGGTCTTTAAGGCCGTGATCATGGTGGAGCCGTACCGGCGGCGCATCCAGTCTGCCAGCTCCAACGCCTTTCCCTGCTCGGTGGGCGCGTGCTGTCCGGGCGCTGCCAGGATTTCCTTGACCAGAGACGGTTCGCAGCTGCATCTGTCCGTGAGAGCGACTACATAGCCTGTACGGCGCTTGTTTCCCTGCCCGAAGGGAATCTCCACCAGGTCTCCCGGCGCCAGCTTTCCTAAAAGCTCTTCCGGGATCCGGTATGTGAAGGGGTGATCCAGTTTTTCATGGGAAATATCTATGATAATTTCTGCATATTTCTGCATAACTGTGAAAACTGTCTCCCCCTTTCTGCCGCATACTGTTCTGTTCCATGATACCGAGGTCAAATTTATGAACCTCTCCTACCCAATCCCCGGATCTCTCCTGCAGGACTATGGGCATGCAGCTTTCCCGGCGGTCCGGCCTACGCAGATCCCGGCAGCTTACTGCTGCCCTGCGCCGGCCTTCTCTGCCAGGATTTCTGCGATGAGCACACGCTCATCCATGGGATATTTCTTTCCCTCGATCTCCTGATAATCCTCGTGCCCCTTGCCGGCCAGGATGATGATATCCCCCTTCTCACCATGATCGATGGCATAGCGGATGGCTTCCTTGCGGTCCGGGATCTTTACATAGGCGCCCTCTGTCTTCTTCATGCCGGTCTCAATATCCGCGATGATGTCAAGCGGCTTTTCAAAACGGGGATTATCCGAGGTGATGATGGTCAGATCCGCCAGCTTGCCGGAGATCTCTCCCATCTCATAGCGGCGCAGCTTCGAGCGGTTGCCGCCGCAGCCAAAGAGGCATACCAGCCGATGCGGCTCATACTCCCGCAGCGTGGACAAAAGACTCTCCAGAGAGACCGCATTGTGTGCGTAGTCGATCATCAAGGTAAAGTCATCGCTGACCTTTACCATTTCGATACGACCCTTTACATGGGCTGCCAGCAATGCCTCCTGGATTTTTTCCACCGGCACGTTAAAGTGACGGCAGACGGCGATGGCGCACAGCGCATTGTATACGCTGAAACGTCCGGGAGACTGTACCTGCGCATGGAAATCCATCAGCCCCTGTACATCGAAGGCCACGCCCAGCTCGCCGGGCTTGTGGATCAGCTCTGTATTGGCCGCCCGCAGGTCATTGTCCTCCCCGAAGCCATAGGTCTCCAGATTGCAGGTATGACCCTTTGTCACATTCTGCCAGTTCTCGTCATCTCCGTTGACGATACCCTGCCGGCACTGCTTAAAGAGCAGTCCCTTGCAGGCCATGTATTCCTCAAAGCTATTGTGCTCATTGGGGCCGATATGGTCCGGTGAGATATTGGTAAAGATACCCAGATCAAAGACAAAGCCCTGGGTGCGGTGCAGCATCAAAGCCTGGGAGGAGACCTCCATCACCACGGCCCGCATCCCTGCATCCGCCATCTTCCGAAAGCTCTGCTGCAGCACCAGGGATTCCGGGGTGGTATTCTGCGAGGGAATGTGCTCATCTCCGATGATCGTCTCGATGGTGCCGATTAGGCCCACCTTGTAGCCGGCCTTTTCCAGAATACTCTTTATAAGATATGTGGTAGTGGTCTTTCCCTTGGTGCCGGTGATGCCGATGATCTTCATCTCCTCGGCGGGATGACCGAACCAGGCGGCGGAAATAAAGGCCATGGCATACCGGGTATCCTCTACCCGCACCAGGATCGGCGCCGCAGTGCCTTCCTGCGGCTTATAATCCGCCAGATCCACATCCTTCTGGATCACCAGCACCGCTGCGCCCTTTTCCAGTGCCTGACCTGCAAAGGCATGGCCGTCGCTGTTGGCGCCGCATATACAGAAGAAAAGTCCTCCGGGCACAATGTGCCGGGAGTCATTGGTGATATCCGCCACCTCTGCGGCCAGGACGCGCCGCAGCTCGTCCTCCCCCGTCACATATTCCCCCTGCACATTCTGAATCCGATACGTAAGCCCTGTAAGAAGATCTGCTAGTTTCATTTTCCCTCCTTATGCCGCTGCCTTGCAGCGGCTGCACGAGGAGAATTCGCGAAGGCGAATTCTCCGATGTGATCCCCATGGATGACGCCCGCGGCATCCATGGAGTTTGAGAGAAATGCCATCAGGTATTTCTCTCAAACTTTTCCTCCATCTTATTGTTTCACCGCGAGTTTCTCCACGCTCTTTCCTTTTTCCCACTGCATCCGGTAATCTGCCATGCAGCGCCGGTATAAGGTAAAGGTTTTTCTGGCCTTCTCCTCATCTCCGTAGACTTTCCAGAAGCCTGCATATTTACAGTTCGCCGCTCCCTGCTCGATAAACCCCCGCACATCTTCCGGGGGATATCCCAGAAACAGGCCGATCTCGTGGGGAAAGTCTTCGCACTTTTCCAGGCGGCCTATGAGTCTGGCCACGCACTGGTTAGGATTTCCGGCCGGATATCCGAACTGCGCCAGCAGGTTTTCTGTCTCTGTATCCGACAGGTCTGCCTTCAGGCGGCCGGGCCGATAGATGTAAATAAGGGCTCTGTGATTCTTCATCTGCAGGGGCAGCATGCACAGTCCTTTCGGCACCAGAGTGCGGTTAAAGGATCGTATCTGTCGGCGCAGGGATTCCTGTGTGTCATAGTCGCAGGCAAACAGATTGGCAGTCTTTAGTCCCGCCAGCGTTGGAGAACAGTTTTCCACGATCATTTCTTCTGACACAGGTTCCTCCCCGTCACCTTCTGCAGCTGCTTTGCATGGATGCAGACTCTGTGACTTCTGTAAAAGTTAGTCTTTACTAACTTCACATTCTCATTTTACTTTTTCCCCTGTCTCTTTCCGCTCCATTCAGACACAAAGAACCGGCAGAGGATTTCTCGTCCTCTGCCGGTTCTTTCGCTTTTGTATCTGATCAGCACCTGTCAAGGCACGAAATGCCTCTGGCCAACCACATCGAGTTTTTCCGAAGGAAAATTGAGATGGGTGCTAAACAGATATTGTTTTCTTTACAGCCGTCCTGCTGCCATTTTGCAGACATCCCGTCCGGGGAATCGCAGCAACAATTCATCCTTCTGTCGCTATTGTACTGCCTGGCTGCCGGCCGCAGTGCCGTCAATATAGGATTTCAGCTGCTCCACGTACAGCTCGGCCATCTTGCCGAGGGGTCTATCGGATGCCTGTAAATATCCGATCTCCATATACTCGTCGCTCTCCAACGGCACGGAGACGATCTGTGATCCGTTCAGGTCCGTGCTGAGTACACCGGAGGAAATGGTATAGCCGTCCAGTCCGATGAGGAGATTAAAGAGGGTCGCCCGGTCTGTCACCACGATATTTTTCGGACTCTCCTGGGTGCTGTGGAGTTCCTCGGAATAGAAGAAGGAATTATTATTGCCCTGCTCATAGGTCAGCCGGGGATAGGCCTTCAGTTCCTCCAGGGTCACGCTCTTCCGCGAAGCCATGGGATTCTTGCTGCTCACGAAGACGTGGGGCCTGGCCGTAAACAGGGGTGTGAATTTCAGGTCCGCATTTTCGATGGCACGGGCCAGGACTTCCCTGTTAAAGCGGCTGAAATAGAGGACTCCCAGCTCGCTGCGCTGGGTCCGGACATCTTCGATGATGTCAAAGGTTCTGGACTCCCGCAGGGTAAATTCGTATTTTTTCTGTCCGTACTCCTTCACCAGCGCCACAAAGGCATTGACCACAAAAGCGTAGTGCTGGGAGGAAACGGCAAAGACCCGTCTGGCAGGCGTACCGGCCTTATACTTCTCTTCCAGCAGATCCGCCTGCTCCACCACCTGTCTGGCATAGGAGAGAAATCTGGTCCCCTCCTCAGAGAGGATCACACCCCGGTTGCTGCGGTAAAAGATGGAGATCCCCATCTCCTTTTCCACCTCCGCCACCGCCTTGGAGAGGCTGGGCTGGGAAATAAAGAGTCTGGAAGCTGCGGTGCTGATGGATCCTGATTCTACGATTTCTATGATGTAGCGAAGCTGCTGCAGTGTCATAATCACCTCTGTAAGCCGCAGTCTGACTGCCGCTGCGTATTATTTTGTATCTCGTTCTGCACAGCTGTGACGCTATGCTGTGCGCCCCTATTTCTCCTCTTCCAGAAGATTTGTCATGGACTTAAGAGAAATTCCTATGGTGGAAATATTGTGCAGCAGGGCTGTCGTGGTGGGTGCCATGATGCCGCCCACGCCCATGAGGATCAGGAACAGGTTAAAGCTCATGATAAAGCGGTAGTTGCTGTTGATCCGCTTCATCAGGGCATCGGAGATCTCTCTGAGCACCACCAGGGTATAAAGGTCATCGGCGGAAATGGTGATGTCCGCCACTTCTCTGGCGATGGCTGCTCCCTCGCTGATGGCCACGCCGGCATCGGACTCGGAAAGAGCCGGCGAGTCGTTGACGCCGTCTCCGATCATGATGACCTTGCGGCCTGCCTCATGCTCTCTGCATACGAAAGCTGCCTTGTCCTCCGGAAGCACTTCGGAATAATACTCATCCACACCGACCTTTGCCGCCACGGCTCTGGCGGTGCGCTCGCTGTCTCCCGTCATCATGACGATCTTGGAAAGGCCCTGCTCATGGAGTCTGCGGATGACATCTTTTGCCTCCTCCCGCAGGGGATCCTCGATACAGATCACGGCTGCCAACTCTCCGGCTATGGCCAGATACAGATGGGAATACTCATCCGGCAGTGTATCAAAGCGCTCCTCTTCTCCTGCCGGCACGGTGCAGTGTTCGTCCTCGAAAATGAAGTGATAGCTGCCGATCAGCACCTTCTCTCCGTCCACGATGCTGGAAATGCCGTGTGCCACCACGTATTCCACCTTGGAATGACGCTCTTCATGGCGAAGCCCCTGTTTTCTGGCCTCCTCCACCACGGCATTGGCGATGGAGTGGGGGTAATGCTCCTCCAGGCAGGCCGCTGTCCGCAGCATCTCCGGGGCCTCATGGCCGCCGAAGGTGATGACCTCTGCCACATGAGGTGTGGCGTGGGTCAGGGTACCGGTCTTATCAAAGACGATGGTGTCCGCCTCGGACACCGCCTCCAGGAAACGACCGCCCTTTACGGAAATATGATAGAAACTGCTCTCCCGCATGGCGGAGAGCACTGCTATGGGCATGGAAAGCTTTAAGGCGCAGGAGAAATCCACCATCAGGATAGACAGCGCCTTGGTGGCATTGCGGGTCAGCAGATAGGTCAGCACGGTGCCGCCCAGGGTATAGGGCACCAGCTTGTCTGCCAGATGGGAGGCCTTATCCTCTGTCTGAGATTTTAATTTCTCCGACTCCTCGATCATCTTTACGATCCGGTCATAGCGTCCGCCGCCGGTGGTCTTTTCCACCTGAATCGTGCACTCGCCCTCTTCCACCACGGTGCCGGCGTAGATCACGTCTCCGGCGCACTTGCGCACCGGCAGGGATTCTCCGGTGATGGAAGCCTGGTTGATAGTAGCCTCTCCGGCCGCCACTCTGCCGTCCAAAGGGATCATATTGCCTGTGCGGACGACGATCTCGTCCCCTGCCTGGATCTCGCTCACCGGCACCAGGACTTCCACGCCGTTCTCCCGGCTCTTCATCCAGACCTTATCCACATTCAGAGACATGGTGCGGGCCAGGTCATCCACCGATTTCTTGTGTGTCCACTCCTCCAGAATATCTCCCACATCCAGCAGGAACATCACCGAGGAGGCTGTATCAAAGCTGCCGCGCAGCACGGAAACCGCAATGGCCGTGGCATCCAGCACCGGCACCTGCAGCTTTCCTTTCATCAGGCAGCCGACGCCCTTTGCAATATGGCGCCAGGATTTGCAGACGGTGATCACTTCCCGCACACCCACCGGCAAAAAGAGCTTGTTGCAGACTCTTCGCAGCACCAGAAAGACCAGCTTGTCCTCGTACTCTCTGTTTAATACTCTGCCGGTATGTTCCGGTACCAGGGATGCATTTTGCTCGTCCGCATATGAAAAACGGGCCAGTGCACGGAGGATCTGCGCACGAGAGCCCTTGTAGCGGATGACCGCATCGCCGGTCCTGTCATAAACCTTTACCTGTGTGACACCTTCCTGTGCCCGCAGATAGTACTCCACCACATCGGCCTGTTCCAGGGTCATGCGGGGAGCTTCCAGATGAACCCGGATCGACCCCCGGGCATCATGTAAAATTCTGCACTTCATATTTGCCTCTCTACACACAGCAACACAAGGGAAATCACCATCCGGTGATTTCCCTTCTCTGTGCTTTGTCCTTATAAGATCCGCCGAAGCTTATTTCTCATCAAAATCAGCGCCGTCAGGAACCACAGCAGCTTCCTCAGCTTCTGCACGCTTTTCGTTGATTTCCTGTGCGTCCGTATAGATATCATCGGCATTCTCTTTGATGATATTGGCTCTTTTCATCACAGCCTCTTTTCCGCGCAGTGCTGCTGCGGTCACCTGTGTATAAGCCTTCTTGGCATCCTTACTTCCTAAAATAGACAGACCTGCTGTGCCGAAAAGCACGCCGCCTGCAAAAAGTCCTATCTTCTGTGCTGTCTCTTTTTCGATCTTAAACATAGCTGCCTCCATCCCTCCCATAGTATCCGGGAGTTTGTTCTGTTGTTTAAATGACAATCTTAACCATATTTCTCAAAAATACAAGTGCTTTTTCTTATTTTACTACGTTTGTATCTGTTTAACACCTGCCAATTTCAATTATGAATAGACTGCTTGCAGGTCAGCACTCTGCATCTGCGCCGGTATTCCCTGGGCGTCATGCCGATCACATCCCGGAAGGCCCTGGCGAATTTGCTTCCGTTGTCATAGCCGTAGCGTCCTGCCACCTCCAGCACGGTGCTGTCGGTGTTCAGCAGCGTGTCCGCCGCCGCCTGCATCTTCCGGGAGCGGATATAAGCATAAATGGAAATGCCGTACACGCCCTTGAAGCAATTCTTCAGATGCGTCCCGGATACATGCAGGATCGTGCAGAGCTCCTCCAGGGTCACCTTGCTCTCCATGCGCTGGGTCAGATACTGACAGGCACTCTTGGCGATCTCCACCTGGGAGGCAGAAAGCCCGGTCTGGGGCTCCTCTCTGGTGCAGCTGTGCAGATACAGCAAAAGTTCCAGCACTTTCAGCCGGAGATATCCCTGCCGGTTATCATCTTCTGCGCCGTACATCTCCGAAAAGATCCTCTCTATACCGGCCTCTCCCCGCAGGACGCAGCAGGGACGGTCTGTGCAGAATTTCGCCGGAATATCCCCGGGACAGACATCGACGCCCTCCAGGCAGGAGGAAAGGCTCTCCGGCGCTTCGTTTAAATCGATCAGTACCGAGTAGCCCCGGTATGTCCCCAGGGGTGAAAAAGCTGTGGCCTGTTCTCTTTGCCCGCAGCAGATCGCCAGATCGCCCGCGGATAAATAGACATACTGCTTTCTGCAGCGGCATTCCAGTCTGCCTTCGTCGCAATATCTGATCACACAGATGCGGCTGTCCTCACCGCCTGCGCCGCATCCATGAGCGCCGGCTTTTTCTCTGTCACCGGCAATCTTACAGACGCAGTCTTCTGCGCTGCTTTCGTCCATTGCACCAGCGCAGCCACCCGCTTCACTCCCGACAGGCCGAACGTCCCGAGACGCAGTTTCCTCATATACTACGGTAATACCGGGAAAAACGGGATAGGAGATCCGCACAGAGATCCTGTTCTCCGTGGATTCTGCCCCCGCTGTCATGCACTGGCCTCCCCGGCATACTGCTTCAGAATATTCTCCAGCGCACTCTTGGAGCTGGAGTGGGATCTGGCCACGATGGTATTCTGTCCCTTGATCTCATTGAGCGCATAGTGCACCATCTTGTGAGACATGGTGCTGGTAAAGAGGATCATGAGATCCGGATTTCCTACTTTTCTCTTCAAGCCGCTTTTCATCTGGGTGAAGACCTTTGCATCACATTGGTGTTTCTCGCAAAGGTCAATATACTGCCTGACCATACAATCATTGCCGCCTACGATGACCACACTCATTTTTTTCCTTTCTGTGCCGCAATTAATTGCGGCACCGTGAGGAGAATTCGCGAAGGCGGATTCTCCTAAAGAAATGCCCAAAGGCATTTCTTTTCGTTACGAATTGATGGCGTATACGGCATCAATTCGCGTTTGAAAAAAATGCCATCAGGCAATTTTTTCAAACTCTCCTTTCTTTGGTTAGTTTTGCCTAACCTGTGGTTATATAAAAAGTGCCCTGCAAAAGCGGCACTTTTCTGCAGATGCCTGTCCAGGTATCTGTTTTTAATGACATAATTAAATCTATGCGGTATGATTTCCTCCGCATCCGCCGCAGCTTCCGCCATGGCAGGCTGTGCATCCGCCGCACCCGCCGCAGTTGCCGCCGCAGCTTAGGTGTCCCTGCTTTCTCTCTCTGATCAGATAGCGGATAGCCAGCGCCAGCAAAATGCAGACGACAGCGAATACAATTACCGTAGGAAGATTCCACACCAGACCAAACATATCCTGTCACCTCATTTCCTGCAGACTTTCGTTATGCCGCAGCCTAGCTGCGGCGCTTCCATGAATTTACATGAAACTTCTTATTTCTTATCCTTGAAAAATCCAACGATGACAAATACCGCTGCCACGATCAGCAGAGCGATCACCGCCAGCACCACAGCATCTGCCGTGCTCAATGTCAGATTTGTCTTCATTGTATCCTCCTTTTCGACTGTGCAATGCCAGCCGACGATCAGCCGCAAAGGTAAATTCCACGCATCCGTCTGAAACAGGCTGATGCAGCCCGATGCTCTCTGCATCAGTCCCGGAAGGAAACCGCACGGGACTGTATGGAATTTATCTTTGCCGCCGGGCGAATCCCCGTTTTTACGGAAATTCGCCGCAGGCGGATCATCACAGATCTATTACAGATCCGACAGTATTCTGCCTGCGGACACACAGGGTGTCGTCCGGCGCTGTCAGAACGGTTTTCTTTGTTTCTTATGCCTGCTTCTTGTTCGGATCCGGACGGAACAGAAGGTACAGGATCACGGCCAGCACGATGAATGCTGCTACGGTAGCTGCGGAGAATGCCACCTCGCCGGTCACAAGGCCGCCGATCTGGTAAACCATCAGGGCTACACAGTAAGCCATTACGTTCTGGAAAACAAGAGCAAATGCCATCCACTTCTTGTCGCCCATTTCCTTTGCCATGGTGGAGATAGCTGCCAGGCACGGAGAATCGAACATGTTAAAGAACAGGAAGGATACTGCTGCAATACTGGTGGGGAAGAATGCTGCAAATGCGGCATGCATGTCGTTTGCATATTCCTCTACCTCGCCCAGGCCTGCCAGGACGCCCATGGTGGAGACGATACCTTCCTTTGCGACGAAGCCGCTGAGGGAAGATGCCACTGCCTGCCAGGTACCGAAGCCCAGGGGCATGAACAGGTAGGAAAGAGGACGGCCGATGGCTGCCAGGAAGCAGCTCTCGGTATCTACTAATCCGAATACGCCATCCTGAATACCGAAGCTGCCCAGGAACCACATAACAGCGCAGCATACGAACAGGATCGTACCAGCCTTCTTCAGGAAGGACCATACACGCTCCCATACATGAAGCAGAACACCCTTCAGGGAAGGAATGTGGTACTGAGGAAGCTCCATAACGAAGGGAGCCGGATCGCCGGAGAACATCTTGGTCTTCTTTAAGATGATGCAGCATACGATAACCATGATGATACCGGAGAAGTACATCAGAGGAGCCATCCACCATGCACCGCCCATCAAAAAGCCTGCGATCAGTGCGATAACGGGAAGCTTAGCACCGCAGGGGATCGCGGTGGTGGTGATCATGGTCATGCGGCGGTCTTTCTCATTCTCAATGGTACGGCTGGCCATAATGCCGGGAACGCCGCAGCCGGAGGAGATCAGGAAAGGAATGAAGCTCTTGCCGGACAGACCGAACTTACGGAAGATACGGTCCATGATGAAGGCAACACGTGCCATGTAGCCGCAGTCCTCCAGGATGGACAGGAAGAAGAACACGATAGCCATCTGGGGAGCAAAGCCGATAGGCGCTGCCAGACCGCCGATGATACCGTCTACTACCAGGGAAACCACCCACTCAGCGGCGCCCACATTTTCCAGGAAGGTCTGTACAGCCGGCTGGATCCACTCACCGAAGAGGGTATCATTGGTCCAGTCTGTCACTACCGTACCCAGTGTGGATACGGAAATGTAATAAACCAGGGTCATGACCACTACGAAGATGGGCAGAGCCAGGATACGGTTGGTCACGATGCGGTCGATCTTATCGGAAGCGGTCAGATTGTCTTTTCTGGCTTTCTTCTTTACGGACTTCTCTACTACCTTGTTGATATAAGCATATCTCTGGTTGGTGATGATGCTCTCTGCATCGTCATCCAGTTCCTTCTCGCAGTCCTTGATGTGCTGCTCTAAGTGTGCCTCCAGTGCGGAATCCAGCTTCAGCTCCTCCTGCACCTTCTCATCACGCTCGAAGAGCTTAACTGCATACCAGCGAAGGAATCTGTCGTCTACCTTGCCCTGGATGGACTCCTCGATGTGTGCGATGGCATGCTCTACGCTGCCTACGAATACGTGAGGAAGCTCTACTGCTGTGCCCTTCTGCGCAGCCTTGATGGCTGCCTCAGCTGCCTCCAGGCTGCCCTCGCCCTTTAAGGCGCTCATCTCTACCACGGTGCAGCCGATCTCTTCGCCCAGCTTCTTTACGTCGATGTTATCGCCGTTCTTGCGGACCAGATCGATCATGTTGATGGCCATAACCACCGGGATGCCCAGCTCGATGAGCTGTGTGGTCAGATACAGGTTACGCTCAATGTTGGTACCGTCTACGATATTGAGGATCGCATCCGGCTTTTCGTTTACCAGATAGCCTCTGGCTACCACTTCCTCCAGTGTATAGGGAGACAGGGAGTAGATACCGGGTAAGTCCTGGATGATCACGTCCTTGTGGCCGCGAAGCTGTCCTTCCTTCTTTTCAACGGTAACGCCGGGCCAGTTGCCGACATACTGGTTTGCGCCTGTCAGGTTATTGAACAGGGTAGTCTTACCACAGTTCGGGTTGCCCGCCAGTGCGATCTTAATGCTTCCCATGATTGGAATGCTCCTTTCTTCTAAAGCCCTCATAAGTTTTACTGCTTTTATGGCTCTTTTGACTTGCCTTCTTTGCTCTGAAAAGCGCATTGCCCCGGCTGCTCTATGCCATGTTCGCCCAGGCTGCTTTTCTTCGTCTGCATTGCCTTACTTAACCTCGATCATCTCCGCTTCAGCCTTGCGCACGCTGAGCTCATAGCCGCGCACACTCAGCTCCATGGGATCGCCCAGGGGTGCTACCTTGCGGACATAGATCTCTACGCCCTTGGTAATGCCCATATCCATGATCCTGCGCTTCACCGGGCCTGCTCCGTTTAATTTGGTAACGGTTACGGTGTCGCCAACCTTGGCATCCTTCAGTGTCATCTCTTCTCTCCTCCTCTTCTGCGGGTTATTTAAATCATAATGCGATTTGCCATTGTCACACCCAGCGCGATGCGGCTGTCCTTGACCTGAATGATCAGGCTTCCCCCATTCTCGCTGACGACAGTCACATCACTGTCTACCACAAATCCAAGCTCCGCCAGATGCTGCCGGATCTCGTCCTTTCCGGTGATCTTTTTTATTGTCACCGGCTCGCCTACAGGCGCCATTGATAAAGGCATCATATTTACCTCCCTATGCCGCTGCTTGCAGCGGCAGCGCGAAGGGAATTTCGCGAAGGCGAATTCCCTGATGCGATCCCGAATTGATGACGTTTACGTCATCAATCGAGTTTGAAAGAAATGCCATCAGGCATTTCTTTCAAACTTACCTCCTATGCCGCTGCTTTACGGCTTAGTTTTCACTAACTCGTGCTGTAAAAATATGGTTAGCTTTTGCTAACCGTCCAGATATCATACCAATTCTGATCACTGCTGTCAAGCCGGAGCCGCGATGCTGCTTTTCTGCAGACGGCTCGGGTACGGGCAATAATGAATTGCTCTTACTTTTTCAGAAATCCGAAAAGTCCCTTCGGTGCCTCACAGGGCTCCTTGCTGATCTCTGTCATCGTATAGCCGGTGGCAGCGATGGCCTTGCGAAGGCTCTCTTCGTCCACGGCCTGCTCCGTCATGAACGTGGAGATGCCCTTGCCTGCGGAAGAGGAGACTTTCTTAGCCTCTCTGATCTCCCGGCGGATCACATCGTTGATATGTGCCTCGCACATGCCGCACATCATGCCGTCTATCTTCAATGTATACTTCAACATGACTTTGTACTTTCGTCCTTTCTTTGGTTAGCTTATCCTAAGTTAGGAAGTCCTAACCACCTGCATCATACTCATATATAATCCGTTTGTCAACTGTTATGGAGAAATTTTGTGTCTTTATGGAGCCATTTTCTGTGCAGACATATGGGATGCTGACATTTAACTTCTAATATGTGGACTCTGGCACACGGACGCCGGCCGGGCAAGCGGGTCCTGTCGGCGATGTCCGCTTTGGGACGCCCCTCGGCCGGCTGGCTGTGAATCATAAACTTTTTTCCTTTTAGTCTTGATTCCCTGCAAAAGTGCGCTATCCTGTTCTCTGAACACTGTGCAACTATCACAGACACATACTTACTCTTCCGCCGCTCGCTTTTGTCCCGTAATCCATCGGTCATCTGCAAAGCGAAAGATGTAATTTTCCATAACGAAAGGAGCTCTTTATGAAACTCTCATCCCTGCATCCCAGTCACCAAATGTCCGAATCTCTGGAGCTGTGTATCCTGCTGACCATGTCCGGGGGCTTTATGGATGCCTACTCCTATCTGTGCCGGGGGCACGTCTTTGCCAACGCCCAGACCGGCAACATTCTTCTGCTGGGCGTCTATCTCTCCCAGGGGGATCTGGTCAAGGCGCTGCAGTATCTTTTCCCTATTCTCTCCTTTGGTATCGGCATCGCCTGTTCCGACATTAACCGGCATTTCCTGCAGCAGCGCTCTCTCCTGCACTGGCGGCAGTTCACCGTGCTCTTTGAGGCCCTGCTTTTCCTGGTGGTCAGTTTCCTGCCCCAGTCCTGCAATCTGCCGGCCAACTGTCTGGTCTCGCTGGCCTGCGGTGCGCAGGTAGAGAGTTTCCGCAAGATCCACGGCTGCGGCGCCGCCACCACCATGTGCATCGGTAATTTCCGCACTGCCACCCAGTCCCTGTGCGACTATCTCTTTACGCGCAATAAGCAGGCTCTGCAGCGGAGTTTTCTGTTCTACGGCATCATCCTGTGCTTTATGCTCGGCGCCATCATCGGCTCCATCGCCATCGCCCATCTGGCGGAGAGAGCGATCCTGATCAGCTGCGGACTGATGATCGCCGCTTTCCTGCTGATGTTTGTCGACAGACAGGTGTAACTCCAAAAAAAAAAGAGATTGCCTGCTATTTCATCATTTCCGAACCCACGATGAAACAGCAGGCAATTCCCACATAAAAAAACGGAGCCCCCGCCTTTCGCGAAAGCCCCGCCTCTTCTCAGTTATTATTTTCTGTCAGAAATTCTGCATCAGCCCTTCACACCGCCTACGACGATGCCCTTTACGAAATACTGCTGGAAGAAAGGATAGATCACCAGGATGGGCAGGACGCCTACTACTGCGATGGCCATGCGGATGCCGGTGCTGGGCATGCTGGCGATGATGGAGGAGGCGCTGCTGACGGAGGAATTCTGCAGGAAGGTGATGCTGTTGATGATGTTGTTCAGGATAGCCTGCAGGCTGTAGTACTTCTCGTCGGTGACATAGTAAAGGCTGTTGGTCCAGTCATTCCAGTAGCCAAGGCCGATCATCAGGGTGATGGTGGCGATCATGGGCTTGGACAGCGGAAGGACGATCTGGAACAGGGTGCGGTACTCACCGGCACCGTCGATCCGGGCTGCCTCTACGAGGGAGTCCGGGATATTGCTGGTAAAGAAGGAGCGCATCATGATGACGTAAAAGGCGTTCATCAGCAGGGAAGGAACGATCAGCGCCCAGATCGTATTCTTGATATGGAAGGTCTGGGTATACATCATGTAGGTAGGTACCAGGCCGCCGTTAAAAAGCATGGTAAAGAAGATAACGAAGGAGAGGAAACCTCTGCAGGGCACTTCTTTTCTGGAAAGGGGATAGGCGAAAAGCAGCGTCATCATGACTGCCACAAAGGTACCTACCACCGTTACTACCACGGAGATGCCGAGACCGCGGATGATCTTGCCGCTGCTCCGGAACAGATACTCATAGGAGTAAAGACTGAACTTGCCGGGCCAGAAGCTGTAGCCGTTGGCGATCAGCGTCTGCTCATCTGTCAGGGAGGAAGCGATCAGCAGCACGAAGGGTGCCACTGCGATGATACTAAGCAGTATAAAGACAATATTTAAAATAACCTGACCGGTTTTATTCTTGGAAACCATGTTCATAGTATTCTCCATTCCGCAGGCGTCCTCGCCGGAGGAATCGCAAAGCCGATTTCAAATTTGCTGAAGCGAATCTTTGATTCGGTTTGCGATCAGGGCTATTGTGACGCCTGCGCCACAAATAGCTGTGCGAAAAATATGCTGTTACCTCACTTTGCCGCAGGTGAATTCTCCGTTGTGATCCTCCGTCGAACTAGAACAGCGCGCTGTCCTCATCCAGCTTGCGGACGATGAAGTTGACCAGAAGGATCAGTACAAATCCCAGCACAGACTGCAGGAAGCCGGCTGCGGAGGATCTGCCGATATCGTTGAGCTGTGTCAGTCCCTTATACACATAGACATCGATGGTATCTGTCACATCGGCGATGATACCGGAGTGCATGGGCACCTGATAGAACAGACCGAAATCGGAGAAGAACATTCTGCCGATCTGCAGCAGCACCATGGTGATGATGGTGGTCTTCAGGCCGGGCAGAGTGACATGGACGATGGATTTCCAGGTCGTCGCGCCGTCGATGGCAGCTGCCTCATACAGAGAGGAGTCGATGCCGATAACCGTTGCGTAGTACAGGATACTGGTGTAGCCAAAGCCCTTCCACAGGTTTACAAAGGTCAGGATAAAGGGCCAGTACTTGGAGGTGGTATACCAGTTCAGGGAATGTCCTCCCAGTGCCTCGATCGCCTTATTTAAGAAGCCGGACTCAGTGGAGAGGAAGCCGTACACGATGTAGGAAACGATGACCATGGATACCAGGTAAGGAACCAGGATCAGGGTCTGGTAAACCTTCTTATTGAGCTTGCCCTTTAAGAAGTTCAGGAGAATGGCGATGACCACGGCCACCACCGTGCCCAGTGCAATGAACACCAGGTTATACAGCACGGTATTCCGGATGATGTTCAGCGCATCCTGGGTCTTGAACAGATAGGTAAAATTGCTGAAGCCGGCCCAGGGGCTTTCCCAGATGCCCTTGCTGTAGTCGTAACGCTTAAAGGCGATCACCAGACCTGCCATGGGCAGATAGTTATTGATCAGCAGATAAAACAAACCCGGAAGGGTCATGGAGATCAGCGCGATGGAGCTCTTCCTGATCTTAATGGGCTTTTTTGTTTTCGTATTCATACGCATTCACCCTTTCCTTATCCTGGAAAAAAGCGGTCCGGCCGAGGTATCGACCGGACCGCTCAGGTCTTTACTTCTTACTTATTTTCTGCCAGCCATGCATCGAACTGGGACTGCTTCTCAGCGATGACCTTATCGATTCCTGCTGCCTCGAACTCATCCAGAGCCTGCGGGATCGTCTCGTCAGGATCTACGGCGCCCATCAGCAGTGCCTGATAGTACTTGCTCATGACGTTGACGCATGCGCTGTACTCATCGGTTACATTGGTGGTATCAAAGCAGAAGCCGTAGCCGGTACTTCTGTGTACGTTCTTGTTGTAATTGTTCAGGTCTTCGTTGTAGCTTGCGCCCAGATCCTCACGGATGTAAGCCAGGCTGCTGTTGGGATATGCCCAGAGCTGCTGCATGCCTGCATAACCGCAGTTGTTGTAATCCGTTCCATCCGGGAAAGCTGCCAGACCGTCATCGGTCAGTACGTAGTTGGAGCCTTCGATACCGTTAACCAGGAGCTTGATGACATCTGCGTCTGAATAAAGAGCTTCCATCATCTTCCATGCTGCATCTTTGTTCTTGGAGTTTGCACTGATCGCCCAGCACATGCCGTTGATGGTGGTGGTAATAGCCTTCGGCTGGCAGATCACGACTCTGGTGTACTTGCCCTGTACGTAGTTGTCCTCGGTGTACCAGTTGCCGTTGTTGATGGTGGTCACTGCTCTGTCATTGTCGATCAGCGCCTCGCCGCCCTCGGTGTTGCTCAGGCAGTCAGCCATCATGTAGCCCTGCTCATACCAGTATCTGGAGTGCTTGGTGAAATCCTTGAACTCGTCAGTCTCGAACAGGTTCTTTACGGTGGTGTCATCCTCGAAGACATTAACCACACCTACGAAGGACTTGTCGCCCAGACCATCCCAGGTCCAGTCGCCGTTGGTCATATTGTTCTGACCCTGCGGAACGATGGCGTATTTGTCCGGATAATCCTCGTGGATCTTGCCCAGCAGCTCGTCTACTTCGTCCAGTGTCAGGGACTGTCCGCCCTTGAGGCCGTACTGTTCAGCTACCTCGTGGGTCATCTCCAGCACGACGGTATCGCCCTGATTACGGAAGTTCGGCAGACCGTAAAGCTTACCGTTTACGGAGGTGCACTTTAATACTTCGTCATCGATGAAGTTAGCGGTTGCGCTCTTGAATTCATCGCTTGCATTTGCATAATAGTCAGTCAGGTCTGTCAGCTGTCCGTTCTTTGCATAGGTCAGAAGGGGTGTACCGAAGACCATGATGATGTCGGCCTCATCGCCGGTGAGCAGCATGTTGGACTGCTGGGTCCAGTTGCCGCCCTCTACGTAGGTGAATTTCAACTTCACGCCGTACTTGTCTGCGGTGATGGCATTGATGGCATCCTCTACAGCCTGTGCCTGGCTCACATCATAGAATGTTGGGCATACAAAGGATACGGTGGGAATATCCCCGCTTGCGCTGGCGGTAGAATCACCGGAGGAGGTCGCTGCGGAATCCGAAGATCCGCCGCAGCCTGCAGCGGTCACCATAAAGGAAGCCGCCATGGCTAATGCTGCTGCTTTTTTCCAGAATTTCTTTTTCATAACATCCCTTTCTAAACCGCAGTTTACTGCGGTTTCGTGAGGAGAATACGCGAAGGCGGATTCTCCGATGCGCTCCCCGGGGATGCTGCTTGCGGCATCCCCGGGATTACAGGAAAGGCTATCGAGCCTTTCCTGTAATCTGTCCCTTTCTAAGCTGCAGCTTGCCTGCAGCTTCGTGAGGAGAATTCGTGAATACGAATTCTCCGATGCGATACTCCGGGGATGTCGCTTGCGGCATCCCCGGGATTGCCATGTGTGATCATGGACGCGCAGCCCTTCTGCGGCATCGCTGATCTGTAAGATGGTTTTATTTTACGAAAAAAAACACATCCCCTCTGCCAGGAATGTGTTTTAAAAATGTACATTTTGTGAACTAAAAATGTTAAATTTTCGTTAAATTGTCCTAAACAGGACATTATTGTTCTTTTCGTGACATCCTCACCGCTTCTCTGTCCCCTGTCAGCACCCAATCTATGGTCATAATGCATAAGGTGATACATGAGAGAGGATTCTTTGCCCCTCACCGCTTCTGGTGCTGCTTCCGATACTCCTGGGGCGTCACATCCGTCAGTTTTTTAAAGGTCCGGGAAAAGTGGGAAAAATTATCAAACCCGGTCTTGGTGGCGATGACGCTGACGGACAGGTTCGTATTGGCCAGAAGCTGACTGGCCACCTTCATCTTTTCCTTGATCACGTAGTCCTTGAAGGTCCAGCCGGTGTACTTGCTGAAGAGCTTGGAGAAATACTCCTCGTTCAGATAGACCACCTCGGCCACCTCAGCCCGGGAGATATTCTTATAAATATGGGTGCGGATGTACTCCTCGGCCTTCCGGATGCGCTCGTCATTTTCATCCCTGCCCCCTTCTGTCTCCGGATGGAGCCCCTTTGCCGCGTGGATGCGGTGTCCCGGCCTGGTGTAAAAGGCGCACAGCTTTTCCTTCAGGGAAGGATCCGTGACACGGACGATGGGGCTGTAGCAGATCTGGGGCGCCATGCATACCTTTTCATCCAGGAAGTGGTAGTAGCGCTCGAGCTTTTGCTTCCACAGGGTCTCATCCAGTCTGGTCTGCTCGCAGATCACCAGTATGCTGTACAGATCATCCCGGCGGGTGCTGCAGATCTCCGCTCCCGTATCCTCAAAGATCTCATCCAGCACGTTGTTAAAGACCTTCTCCCCGATGTCGTCTGACCATTCATCCACTTTCCGGGGCTCCGGCTTCATGATGATCTGGACCATCCCCAGCACCTGCTCCTCTCCGGCTCTGTTAAGGATATGGAGTATCTGCCCCAGCACATCTCCGGCGCTCTCCTGATTTCCCAGCTCTGCCTGGGCAATGAGTGACCCCAGAAAGACATCTTTCTGATCCTGCAGGGTCTGCTCCATCTCCCGCATCCAGGCATACTTTCTGGCCTCCTTGATCTGGTCGCAGGCTCTGGCCACTGCCTCCTGTATATCCTCATACCGAGCCGGCTGCAGGATGTAATCCACGCTTCCCAGGCCTATGGCCTCTCTGGCATAGGAAAAATCCGCATGAGAGGTCAGGAAAATGCTCTTGATGGAAAAATGCTTTTCCTGCACCCAGCGCACCAGGTCCAGACCGCTGTCCCCCGGCATCTCAATATCCGTCAGCAGCACGTCCACCGGAAAATTGGTGATCAGGAGCTTTGCCTCATCGGCGCTGTTGGCCGTAAAAACTTCCTCGATCCCCGACTCCTCCCAGCGGATCCCCTTTCTGATGCTCTCCGTGATGGCCTGCTGGTCATCGACTATCAATAGTTTCATTATTACTTTAACCCCTTTTCCTTCCCCAATGTCTCCGGCGGCAGGATCAGCTCACTCACCGCCCCGTCCATATTATAAAAGCTGTACTCCGCGGTCTCCCCGTAGAGCAGCTCGATCCTTCTCTTGATATTGTTGATGCCGATGCCTGCCCCCTCGTAATCTCCCCGGGCATTCATGCGGCTCAGCATAGCTTCCGGATAGCCGTCTCCGGAATCCTGCACCGTGATGTCGATGACCTGCCGGCCCTCTTCCTCCATGTCCAGCCGCAGGATGCTCACGTGAATGTATACCTGGTTATTCTGGGGATTTACGTACTTGATGCTGTTTTCCACAAAACTCTGGATGCACAGGATCGGCACGATCCAGTCACCCAGATCCTCTTCCTTCTCCACCGTCAGCTCGATGTGCCGGCCGGTCAGCATATTCTGCAGGTCCACATATTCCCTGGTAAAGGACAGCTCCTCCCGAAGCAGAATGGTCATCTGATTATTGGTCAGCAGATAGCGCAGGTAATTGGAGATCTTTAATACCAGCTGCTGGAGATCCTCCATTCCCGCATTCACCGCCATGGTATTCATGACCTTCATACAGTTCAGGAAAAAGTGGGGCTGGAGCTGGATCTGCCGCAGCTGCAGCTCGGTCTCACGGCGGTTCAGCTGTTCCTCGTAGATGCTGTTTTTCTGTCTCTGGATCTCCTCCACCATTTCCGACAGCGTTTTGTTCACCAGATCCAGCTCGTAGAAATGGAAGTGCAGATCCGGGATCTCTCCCATGGGCTGTCTGCGGTGATCCTCCATGACCCCGATCAGCTGGTACATAGGCCGGAAATAGTACCGGTTCATGATCCGGTAGATCCAGTAAATGGCGCAGGCAGACAGAATGGTCATCAAAGTCATCAGCACCGCCACCGGCGTCAGGAATGCATTGGAGGGCCTGTTGATCCTGGTCAGGATCCAGAAATCCCCGTTCTGCACCGGGAAGGCAAATTCTATGCTGTTCCAGTCCTTGCTGACGCAGATGCTCTTTGCATTGGATATATCACGGATCACCGGATAGTCCGCTGCCAGCTCTTCATTCTCCAGATCCCCGGGCAGCAGGATCCGGCTGTCCGCATAGCCGTCCACGCCGGCACACACCTCCTCTGCCATATTGCTGAGGTTCCAGATGCCGGCCAGCAGATTACTGCCGCGGAAATAGATGGTCAGGGAATACACATCCCCGGAAGGCACGGCCACACACTGGCGCTGCAGTCCCAGGCCCTCTGTGGGCAGATTCAGCAGGTAAGTATGGAGCGCCTCCTCATTCTCATGGATGATATTCTTGGAAGAATTCATCCGGTAATAGATATTTCCGTCCCCGTAACGGATAAAGTACTCCTCAAAGCGGTCATAGAGCATCTGGAACTGATCCAGGCCGGTGCGCATCTCATACACATTGTCATAGGCCTCGGCGCTGTTCTTCTTTCCCCCCAGCTCCTGGAAACTTCTGTCCGCATAGATGCTGTACAGGTAATTACTGATGGCGGTATTCTCCTGCTCATAGGCAGCGATCCGGGTGCTGATCTTATCCTCGGCGCTCTTTTCCCAGGAAGAGCGCTGATTGATCACCAGCAGGACATCCAGGATCAGCAAGAGCACCAGTATGCCCACATAGCCGGCAATCAGTGCCGTCAGCACAGAGCGGCTGGAGTGGAGTTTTTTCTCAGTATGCGTCCTTATTTTCATCCGCTTTCATCCATTCATTATTTGTATCTGTTCAGCACCTGCCGCATTTCAATGTAAATTGACTGCTTGCAGGCACATTTACGTTGAAATGCGGCAGGCGGCCAAGGCGCGGAGCGCCTCTGGCCAGCCACATCGAGGATTTGCGAAGCAAATTCGAGATATGGCTAAACAGATACCATTATTTAGTGCTGCCCGAACCTTTTCGCAGTCCTTATCCATCTTCCTGCTTCCTTCTGCCATTCTGTTCGGCAGCTCTTTTCTTTGCTTTCTTTTCCCGTATCTGTCATGCAGAGGCATAGTCTGCAGCCCATGCTAAATTTTATTAACTCTTAACAGAGTACCCCCTGGAGAGAGAAAAATCAAATCAGCATTCCGCTGTCCTGCTGTCTCATGCCCTGAGAAAAAGGTATCTGATCTCCATCATGAATTTGCCTGCAGGCAAAGGGCTGCGCTGAAATACAACAGGCAGTGAACAATTATAAAGAAAGGCCGCAGCAGAATATCTGCTGCGGCCTTCCCTGCGGTAAGAGCAAACTTTCTCGTATCTCACGTATTATTTGATAAAACCAACCTGCTTGCTGATGAGCTCTACCTGCTCATCCTTTTTCTGATTGTACTCTACCTTCTTTTCCTCGAAGTAGTTGCGGCCGTAGGAATCGATGGAGACGATCAGGGGACCGAACTCCTTGACGTGGCAGTGCCACAGAGTCTCCGGCATGCCCAGATCCTTCCACTGTGCCTCTACGATCTCCTGTACCTCTACGGCTGCCACTACGGCGTTGCCTGCAGGGAATACGCAGTGGATCGCGCCGAAGTCCTTACATGCTCTTTCAGTATTTTCCTTCATGCCGCCCTTGCCCACGATGACGCGGACACCGGTGGTCTGCACGAATTCATACTCGAACTTTTCCATACGCATGGAGGTGGTGGGTCCTACGGATACCATCTCATACTTTTCATCGCCCAGAGGCCTGATGATGGGACCAGCGTGAAGGATTGCTGCATCCCGTACATCTACCGGGATCTCTCTTCCCTCTTCCACGACGCGGCGATGCGCCACGTCACGGCATGTGGTAATGTCACCATCCAGATATACGATATCGCCGATATGGATATCCTTTAAATCCTCTGCTGCAATGGGTGTCACCAGTACTTTCTTTCCGTCTCTTATTTCAACTGCCATGATTTTCCTTTCTTTGCCGCTGTACTGCAGCGGCAGCACGAGGAGAATCTCGCGAAGGCGAATTCTCCGATGTGATCATACCATCTCCAGAATTGCCATCGGGCAATTCCTGGAGATTTGCCTCTTTCTGCTGCCATTTATGGC
>CAVKQI010000024.1:0-24732 GCA_963658405.1 bacterium | reverse complement strand
TGTAGTGTATCTGTTCAGCCATATCTCGGATTTGCTGCGCAAATCCAGGATGCTGCCGGATAGATGCAATCATGTAGTGTATCTGTTCAGCACATATCTCGAATTTGCTTCGCAAATCCTCGATATGGTCGTCCAGAGGCGCTCCGCGCCTTGGCCGCCTGCCGCATTTCAACATGAATTTGCCTGCAAGCAGTCAATTCACGTTGAAATGTGGCAGGTGCTGAACAAAATATATCTTACCATCTATTCCCCGGCTTGAGTAGACACGGATTGGTTAGCGCGCGGATGCCTTGCGCGATTTCCGGAAATACGTTATACTGACGCTGTTTGGATACAGATGCCGCGGGGATCTGCGGCTTTAAAGCGTTTTATGATAAGGAGAAAAAAATGGCAGAAATTACCAAAGATACCAAGATCGGCGAAGCGCTGATGATCAACCCCAACATTGCTCCTGTACTGATGTCCATCGGCATGCATTGCCTGGGCTGCCCCGCATCTCAGGGCGAGACACTGGCAGAGGCTGCTATGGTTCACGGCGTAGACGTGAATGAGCTGATGGAGCAGATCAAGCAGGCCTAAACCATCAAATAGGTTAAGACATGAAAAGGACGATCGGCATTGTGTCGGTCGTCCTTTTTGCTGCCTTTTTATTTATATGTGTTCTTTTACGGAATAAAGCATCCGGCCGTGGGACAAGCGCGGATGCAGCCTGGATACAGGGCTGGTCAGCGTGATCCCGCAGTCGGTCCGTTACGGACATCAGATCATCGCCAGCTCCTGCAGCGCATTCTCCGGCACCAGTACATTGCAGTGCTCCTGCAGATACTGCTCTCTGGCATAGGTATTCATCTCCTGCTGTCCGTATTCATTCATGATCAGCAGTACCTGCTGCATAGCGGTTACGGTATCCACATCCGGCATGGAGAGGAAGAGATAATATCTGCCCTCCTTTTCATCCTGATAGAGGGAGCTGCGGTAGGTGTAGGATTTTCCGGCGATCCTGGACACCTTCAGGACGTCCTTCATGCTGGTAAAGGAAAACAGGCGATTGGTATAGACGAACCGCTTGGCATTGGCCACTGCCTCGTCTTCCGACGGGACACCCTTAGCCGGCTGGCTGGCGGGCTCCACCTCTCCGGTCTCCATGCCCTTTTTGATGGAATTGATCAGTGCCTCATAAGCCGCTGCTGCCTCGCTGCCCACGCTGTCCTCCTCGTCATGCACGGAGGGTGCGAAGTTGGAAAAGCGGGTATCGAGCTCCTCCGGATCCTCTACCTTGGTGACGATCAGCACGATGCAGTCCGAATTCAAAGGAATCGCTTCGATCATCAGGGGGATATTCTCGGCGTCAAATCCAAACATAAAGGATGCCTGCTGCATCATATCCCGAAAGAGATTTTTGGCCTTTTCCGTGCCGTAGGCCAGCTCGCTGATCTTTAACTGCCGCTTGGCCAGGTCCTCGCCTGTCAGCGTGCAGCGAATCTGATTCTCGTTGACTTTTTCTATTTTCATGAAGGTTTACCTCCCTTCCCTTACGATTCTTACCGCTTATGCCCCGCTTGCCCCTTGGCGCCGCGGGATGCATTCTGTAAAGATGTACATTGCCTCCGGGAGAGCCATGGATGACTTCTATGGAAACATATGTTTAGTATAGCATAAAACTTCTTTGAAGAGTAACTATAGCCTGCCCGAGGCACGTGCGTCAAGGGAAAAGCGCGCATATACGATATTGTGCATATTTTTGCGGAGAAAAGAAAAACTGACAAAAATCGCCGGTTTCGCAGTTTCGGGACGGCAGTGGATTGTCATGGCGGGCGGGCAGAGCCTATAATATGCCTGCAGGCAGGATAATCCGTATCGAAAAGGAGGAGGATCGACAGAATATAAAACGGAGGCCAGGGCAAAAAGCCTGATCAAAAAGGCAGAACAGAAGCCAGGGTAAAAGCAATATGCCGCAGAGTCTGCAGAGCAATGCCGGATGACAGATCAACACGGCAGAGAATCTGCTGCAGACCAAAGACCCATCTTACCAATCTCATCAAATTAAATAGGCCGGCGCCCTTACCGGCCGCATACGGCAGAGGCGAGAGCCTGATCTGCTGTATCACATCAAAAAAGCCATAATCCCAAAAACAAAAAAAGAACAGAAGAATACAGAACAAAAGAACAAAAGAGCAACGAGCAAAAGAAAAAGAATACAGAACGAAAGAAAGAACCACGAACAAAAGAACCACGAAAGAACAGCGAACAGAAGACAGATACACATCCTGCATGCATAAACCGCTGCAGCGGCCGGTACCGGCGGGGAAATCTCTCACGGAAGATACAGCCTCCTGATGGTGATGGCCACAAAGCAGCAAAACCTAAGATCACGGCAGCAATACGGCTGTCCCGGTGGATAGACTGCAAAGACGTTTATCTACAGAGCAGGCTAAGGCCCGCGCGTCCCCGCCGCGCCCATGCCGCAGACAGCCCTGCTGCTGCAGATCTAATACAGATCTGATATGAAAATCTGCAGGGATTGCAGATGACTGGACAAAAAGAGTTTGTTATAATACTATGCAGTGCGTACGCGTAGGTGAACAGAATATAAGGAAGCTGCATATATATGGATAAGAATAACAGACAGAGTACCACATCCCGGACAGAGAACGACCTGGATGAATTTTATTTTGAAGAAGATTATGACGGTGTATATGATGACCCGGAATCGGGTTTTTATGATATAGACGATGCCCCCCGAAAGGAAGAAAAGAAAAGAAGTCCCCGGACGGGAAAGGGAAGAGCAGAGAGAAGAGAGAGAAAAGAAGGAGAGCGGACCCGGAAAGGACCTGCAAGGGAACAGGCGCGGGCATCCCATACAGACAGAAAAAGAGCCCCGGGAAAGAATCCTGGGAAACAGAGCAGGAGCAGGAGAGGCGGTGCAGGACGCGGCAGAAAGAAAGGCCATCCTGTGCTTTTGCTGGTGCTGCTGATCCTGCTGCTGGGAGCCGCCTTTGGAGGAAAGCTGTATGTCGATCACTATGCGCCCTCTAAGACCATGGCAGATCTGACCGCCTATTTCGGCAATACGGATGACCAGGATGTGCCGGTCATCCTGCAGGATTCCCTGTCGGAATACCATGCCCGGCTGATTGACGGCACCTGCTATATGGATATCGAGACGGTGCAGAATGTACTGAACAGCCGCTTCTATTATGGCAAAAACGACGGCCTGGTGCTCTATACACTGCCCACCGATATGGTAACCATCCAGGTTGGAGGGAATACCTGGAGTACCGGCGACGGCCAGACCTATACAGAGGAATACATCCCGGCCAGACTGGAGGGCGAGACCCTGTATCTGGCACTGGATTTTGTGAAAAAATATACGAATTTCTCCTATGAACTTTTCACAGAGCCAAACCGCATGCAGATCTACACCCAGTGGGGAGATGTGCAGACCGCCACAGTAAAGAAGAATACCCAGATCCGTGTCCTGGGCGGTGTCAAGAGCGATATCCTGACCCAGATTGCGGCAGGCAGTCAGGTACAGGTGCTGGAGAAGCTGGAGCACTGGGATAAGGTAAAGAGTGCGGACGGCTTTATAGGCTATATACAGAGCAGCAAGCTGGGAGAGGAGCAGACCATAGCCCAGACACCGGTGACGGATTACACGGAGCCGGAGTATACCACCCACAAGCTGGACGGCAAGGTGAATATGGTCTGGCACGGTATCTACGGAAGCGCAGGCAACAGCACGCTGCAGAGCATGATGGCCCAGACGCAGGCTGTAAACGTGGTGGCGCCTACCTGGTTTTCCATCATGGATGATGCCGGGGATATTGAGAGCTATGCCGGATCGGATTATGTGACCTATGCGCACGAAAACGGCTGGAAAGTATGGGCTGTCGTGGATAACTTCAATCAGGAAGGGGTGGATCATGACAATTTCCTCTCCTCTCTGAGCAGCAGACAGAATCTGATTTCCCAGCTCATGGCGCAGTGCGCCACCTACGGCATCGACGGCATCAATGTGGACTTTGAGCAGCTGCAGGTAGAGAGTGGACAGAATTTCATCGAATTCATCCGGGAGCTTTCTGCAGCATGTCGGGTCAATGGACTTACCCTGTCGGTGGACAATTACGTGCGCTATGATTTTAACGACTACTATGGCCTGGAAGAGCAGGCAGTGGTGGCAGATTATGTGGTGGTCATGGGCTATGACGAGCACTACGCAGGCAGCCAGGAGGCGGGAAGCGTGGCTTCCATCAGCTACGTGAGCCACGGTATTTCCAGCGCCCTGGAGGATGTGCCCGCCGATAAGCTTATCAACGGCATTCCCTTCTACAGCCGGATCTGGATCTCAGATGCCAACGGCCTGAGCTCCAAGGCTCTGGGCATGGAAGATATACAGAACTTCATCGCAGAACATAACATGGAGAAGACCTGGAGTGATGCGGACGGCCAGTATTATGCGGAGTGCACAGAGGACGGCACCAAATACCAGATCTGGGTCGAGGACGCCGATTCCATATCTGCCAAGCTGACCCTGATGCAGAGCAACAACCTGGCCGGCGTGGCAGAGTGGAAGCTGGGCTTTGAGACGGCAGATGTCTGGAATGAGATTGCATCGTATATGCAGACGCAGTAAAATTTCCTCAGAGGCAGGCATTGAATCTGCCTGGCAGCAGGCAGAGACGAAAGGCAGAAATATTTTGCACACAGAGCTGGTTACAATAGATGAAAAAAATATCGATCAGGCAGCCATAGACAGAGCCGGAGAGATCATACGCCGGGGCGGCCTGGTGGCATTTCCCACGGAGACGGTATACGGGTTAGGGGGCGATGCTCTGAATGCAGAGTCTTCCAGAAAGATCTATGCGGCCAAGGGCAGACCTTCGGACAATCCGCTGATCGTGCATATCGCGGACCTGGAGATGCTGGATGACATCGTGCGGGAAGTGCCGGAGGCAGCAAAGAAGCTGGCAGCGGCTTTCTGGCCGGGTCCTCTGACCATGATCTTTAATAAAAGTGACAAGGTGCCGTTAGAGACCACCGGCGGTCTGCAGACAGTGGCAGTGCGTTTCCCCAGTCATCCCACAGCCCAGGCTTTTATCCGGGCAGCGGGCGGCTATGTGGCGGCCCCCAGTGCCAATCGGTCCGGCAGACCTTCGCCTACTCTGGCCCGGTACTGCATGGAGGACCTGGATGGTCGGGTGGAGATGATCCTGGACGGCGGACAGGTAGGCATCGGTCTGGAGTCCACCATCATTGATCTGACAGAAGGAAAGCCCACCATTCTGCGGCCCGGGTATATCACCAGGGAGATGCTGGCAGAGGTGCTCGGAGAGGTAGATACGGATCAGACGATCCTGCGGGCGGATTCCGGTCAGGCGCCCAAGGCGCCGGGCATGAAATATCGCCATTATGCGCCGAAGGGAGATCTGGCCATCGTAGAGGGCACCAGAGAGGAAGTGGTGGCCTGCATCAACAGCCGGAGCGCGGCAGCCATGGAAAAGGGACAGAAAACAGGCGTGATCTGCACCGATGAGACCAGAGCACTCTATCACGCGGACAGCGTAAAGAGCGCCGGCAGCCGGGAGGATGAGGAAGGGATCGCCAGAGAGCTCTTCCGCATTCTGCGGGAATTTGACGACGAGGGCATGGAGGTCATGTTTTCGGAGGCATTTCCCGAGGGCGGCGTAGGACAGGCCATCATGAACCGGCTCATGAAGGCGGCGGGACATCACATCATCCGGGCGAAAGAACCTGCCGGGGAAAACTGACGCAGGCATCACCATACGGAAACAGATACACGGAAAACGCAAGAATATAATCAGAAACGGCAGACAATATACTGCACAAGAGGGAGGCAGACATGATAGCAATAGGCTGTGATCACGGCGGCTACGAGCTGAAGGAAATGCTGAAGGCATATCTGGAGGAGCAGGGATATACCTGTAAGGATTTCGGCACCTACGGAAAGGATTCCTGTGACTATCCGGAATACGGCAGAGCAGCAGCGCAGGCTGTGGCAGCAGGAGAGTGCGAAAAGGGAATCGTGATCTGCACCACCGGCATCGGTATGTCCATTACCGCCAATAAGGTGCCGGGGATCCGCTGCGCGCTTTGCTCCGAGACCACCAGTGCCAGACTGACCAGAGAGCACAATAATGCCAATATGCTGGCCCTGGGCGCCGGTATGATCGGACCCAATGCAGCGAAGGAGATCGTGGATACCTTCCTGCAGACACCTTTTTCCGATGAGGACCGCCACAAGCGCAGAATCGACAAGATCGAGGCGTGATCGGGAGATACGGACAAATAAACAGCGAGGCTGTCAGGGCAGCACTTGCAGACGCCGGCGGCCGGATTTTGGGGATGGCAGAGCAATGGCCTGGGCAGCAGAGCAGGCGCACAGTGATTCTTAAAGCGGGGGGATAGACTATGGCAGTAAAGATGCAGGGAAAACGGATCGATTCCATTACCTGGGATGAGTATTTCATGGGGGTGGCCATGCTGTCCGGCCTGCGGTCCAAGGACCCGGGCACACAGGTGGGCTCCTGTATCGTCAGCAGCACCCACAAGATCCTTTCCATGGGGTATAATGGATTTCCCAGGGGCTGTTCGGATGATGAATTTCCCTGGGCGAGAGAAGGGGACATGCTGGATACCAAGTATGCCTATGTGACCCACAGTGAGCTCAATGCCATCCTGAACTACCGCGGCGGCAGTCTGGAGGGGTCCACCATCTATGTATCTCTCTTCCCCTGCAATGAATGTGCCAAGGCCATCATTCAGAGCGGCATCAAGACGGTAGTTTACGACAGCGACAAATATGCGGGTTCCGAGGGGACCATTGCCAGCAAGCGCATGCTGGATGCAGCAGGGGTTCGCTACTATCAATATCAGCGGACAGGCAGAAAGGTAGAACTGACACTGTAATTCATGAAAAAATTTTCTGAGCGGACATGGGAAAGGACGAAAAAAAGGAAGAGCGTATCCGTAAGACAGCGGCTGGCAGGAAAGATGACAGCGGCTGTTCTTGGTGCAGTCCTTTGCGTTTCGAGCGTGCTGACAGCGCAGCCGATGCCCGTCTTTGCCTCCAAATCCAGTGAAACCCAGGAAAAGATCAATAAGGCCAAAGAGGAAAAGAAGAATACAGAAAATGCCATCGAGCAGAATCAGGATCAGATCGACAGTCTGACGGATACCAAAAGCTCCCTGGAGGGAGAACTCTCCAGCCTGAACAGTGAACTCTCCCAGATCAGCAGCAATCTCTCCAGGATCGAGGGACAGATCGATGACAAGAACGCGGAGATCGACCAGACCCAGCAGGAACTGGAGGAGGCGCAGGCCACCGCGGACGAGCAGTATGATTCCATGAAAAAGCGGCTGCGGTTCATGTATGAGCAGAGTAAGACCCTGTATCTGGACATCTTCTTTGAGTCCAAGAGCTATGCGGATATGCTCAACCGCACCGGCTACATCGAGCAGCTGGCGGCCTATGACCGCAAAAAGCTGGAGGAGTATCAGGCAGCCAAAGAGGCAGTAGAGGAAAAGAAGAAGGAGCTGGAGCAGGAAAAGAGCGAGCTGGATGAGCTGCGTTCTTCGGCGCAGGCAGAGCAGAACCGGGTATCCGGTCTGGTTTCCCAGACCGCCGGCAGCATCTCCGCCTACAGCGGACAGATCGCCAGCGCAGAGGCTACCGCAGATCAGCTGCAGAGTCAGCTGGATGCGAAAAACAGTGAGATCTCCGCTCTGGAGAAGCAGCTGGCAGAGGAACGCCGCCTGGAAGCGCTCTCCAATGCATCGGTATGGAGAGATATCTCTCAGGTGACCTTCGCGGAGGGAGACCGGTATCTTCTGGCCAATCTGATCTACTGCGAGGCAGGCGGCGAACCCTATCAGGGACAGGTGGCCGTAGGCGCCGTGGTGATCAATCGGGTGCTCAGCGGTGCTTTTCCGAATACAGTAGTGGGAGTTATCTATCAGAACAATCAGTTTGAACCGGTATCCACGGGACGTCTGGCGCTGGCTCTCTCCAGAGACGATGCCACGGCATCCTGCTACCAGGCAGCGGATGCGGCTATGTCGGGACAGTCGCCGGTAGGCAACTGCATCTTTTTCCGGACACCTATCCCGCAGGTCACGCCGAAATATACGATCGGGGGACATATCTTTTATTGATCGCGTGTTTGTTTTGCATCTGGCGTACCGGGCAGTTTCGGAGTCGGACAGAGGGCGCATGACAGATACGGTAAATTTAAATGCAGACGTCCGGTTTCTGTGAGAAATCGGACGATAACGGGCAGATAGAAAGACAGCAAAATGGGAGCAGACAGCAGGGGGAAATGGCTGTCTGTCCTAAAAAGAGAAGGAAGGGGACATCATGGTTAACATTATCAGCACGACAGCAGAGTACGAACAGAATCCGGTAGGACTTTCCAAAAGCCCTGCTTTTTCCTGGAAGATACAGGGGGATCATCCGGGGATCCATCAGCAGTCCTTCACCCTGCGCATAGGCGCGGATGAGGATTTTAAGGAGATCCTGTTTGAGAAGACACAGGAGAGCAGTAAGTCGGTGCACGTGTCCTTCCCGGAGTGGGAGGTGCAGCCACTGACCAGATATTACTGGCAGGTGGCAGTAAAGACCACAGAGGGAGAGGAGAGCGGCTTTTCCGAGGCAGCTTCCTTCGTGACCGCCTTTACGGCGCCGGCGCAGTGGCAGGCCGAGATGATCAGTGCAGAGACGCCGGAGGATGCGGATAATTCCAAGGGCACCTATCTGCGCAGGGAATTTACGACAGCAAAGGCTGTAAAGAGTGCCTATCTGTGCGCTACCGCCTTTGGCCTGTATCAGGCTTATCTGGACGGCGAGAAGGTAGGTGAGGACGAGCTGACGCCTGGGTGGACCAGCTATCTCAAGCACCTGGTCTATCAGACCTACGATGTGACAGCGCAGCTTAAAAAGAGCAAAGAGAATACACACTGCCTCGGCGCCATGCTGGGCGCAGGCTACTATAAGGGCAAGATGGGCTTTTTAGGCCTTCGCAATAACTACGGTAAGCAGACCGGCTTCCTGGCGCAGCTGACCATTACCTATGAGGACGGCACCACAGAGACTATCGTCACAGACGAGACCTGGCAGGGTGCAGACAGCCCGGTACTCTTTGCGGAGATCTATGACGGAGAGGTCTATGACGCCAGAGAGGAAATCTCCGGCTGGTGTCAGGCCGGTACCCAGGAGGAGCCGGAAAGAAAGGGAAAGTGGCACGATGTGCAGACCCTTTCCTGTGATAAGAATACGCTGACCGCCCAGTTCGGTGCCAAGGTGGCCGAGCAGGAGAAGCTGCCGGCGCAGAAGATCTTTACCACGCCCCAGGGAGATACGGTCATTGACTTCGGACAGAATCATGCCGGCTGGATCCATGCCTGCATGCATCATACAAAGCCCGGCGAGGTGACAGAGTTAGACTGCTTTGAATCTCTGGATGCCCAGGGCAATGTGTATATTGAGAATCTTCGCGGCGCGAAAAACCGCTTCGTCTATACCTGTAAGGGTGCAGAGAAGGAGGAGTATCATCCCCACTTCACCTACCAGGGCTACCGCTATGCCAAGGTGGTATCCTGGGCCGGCGATCCGCTGACCGCTTCCGATGTGTGCGCCTATGCCGTTTATTCCAGAATGGAAAAGACAGGAGAGTTCCGCTGCTCCAATCCGGATTTAAACCAGCTCTGGAGCAACATTACCTGGAGCCTTCGCAGCAACTTTGTGGATGTGCCCACAGACTGCCCGCAGCGAAACGAGCGGATGGGCTGGACCGGCGATGCGCAGATTTTCTGCCCTACCGCCAGCTATATCCGGGGCGTCTATCTCTTCTTTGAGAAGTGGCTGAAGGATGTGGCCTGCGATCAGACACCGGAGGGCGGTGTCTCCCACGTGGTGCCGGATATCATCACCCCCAATATCGACCGGGTAAATGACTGGCTCTGCAGCCAGGGCACGCATTCCGCAGCGGCTTGGGCTGATGTGGCGGTACTCAATCCCTGGAATCTATATCTGGTCTACGGAGATGAGAGAATCCTCTTCGAGCAGTATGAGAGCATGAAGAAGTGGATCCAGTTCATGGAGAGCCATGCTGACGGCATCATCTGGAACTACCGGCTTCAGTTCGGAGACTGGGTGGCGCTGGATGCCGAGGAGGGCAGCTACTTTGGCGCGACGCCCAATGACCTGACCTGCACGGCTTATTATGCATATTCCACGGGCGTCTTTGCAAAGATCGCCGGGATCCTGGGCAAGACAGAAGATGCCGCTTATTACGGCGCACTGGCAGAGAAGATCAAAGAGGGATTTGCGAAGGAATTCTTTGATCCGGAAACCAAGGGCATGAAGGTGCAGACCCAGACAGCCCATATCATCGCCCTGTACTTTGACCTGACCCCGGAGGAATACAGAGAGCAGACCGTACAGGAACTGGTAGACCTGCTGGCAAAGGAAAACGGTCATCTGGTCACCGGCTTTGTGGGAACCCCTTATTTCACCCATGCCCTGAGTCAGAACGGCCATATCAAAGAGGCCTATGAGCTGCTTTTAAAGGACGATTTCCCTTCCTGGCTGTATCAGATAAAGGCGGGCGCTACCACCGTATGGGAGCACTGGGACGGCTTAAAGCCGGACGGCACCATGTGGAGCGCCGACATGAACTCCTTTAACCACTATGCTTACGGCTCCATCGCGGAGTGGCTGATCAAGGTGGTGGCAGGCATCTGCTGCGACGAGTCTAAGCCCGGCTATCAGCATGTGAAGTTCGCACCCCAGCCGGGAGGCGGCCTGACCGAGGCAGAAGGCACCTTCCAGTCTGTCTACGGACAGGTAAAGAGCGCATGGCGCATAGAGGACGGCAAGGTAAAGCTGCATATCGAACTGCCGGCCAATACCACAGGTATCCTGTACTGGAAAGAGCAGGTCATCCAGCTGGAAAACGGCACCTACGATCTGGAGATGGCATAGAAAGAGTACCGGCACCTGCGAAACGGCGATTAAAAGAAAACCTGAAGGATTCCTGAAAATGTGAGTCCTTCAGGTTTTTAAAACGCATCATGCGGGGGATAATGGGATGGAATTTATAAAAAAACTGAAGCACAAACTGAAGACCATATCCTTCCGGAACCTGCTGATCCTGCTGATGGTGGGAGCGACCTCTCTGCTGCTGATCCTGATCGGCACGATCATGGTCATCTTCTTCCGGAACTATATCGAAGAGGATTACAAGGACAATCACGATTCCTATATGGCCCTGTTCAGTGATTTCCTTGGCAATGAATTTGAAGAGATCATCGATGATGCCAGAAACCTTCTGGAAGATAAGCGATTCGTGAGCATCCTGGAGGATAATCAGACGGGAACCCGGAATTCTCTTTATTTTGCCACCGATGAGCAGATCCTCCTCGACAGGACCATCACGAGTCTGGGAGACAGCCACGAATATATCCGCGCCATACTGGTCGTGAGCAATTCCGGGAAATTCCGCTACATTGCCAAGAGAGGCAATGCCAGCATGATGTATGAGTACTACCGGGACAAAAGTCTGCTGGAGTCGGACTGGGTCACTACCGCCCAGGAGGCGAAGGGCAAGGAAGTCATTCTGAGCTGGAATGTGCTGGATGAGGAGGACCAGGAGGAGCTGTCCATCGTCAAGCAGCTGATCAACCCTTCCACCCAGAAGGGAATGGGCTATCTGGTGATCAACCTCTCACCGAAGATCATCCAGCAGGCTCTGACCAGCCACGGCAATATCCTGGAAAACAACCGTTATTTCATCGTGAATCCCAAAGAGGATAAGGAAAACGGCCGATACCTGGTCTATGCCAACAACCTGGAAGAGGAGGACCTGCAGGCGATCATGCAGGATTATTCCGACGACAGGGAAACGACTTATGTATACGGCAGCCACTATGAGGAGATTTCCGGCTGGGACATCGTCAGCGTCATCCCAAAGACGGACCTGGATGCCGCCACCTATCCCATCCGTATGTTTATCACGCTTTGCATAGGATTGTCCCTGCTGATCTGCATCCCCCTCTCCAGTCTGGTGGTATCAAGGATCAATAAGCCCCTCAGCCAGATGAAAGAAGTCATTCAGGCCCTGGCGAGGGGCGACTACCGGCCGGAGATCACCTTTGATGACAGCGAGGTGGGCAAGGTGGGACAGTATCTGCTGGATACCTCCCGGAACAATCTGGAGCTGCGGGAGAAGCTCATCACTTCCGAGCTGAACGAAAAGGAAGCGGAACTCTTGCTGCTGCAGGAGCGGATCAATCCCCATTTCCTCTACAATACGCTGGATGCCATTTACTTCATGGCGGTGATCGATGAGGCAGACGACGTGGCGGAAATGGTGAAGTGCCTTTCCGAGGTCTTCCGGCTGAGCCTTAACAACGGAGATAAGCTGATCCCCATCGGAGAGGAACTGAAAAGGATCCGCGCCTACATGAAGATCCAGAACATGCGCTATCAGGATAAATTCATGCTGGAGATCGACGTGGAGGAGGAGATCCTGCCCTGCAGGATCCTGACATTCCTGCTGCAGCCGGTGGTGGAAAATGCGGTGATCCACGGCCTGGAGCCCAAGGTGGGATCCGGTACCGTCAGCATTGTGGGCTACAGAGAGCAGGAGGATGTGCGGATCACCATCCACGACAACGGCGTGGGCATTCCGGATATCAGCCGTGTGGAAGACGGCTACGGCATCAAAAATATCAGAGAGAGGATCCGGCTGTATTACGGAGAGGCCTATGATATCTCCATCGAGAGTGAGCCGGGAGAGGGGACTACGGTATTTTTCCGGTTCCCTGCGGACGGCGGCGACCAGGACTGATGGCAGGGAAGAATCCGCAGACAGGTCACAGCAGAAAGCAGCAGGCTTAAGAGAAAGCGGTAATGTATGAAGAAACTTGTGATCATAGATGATGAAAAGATCGTAGTGCAGGGACTCACAGCCATCATCGGCAGGATCGGTCTGGATGTGGAGGTAGTGGGTTCTGCGGACAATGGGGTGGACGGCTGCCGGATCATCCGGGAGCTGCAGCCAGACGTGGTCATTACGGATATCCGCATGCCCGCCATGGACGGACTGTCCATGATCGAGGAGATGCACGAGGAATTTCCACAGACCCAGTTCGTGGTGATCAGCGGCTATACCGAGTTCGTCTATACCAAACGGGCCATCCGCCTGGGCGTGCTGGATTATATCGACAAGCCCATCACCATCGAAAAGGTAAAGGGCCTCTTTGAAAAGATCGGTCGGGAGGACAGGAAAAAGAACCAGGCAGAGGTGAAGACTCATGGAGACGAGTCAGTCATCAATGCGCTGATGATCGACAATGCCGGGGAATTCGTGAAGCAGACAGAGGAATTTTTAGAGAAAGCCCGGGAAAAGTGCAGCTCCGCCGCGGAATACAAGGAGGAGTGCTATCGGCTCATGTGCGTGGTGCAGGGCATTTATGCGGGAAAAAAGAAGCACTATGATGAGTTCGATGTGGTGCCCTGCGAAAAGGTGATGTCCTTAGAATCCGAAGAGGAGGCATCGGAATACGTCATGCAGAATGTGCACCGGATCGCTTCTCAGATGGAGGCGGACCAGAAGGGCTCCAACCACCATGTCATCCGCCAGCTCCTGCAGTATATCAATGAAAATTACAGCCGGGATATCGGCCTGACAGAGTTAGGAGAACTGGTGGATCTCAATGCCGCCTACCTGAGCATTCTGTTTAAAAAGGAGATGGGAAAGAGCTATGTCAAATATCTGACAGAGCTGCGGATCCAGAAAGCCAAGGAATTCCTGGCGGAGGGCAGAAAGGTCAATGAGGTCGCGGAGATCGTGGGATTCAGCAATTACCGGTACTTCTGCGATGTGTTTAAAAAGCATGTGGGAAAGACGCCCAGCGAATATCGGAATGATGTGTAAAATGTACATCAAAAAGCGATTGCGGATGGTGGGGATGTATAATTTTTTAGGAAATCCATGTCAGAAACATAAAAATCCGGACATTTTATAAAAAAATAATAACTATAAAAACCTCTCTTTCGGTGGTATCGTTTAACCAGGGCACAGAACTATGGGTGTCAGCGAATCACTTTAAGGGAGGTTTTTTTATGAAGAAGAAACTTATAGCAGGCTTGTTGGCCACAGCAATGGTGGCAACAATGTTGACCGGATGCGGTTCCAGCTCTTCCGGCAGCACCAGCACAGAGAGCACCGATACAGCAGAGAGCACCGAGGCCGCTGCTGATGAGAGTGCAGATGCAGCAGAGAGCACCGATGCTGCAGAGACGACCACCGTGGCAGACGGTGAGGACCCGCAGCTGGAGAAGTCTTTCAAGATCCTTTCTATCTGGGATCAGGACAGCGATAACGGTGAGCTGATCACCAAGATCGCTGATCAGTATATTGCAGACGTTAACCCGAATTTCTCCTATGAGTATGAGTATGTATCCTCTGATGATCTGAGAACCAAGGTTGCAACCCTGGTATCCTCCAACGATCTGCCGGATATGTTCGCATATGAGGCAGGCGCTCCTCTGGTAGACTACATCGAGGCAGACAAGGTAGCAAACATCTCCGAGCTGCTCAAGACCTACAACTGCGAGGACGCTCTGGATCCTTCCGCAGTATCCCTGTTAAAGACCCTGTCCGGCACAGATGATATTTACGATCTGCCCCTTGGACTTAACGTAGAAGGTTTCTGGTACAACAAGGCTCTGTTCGAGGAAGCCGGCATCGAGAATCCGCCCACAACCTGGGATGAGTTCGAAGAGGATTGCCAGAAGCTGCAGGATGCAGGCATTCAGCCCCTTTCCGCAGGCGGTTCTGATAAGTGGGGCGTTACCCGTGTGATCAACGCTTACCTGGTAAGAACAGGCGGCGCAGACGCAATGGCTAAGGCTAAGAGCGGCGAAGCATCCTACACCGATGATGTTTATGTAGCAGCAGCAGCTAAGGTTCAGGAGTGGGCTGACAAGGGCTGGTTCGGCGAAGGCGTAAACACCGTAGATATGACCACTGCAGGTCAGATGCTCATGAACGGTCAGGCAGCTATGTTCTACAACGGCTCCTGGTTTGCTGAGAACCTGAATGATACCTCTGCCAACAAGGCAGGTGAGGACGGCATCGGCTTCTTCAACGTACCTGTAGCAGATGAGAAGATCAGCCCCATCACCGAGTACTCCATGAACTGCGGCAATATCCTCTGCCTGTCCAAGGATAAGTGCGACGAGGCAACCGGCTGGTTCATCAAGTACTTCGTAGAGCACATGGGCGACGTAGCAATGGAGACCCAGGGTACTGTAAAGGGCTACACCTACACTGCATCCGCAGACGCTGTTAAGCCTTATACCCAGATCGTACTTGACGAGATCGACAAGGCAACAAGCGCATTCACCTGGTTCGAGGCAACCCTGGCAAGCGAGGTTTCCTCTGTAGCACAGGAGCAGGTTCAGGCACTGATGACAGACGATATTACAGCAGAAGAATATATGCAGCTGATCCAGGATGCCAGTGATCTTGCAAACTAACATCTAACATGTAAGCCAGCGAGGGAGCGCCTGTGAGCGCTCCCTTTTATGTGAGAATTCGCCTGCGCGAAATTCTCCTCATGCAGCCGCAGCAGGCTGCGGCGTATAGAGGTGAGATATGAAGACAGTACTGAGAGACAAAAAAGCCATAGCATTATTTATCGTTCCTGCACTGGTTCTGTACAGCGTAATAGTGATCCTGCCGATCTTCTGGTCATTCTATTACACCTTCTTTGCAGGATCCCCGGGTCTTAAGTGGAAGTTCTGCGGTTTTGACAATTACCTGATGCTCTTTAAGGACAAGAACTTCTGGACAGCTCTTGGGGTAAATGTCAGATACATCCTGATCGTTACGGTAGGTCAGGTGGGACTTGGCCTTCTGATGGCATTGATGTTCCAGTTCTGGCTGAGAAGATGCAAGACCATTATCCGTACGCTGGTATTCTTCCCGGTAGTACTTCCTACCGTGGCAGTAGGTACCCTTTTCCAGAAAATCTATGAGATCCAGCCCAACTATGGACTGCTCAACTCCATCCTTGACAACATCGGTCTTTCCAATCTGGTACAGCCCTGGATCGGTCAGGCCAGCACCGCACTGGGTGCCCTGTGTGTCATGGATATCTGGGTAGCCATGGGATTCTATTCCGTTATCTTCTACGGTGCTCTTCTGGATATCCCCGGAGAGACCATTGAGGCGGCAAGAATCGACGGCGCCGGCGGCTTCCGCCTTTTCCGTTACATTCTGGCACCTCTGCTTCGTCCCATGATCATCGTATCCCTGGTGTTCAGCTTCTCCGGAACCGTAAAGTTCTTCGAGTCAGCACTGGCACTTACCGAAGGCGGACCCGGCAATGCGACCAGATCCCTTTCCATGTATATGTATCAGGTATGCTTTACCTACAATAAGGTAGGCTACGGCAGCGTGATCGCACTGGTGATCTTCCTGATCTGTATCGTAGGATGCCGTCTCATCCAGAAGCTGGATGTGAAAGACTGAGTGTAATTTGCAAAAGAAACGTCCGGCGAAGGCGCCCGCGGAATGGAGTTTAACATGACTAAGAGTAATAAGAAATTCGAATGGAAGAGAATCCCGATTGTCATCGTCATTCTGGCAATCGTTATATTGGAAGTTTATCCCATTTTCTGGATGCTGACTGCTTCCTTTAAGCAGAGCTATGAGTGGACCAGCAAACCGGCCTACGCACTGAATGACGGATTTTACTGGCAGAACTACGTGGATGCATGGACCAGAGGCAACATGGCTACCTTCTTTAAGAACAGCCTGATCTGCACCCTTGTTTCCCTTTTGTTCATCGTACTTTTCTCTGTCACTGTTTCCTTTGCCTGCACCAAGATGGAATGGAAATTAAGAGACAGAGTAGCCAGATATTTCCAGCTGGGCATCATGGTCACCGTCACCACTTCCCTGATGCCTCTGTTCCAGATCTATACCAAATTCGGACTGATCAATAACCGCTGGTCACTGATCATTTCCTATGTGGCTTTCGGTCTTTCCCTCTCCATCTTCCTGATGATGGGAAGCCTTCGTACCTTCCCAGATGAGCTGATGGAAGCAGCCGTCATCGATGGCTGCGATATCTACAAGCTGATGCGCTATGTCATGATCCCTCTGATGAAGAATGCCATCGTCACCGTACTGGTACTGCAGTTCTTCTTCAAGTGGAATGACCTGCTTTTCTCCATGACCTTTATCAGCAATACGCAGTTAAAGACCGTGCAGACCGGACTGCTGTACTTCTCCGATGAGTTCGGCAATAAGAACTGGGGTGCTATCTTCGCATCCGTTTCCATGTCCATCATGCCGATGCTGGTACTGTATACCGCACTCAACAAGACCGTAATCGAAGGAATGACAGCAGGCGCCGTTAAGGGCTGATGCGTAGGCTGCCGCTGCGAGGCGGCAGGGAGAGAAGAAAATGAACGAACAATTTCAGAAGTACTATGCGCTGATCGAGCAGTACGTCCTGGACCGGGCGGAGGGTATCCTGAAGGAGCCTCACAGCTTTATTCACTATCCCTTCATCGATCCGGGGTCTGTGTATGACGGCAATGTATGGGACTGGGACAGCTACTGGTCTGTCTACGGACTGCTTCCCATTGCAAAGAAAAAAGGGGACGCCGCCTTCCTTGACAGAGTGATCGAGCATGCCAAGGGCAATGTGCGCAATTTCTTTGATCATCAGCTGGAGGATGGCTACATTCCCATGATGATCGAGGTGGCGGACTGGCCGGAACCTTATCTGAATATGAAGCATAAGGAAGGAATCAAGATGAACATGCACAAGCCCTTCCTGGCTACCCAGATCTGCCTGATCAGTGATTTTATCGGAGATTACAGCTGGGCAGCGGAGTATGCAGAGGGACTGGCAGCGTATTTCCGCCATTACAGAGAAAACTATTTTAATGAAAATGCAGGCCTTTATGTGTGGCATGACGACATCATGATCGGCATGGACAACGATCCGGCGAGCTTCGGCAGACCCCAGGATTCCACCGCAAATATATTTCTGAATTCCTTCATGGTCAGGGAACTGGAAGCTTATGAAAAATACCTGAAGGAAACAGAAAAGGACAGCAAAGGAAAATCAGACAGCACAGGCTGCGATGACAGTAAAGACAGCAAAGGTGATAAGGCGGTGCAGGTAGCGGCCCACAGAGAGGCACTGGTAAGGGCCATCCAGAGTGAATGCTATGATCCCAGAGATCAGTTCTTTTATTCTGTGGATGTGGATATCAAAACCCGGAAGTTCGACTGGTTTCACCAGGGACTTGGTGTCTTCTGGAAGACCCTGCCTATTAAGATAAGAGTATGGAGCGGCTTCCTTCCCATGGCGGTGGGCATAGCTACACCGGAGCAGGCAGAGAGCCTGGTGGCACACTGGAAGGATGAGAAGACCTTTTACAGTCCCTACGGTATCGCTACGCTGGCGAAGGATGAGAAGATGTTTGATCTCTCCGTGACCAACAATCCCTCCAACTGGCTGGGCCCCATCTGGCTGGTGGCGAATTACCTGGTATTTTCCGGATTCCTGCGTTACGGATACCTGGAGGAAGCCAGAACCATGTGTGAGAACACCCTGACCCTTTTGGGACGGGATCTGGAGAAGACCGGAGAGCTGCACGAATACTACAATCCGTTCAACGGCGAGCCCATTATGAACGGCGGCTTTGTGAACTGGAACATGCTGGCGCTGAATATGGTGGATGAGCTGGAAGCGCTGGAAACGCTTGAAAAATCAAAAGATCAGATATAGCGCGAAAGCTCCGGCTAAATGGATTTTAGTTGGAGCTTTTGCTGTTGACAGGAATGCTGTAAACAGCATTCCTGCGAGATCGCATCGGAGAATCCGCTTTCGCGAATTCTCCTCGTGCAGCCGCAGTAAACTGCGGCAGAAAGGACAAACAACATCAATTGCCTGATGGCAGTTGATGTTGTTGACAGGAATGCTGTAAACAGCATTCCTGTGTGATCGCATCAGGGAATTCGCTTTCGCGAAATTCCCTTCGCGCAGCCGCAGTAAACTGCGGCAGAAAGAGGGAAACATGAAACTAGGAATTGTCTATACCAGCACCACACCCGAGCTGATCGAGTGTGTCAATGAAGAGATCAGAAAGAATCTGGGGGATACTCCGGAGATCATGAATTATCAGGATCCCTCGATCCTGGCGGAGGTAAGAGAGCACGGCTATGTGACGGCGGCGCCGGCAGCCAGACTGGTGGGGATGTACATGCAGGCCGTCAGTGACGGAGCCGATGCCATCCTCAACTGCTGCTCCTCCGTGGGAGAGGTGGCGGATGCCGCGCAGGATATCGGCAGATATACCGGTATTCCCATTGTGCGGATCGATGAGGAGATGTGCAGAGAGGCAGTGAGACTGGGAAAGAGGATCGCCGTGCTGGCTACCCTGCCCACCACCCTGACCCCTACAAAGAATACGATCCTGCGGGTATCCAGAGAGATGAACCGCCATGTGGAGCTGGCGGACGGTCTGGTGGATGCCTTTGGGGCAGATCAGGAGCAGTTCAAGTCCCTGCTCTGCGCGAAAGCAGCAGAATTAAAGGACCAGGCAGATGTGATCCTGCTGTGCCAGGGCTCTATGGCCTATGCAGAGGCGGACATCCATGAGAGTACCGGACTGCCGGTTCTTTCCAGTCCCCGGTTTGGCGCCGCAGCGCTGGCTGCAGCCTTAAAGGCCAAGGGATTGTAAGCAGTAAGAAAAAATGTCTTCGCGAAATGTTCTGCGGACTGCCGCCGTACAACAGCGGCATGGGAGCAAAACCGGTCACAGGAATGCGGTCCGGAGCATGGCTATCCGGCCGATATTCCGGTGACAGATGACAGCAATGGAAATTACAGCAGTGGGAGGTTGTATGCTGACAGATACGAAAAAATCCCCGAATGCCAGGGTATATCCCCTGGACGGGATGAAGGTAAAGTGGACAGGGGGGCTCTGGAAGGAACGGTTTGATACCTGCGCGGAGGCTACGGTGCCGCAGCTAAAGCACATGTTTGACAGCAAGGATATCAGCCATGTGGTGGAAAACTTTAAGATCTGCGCGGGGGATGCAGAGGGGGCGTTTGACGGCACTGTTTTCGGAGATGGTGATTTTTATAAATGGATGGAGGCGGCCATCTGCACCGCCTACAAGAATGACAAAGAGGAGCTGAAGCAGCAGATCGAGGACTACATCGATCTGATCGGCAGAGCGCAGCAGCCTGACGGCTATCTCTCCACCAAGCAGATCATCGGGGAGCGCAGCGGGAATGGAGTATCCCGCATGGGCGACATCAATGATTTCGAGGTCTATAATTTCGGCCATATGTTTACCGCGGCCTGCGTGCATAAGAGAGCTACCGGCCGGGATAATTTTATCAGGATCGCAGCGAAGACGGCGGATTATCTGGAGCACCTCTACGATGAGGCGGAGCGCACCGGAGAGATCCAGACGGCGGTCTGCCCTTCCCACTATATGGGACTGGTGGAGATGTACCGCACCACAGGGCAGGAGCGGTATCTGACGCTGGCCAGAAGAGCCATTGCCCTGCGGGACAGTGTCAAAAACGGCCTGGATGACAACCAGGACCGGATCCCGGTCAAGAAGCATGACAAGATCATCGGCCATGCCGTCCGGGCCAACTATCTCTATGCCGGTCTGGCAGATCTTTGCATGGAAGAGACCGATGAAGAGTACAGGGCGGTGCTGGACAAGGTCTGGAGAAGCCTGGTGGACAAAAAGATCTATATCACCGGCGGGTGCGGTGCGCTGTATAACGGCGCCTCTCCCTACGGCAATTTCTTTGTGCACCAGATCGTGCATCAGGCCTACGGCTATGAGTACCAGCTGCCCAACATCACGGCCTACAACGAGACCTGCGCATCCTTAGGCGGCGTGTTCTGGGCCTATCGCATGTTCCAGCTGGATCCGAAGGCGGAGTACTTCGACGTGCTGGAGCGGATGATGCTCAATACCAATCTGGCCGCCCTGAGCCTGGACGGCAAGCGTTTCTTTTATGAAAATATGCTGCGCAGGACAAAGAAGCTGGATTTCAAGATGATCTGGCCTCTGACCAGAAGTGAATATATCCTCAGCTATTGCTGCCCGCCGAACCTGGCAAGGACCATTGCTCAGTCCACAGAGTACGCTTATATGCTGTCGGAGGACAGTGTGTGGACCGGCATGTACGGTGCGAGCCGGGCCGAGGTGGAACTGAAAAACGGCGCTGCCTTTACGCTGGTGCAGGAGACGGAATATCCCTTTGACGGAAGAATTCATTTTTCCGCGGAGGACGTGCAGAAGGAACAGCAGGTGCATCTGAAACTCCGCATTCCGGCGTGGGCAGTGAGCGGAACCGTAAAGACAGCAGGGACAGAGCGCAGACTTACGAAGGCAGACAGCGGTACCTACCTGGATCTTTTCTTTGAAAAAGTCAGTGATCTGGACGTGGTGCTCGATCTGGAGATGAAGGCCCGCTATACCGTGGCCAACAACATGGTAGAGGAAGATGCGGGACAGGCCGCTGTGGAGCGCGGCCCCATGATCTACTGCTGCGAGAGCATGGATGCCGAGGCGGAGAGCCTGGATGATATCTATCTGGACCCGGACGCAGAGGTAAAGCCTGTGCACATGGAGATCGCCGGGAGAGATATCACGGCGCTGGAGGCAGAGGAATATGTGATGGATCGCACCGGCTATGACCGGGAAGCGCTGTACCAGCCTCTTTGCTATCACGGCATGGAGAAAAAGAAACTGCGCCTGATCCCCTACTACGCATGGGATAACAGAGATTACGGGGAGATGCGGATCTGGTTCCCTGTACGGTATAAGGCTTAAAGAGGCAAAATTATCCTTCATTGCCTGATGGCAATGAAGGATGATTACGGGTATGCTGCAGGCAGCATACCCGGGTGATCGCAGAGGAGAATTCGCCTGCGCGAAATTCTCCTCAGGCTGCCGCTGTAAAGCAGCGGCAGGGAGAGGTGAACATGAATAAATCAGAAGAAAAGATCCTGCCTTTTTCCGCGGTGGCGGACAGAACAGCCACGGATGAGGCAAAGGCAGAGCAGCTCCTGGCGCAGGCTATGGAGAATTTCAACAGAAAAATCGTGGTCCTGGATGATGATCCCACCGGCGTGCAGACCGTCCACGATGTGTCAGTCTACACAGACTGGGAGACGGATACCATCCGGCAGGGATTTGAGGAATGGGCGCCCATGTTCTTTATCCTCACCAATTCCCGGAGTTTTTCCGAGGAAAAGACCAGACAGGTGCACCACCGGATCGCGGTCAACATCAGCCGGATCGCCAGGGAGACGGGAAAGCCGTTCATGATCATCTCCCGGGGAGACTCCACCCTGCGCGGACATTTCCCTCTGGAGACCAGAGTGCTGGCCCAGACTTTGCAGCAGGAGGCAGGCATCACCATAGACGGCGAAGTGATCTGTCCCTTCTTTCCGGAAGGCGGCCGCTATACCTTGGACAATGTCCATTATGTAAAGGAGCGGAACAGCCTGGTGCCGGCAGGGCAGACGGAGTTTGCAAAGGATAAGACCTTTGGCTTTTCTTCCTCGGATCTGCGGGATTATGTGGAGGAAAAGACGGGGGCTGCCTATACCGCCGACTCCTGCATTACCGTCAGCCTGGAGGAACTGAATGCCCTGGATGTGCAGGGCATCAAGGATAAGCTGATGGTAGCAGAAAACAATGCCAAGATCATCGTCAATGCGGTATGCTACGCCGATCTGAAGGTGTTTTGTGCTGCCATGGTGCTGGCGATGAAGGAAGGAAAGCATTTCCTGGCCAGGAGTGCGGCGGCCCTTCCCAAGGTCCTTGGCCGGGTGAGCGACCAGCCGCTGCTGACCAGAACGCAGCTGGTGGGTACCACGGAAAACGGCGGCATTGTCCTGGTGGGCTCCCATGTAAAGAAGACCACCGAGCAGCTCCGCGCCCTGCAGGCTCTGGAGGGGCAGATCGACTTCATGGAATTTGACGTAAACACCTGCTTTGCCGTCAATGGACTGGAAAAAGAGGTGGAACGCATCATAGAAGAAGCGCAGAAAAAGATCCGGGAGGGACGCACGGTGGTGATCTATACCAGCCGTACCCTGCTGGCACCTGAGGGGATGACCCCGGAGGAAAAGCTGCAGATCTCCGTCTCTATCTCCAATGCAGTGACCAGCATCATCGGCAGGCTGACGGTAAAGCCCCGGTTTATCATCGCCAAGGGCGGCATCACCTCCTCGGACGTGGGCACCAAGGCACTGGCAGTACGGAAAGCCCGGGTAATGGGTCAGGTAAAAAAGGGCATCCCGGTGTGGATGACCGGCCCGGAGAGCAAGTTCCCGGGAATGCCCTATATCATTTTCCCCGGAAACGTGGGAGAAGTGGAGACGTTGAAGGAAATCGTGGAAGAGTTGTTGTAGATTGCTGCAGAACGGCGGCACAGGGATGACAGGAATGCAGTTTACAATATCTCTGCAGGACTGCATCAGGGAATTCGCCTTTGCGAAATTCCCTTTGCGGCGCCGCAATAAATGGCGGCCCAGAGAGGAGAATCCACATAATGAAAAAAATAATGGTTTCGGTGGCGCCGGTTTCGGCGGCGGATACGCAGATCATTCCGGAAAAGATCGCGGCGGATGTGGTGGAGTGCTATAAGCTGGGCGCCTCCATGGTGCATCTGCATGTGCGGGACGCCCATGGCAAACTGACGCCGGATCTGACTCTCTTAGAGGAGACGGTGCGGCTGATCCGAAAGGAGTGCGACATCGTGGTGGAGATCTCCACCGGCGGCGTGTCGGATCTGACCATCGAGGAGCGCTGCGCGCCCTGCGCACCGGATTATGTGGAGGCAAACAGCCTGAATGTGGGCTCTGTCAATCTGGGAAAGGCCGTCTACTGCAATCCCATAGAGGATGTGGAATACTGCGTGCAGCAGATCCTGGCCCATGACAAGCGGCCGGAGATCGAGGTCTTTGAGCTGGGCATGATCCATACGGTAAAGGAGCTGGATGAGAAATTCCATTTTGTAAAGCCCATCCTGTTCGCACTGGTCTTCGGACACGGCGGCGAGATGCCCGCTACCCCGGCGGCCCTGTGGCACATGACCGAGTATCTGTATGAGAATTTCACCCCGGAGCAGGCGCTGTGGGGATATACCCAGGCTGGCCGCAGAGACTGGGAGATGATGAAGCTGGCGCTGGAAAAGGGTGCAAGCAGCATCCGCATCGGCTTCGAGGACTCGGATTATCTGGATCCGCAGACCAGAGTGAAGACCAACGCAGAGATCGTAAAGGCCGGCGTTTCCCTGGTGCGGAGTCTTGGCATGGAGCCTATGACACCGGCAGAAGTGCGGGAAATGATGAAGATCCCCTGCGCAGAATGAAAGTAAAAAGACAATTCGTTTACGCCATCGTAAGTGATTTTTTGTTTGACTTTTCCAAAAAAGAAAAATATAATACTTTTCAAACGAGTAGCAGACTAGCGTAAATCCAGTTTTGCTGCTCGTTTTTTTGTGCATCTGTTGTCGCACATTACAAAAATATATCATACAGTTAAAAGTGTGTAGCTTATCAGCGTAAATCCAACTTATGCGGTAAGTACACACTTTTTTTATGCAGAAATGGAGGTTAGGTTAAGATGGCAGAAA
>CAVKQI010000023.1:0-25555 GCA_963658405.1 bacterium | reverse complement strand
CATTCTCTGGATCTGTACCGTGTTTCAGGCTGCGCCTGCGCTTCCCGTGCTCTACCATGCATTTCCGCTGTCGTGGGTGGTGACGATTGTGTTGGTGAATGTTGGATTTTTGGTATTGCGGCCTTTGAAGAAGGGATGATGGGGACAAAGGGATGCGACACGGGTGTCGCATCCCTTCGAGGCAGCGAAGCTGCCTCGGAATCACTGGTCGGAGGAAGGCGACGCAGGGGACGGAGGTAAAAAAGGATCCGGCACAAGTGCCACATCCTTTCGAGGCAACAAAGCTGCCTCGGAAGCACCAGCCCGGTGGAGATGGATGGGAAAAAGAGATGCGACACAAGTGTCGCATCTCTTCGAAGCAGCAGAGCTGCCTCGGAATCTCTAGACCGGGAGGAGACGGAGGTAAAAAGGATCCGGCACAAGTGCCGAATCCTTTCGAGGCAGCAGAGCTGCCTCGGAATCGATCCGTCTTAGACGTATAGAAAAAGGGTACCGGATATGCGTTGCATATCCGGTACCCTTTTTCTATACGGAGACGGAGGGATTCGAACCCTCGTGGCCCGGAGGCCAAACGCATTTCGAGTGCGCCCCGTTATGACCGCTTCGATACGTCTCCAATTGCTGCGAAATTTCCTGCAGAACGCCTTTCATTATAGGATAATCGGGGCGGATTCGTCAAACCTTTTCTTGTGGGGATACGGCAGGAAAGGTATACTGATTAATAGAGATCACATCGGAGAATTCGCCTACGCGAAATTCTCCTCGTGTTGCCGCTGCAAAACAGCGGCAAAAGGGGAAGCAATGAAACTGTCTTTGCGCAAATCCATGACTATCTCGCTGGTGGCGCTTCTGCTGGTGCTGCTGGTGGTCTTTGGGGCCGGCAATGTGCTGGCTATTCGTTTCGTGACGCGAAATATTTATCAGAATACCGAGGTCATCGTCTCCATGCAGCAGGAGCAGATGGACGAGCAGATGAACCGGATCGACAGCTATTTCTATACCCTGATGACCCAGAACAGCACCTTTACCGAGCTGAATTATCTGGAGGAAGGGGAGCGGGAATGGTACAGCGCGGTCTCTTCCATGAGCCTGGAGCTGTCCAATGCGGTCTATAACTGCGAGGCGGGAATGCTCTTTGATTACATTCCTCTCACGGATACCTACATTGTGGGAGCCAGAGAGAGTATAGATTATTCGCTCTCCAAAGTCGTTGTAAGGAATGCGGCAGAGGAAATGCAGAAGGAGAATACTGCGCACCGGGGCAAGGTGACCTGGCAGCTGGTGCAGATCGAGGACACCTGGTATCTGATGCGGCTCTTAAAAAACGGCAGGGAATACACAGGAGCATTCTTAAATGTGGATAATCTGCTGAACATTGCAGGGAAAAGTGGAAAAGTCCAGCGGTTTTCCACCCTTCTGGACAGTGAGGGCAGGAGCCTATGGGATGACCAGACCACATCTTTGCAGGTGATCATGGAAGAGGAAGGGCAGTCCTACGCCATAGAATCTCTGGACGGAGTGCGTTACCTGGTGGTATACAAGCCCCTTGCGTCCTGTCAGTATCTGCTGGCGGATTTTATTCCCTATGCGGAGATCACTGACATGACGGCATCGCTGCGCATGGGTATCTTTGTGATTGCGGGCATGGTCTTCCTGATCTGGGCGATTCTGTATTTTGCGATCCAGAAAAACATCCTGCAGCCGGTGATGACCATCAACGGGGCACTGCAGGAGGTGGGCGCAGGCAATCTGGAGCAGCGCATCGCCGTGCACAGCCAGAGCCCGGAATTCGCCTCCATCGCCCGGAATTTCAACCTGATGGTGACGGAGATCAAGGATCTGAAGATCGACGCCTACGAGCAGCAGCTGGCTAGAGAAAAACTGCAGGTCCAGTACCTGAAGCAGCAGATCACGCCCCATTTCATGATCAATTGTCTCAACACAGCCTGCCAGCTGACAGAATTTGATGAGACTGCACTGGCCAGAGAGCTGCTGACGAAGCTGAGTATGCACCTGCGCTATGTGCTCTCCTGCGGACAGACCGTGCGCCTGGGAGAGGAGCTGGAGCTGGTGTCCAATTACGTAAATCTCTCCAATATCCGCTATCACGGCGGCATTTTTCTGGATATCCAATGTCCTGACGACCTGAAAGACTGCCAGGTGGTCCCGCTCATTTTCCTTAATTTTGTGGAAAATACCATCAAGCATGCCCTGGTGCCCGGAGAAGAGATGGAGATCTGCATTGCGATCACAGAAGAAGATCGGGATGAGAAAAAAGAACTCTGCGGCACCATCTGGGACTCCGGCGGCGGATATTCCGAGGAGATCCTGGAGAATATACAGAAGCTTTCCGCGTTTTCGGTGGAGGAGACGCCCACGGCCTGCATCGGCATCACCAATGTGATGCAGCGGGCGAAGCTGGTCTTTGGAAAGGCAGATTTTACTTACTCCAACAGAGCGCAGGGCGGAGCACAGATGCAGTTCCGGATTCCCTGCATGCAGCCGGAGAAGCGGTGCTGAACACCGTGGATGCCGTAAGCGGCCGCCCCAGGGAATCGCAGGACGAAATCAGATGCGCAGAATTATCTCGTACAGGCGCAGACAGCGGCAGAACAGCATAAAGAGGTACCAATGAACTTACTGATCGTAGATGACGAATATTACAGTGCCCAGAGTACACGGAAAAAGGTGCTGGAGAATACAGAATTGTTTGCGGACATACATTGCTCCTACAGCATGAAGCAGGCCCTGGAATACCTGGAAGAAAACGAGGCAGCGGTGATCATCAGCGACATCGAGATGCCCGGCGGCAGCGGTCTTTCTCTTTTAGAGGAGATGCGCCGCAGGCAGAAGAATACGGTCTGCATTTTCCTGACGGCTTTTTCCAATTTTGACTATGTCACCACGGCCATGCGCCTGGCCAGCATCGATTACCTGCTCAAGCCCGTGGACACCGAGCAGCTGATGACGGCGGTCAACCGGGCGGTGGAGATCTACCGGAAGCAGGATGCGGACAGACAGAATCAGGAAAAGGCCGGCTACTGGCAGGACAGCCGGCATTATCTCTATGAGCAGTTCTGGGAGGAGCTGGCAGAGGGATCGATCGCAGGAGAGGAAAAGGATATCCGGGCTGCCCTTCACACCCGCAATCTGGAGGAGGATCTGGCGCAAGAGACCTTCCTGCCTCTGATCATACAGTGCATGATGCGCGACGAGCAGAAGGTGGAAAAGAACCTCTATCACTTCACGGTAAAGAATATCGCCAGGGAATATTTTTATGAGAAGCAGATGCTGCCGGCGGTGGTGCAGTACCGGAAAAAAGGATTTCTGTATTTCCTGCCCATCCCTGCCTCGGCAGGGCGGGATGCGATCCTGCAGAAGTGCCGGGATTCCTTTCAGGATTTTGCGGTGCACTTCGAGAATTCCTTTAATTATTTTCTGGCTAAGGAACCGTGTAGAATGGATCAGTTTTACAGTATCTTCCAGTATATGCTGGGCTTTGTGCAGCAGAATGTGACCCTGGAGAACCACGTCTTTGATCTGCAGGAAACATTCCAGGTAAATTACGACACCCAGGAGATTCATCTGCCCACGGCGCAGTACCGGGAATACCTGCTGCAGAATAAGACCCAGGAGCTGAGTCAGGAGCTGCCCCTTTTTCTGCAGAAAATGAAGATGGACGGAAAGGGAACCGACGCGTCCCTTAAGTCCTTCTATTACAGCTTTCTGCAGCTGTGCTTTTCCGTGATGGGAGAGAAAAATCCAGAGGCTCTCTCCCTCTTTCGCACCCAGGTGGTGAATACCTCGCCGGAGAGTGTCTGCACGTCCTTCCATGCCTTGCAGAACTGGGCGCTGCAGACCGTGGAGCAGTACAAGAGCTGCATGGCGGCCGCGGCCAACGAGGAGAATGCGGTGGCCAGCGTAAAGCGCTATATCAAGGAGCATCTTTCCGAGAATATGAGCAGAGAGCTGCTGGCGGACACGGTGTATTTTACTTCCGATTATCTCTCTCATCTGTTTAAAAAGGAGACCGGATATTCCCTGACCAATTACATCATTCACGAGCGCATCGAAAAGGCAAAGGTGCTGCTGGCGCAGAATAAGCTGAGCATCCGGGAAGTGGCGGCCGCCTGCGGCTTTGACAACGTGTCCTATTTTTCCAGACAGTTCCGGAGTATGACAGGCATGACTCCCAGGGAATACAGAAAGCAGGAATAAAAGAGAATCGTCAACAGTCTGTTGACGATTCTCTGCAGGATAAATGTACAAAGGATGTCGGGTCAGATCACAGGATTACCGGCGATGTGAGAGATCTTGCAAACATAAAAACAGTCCGCAGCGGGACATTTCTCGCTGCGGGCTGTTTTCGTATATTTCTTATATTTCGTTATTGGTTATTACTTGGAGGCAGCCCAGGCATCCAACTGCTGCTGCTTTGCATCGATGATGTCCTGCAGACCGGCAGCCTTGAGCTTGTCGTCGATTTCCTGAATACCGGTTTCAGGATCCAGGAAGCCGTACTCCAGTTGCTTCTGGTATTCATTGTAGACGTTGGTGCAGGCAGCTAGCTGAGTGGCCACTGCGGTGGAGTCAAAGGCAAAGCCTGCTGCGGCGGAGACCTCAGCCTCTTCATTGAACTTTCTTACCTGATCCCACAGATCCACGGGGTTGCCGGTGGTAGGGGTGGTCAGCATCTCGTTGGGATACAGCCAGGGCATGGTGCCGTAATCGCCGGCATTGGTTCCCTTGGAGGTATCTAACAGGCCTTCGCTGTCCTTCTCATAATGCATGCCTTCGATGCCGTATACCGCCAGGTCGGCAATGTCAGGATCGGTATAGAAAGCCTTCATGAGTACCATGGCAGCCTTGGGATTAGAGGAAGAAATCGGGATAGCCCAGGTCCAGCTGGAGACACTGTTGGAACCGATGAAGTCTTTCTTGAGCTGGAAGATGGTCATGTCACGGCCGTCGCCGGCAGATTCCTGTGCCTTGGAGCCCGGCTTTCCGCCTGTGCCGTAAGCCATGAGGACACCGTTCTTTACCAGGGTACCTACAGCGGTGGTATCGGTGGCAGCATCCTTGCTGATGTAGCCCTTCTGGTTCCAGTTATAAACTCTGGTGCAGAAATCCTTGTATTCCTGGGTGGTGAAGCAGTCTACTACCTTTAACTCGGCACCGTAATTCTCCAGAACGCCGAAGGTGTTGCTTCCCAGAAGATCCAGGGAAGTCTGCTGTGCCAGGTCATTGGCAGCGGGGCGATATACTTCCAGATCCGGATAGGTCTCATGGAGTCTTGCGAAGATGTCTTCCAGTTCGTCATCTGTAATCTTCAGAATCTCGTCATCGGTGTCAGGGAATTCGTAGCCGATGCCTTCCAGATATTCGGTACCTACAGCGATGCAGCCCTTGCCGCCGGCATAGTCGCGGATGTTGGGAAGACCGTAGAGCACGCCGCCTACACGGCACATATCCAGGTTGCTCTCACCGATGGTATCAATGATCTCCTTGCCGTAGGTCTGGAGCAGGTTATCCTCCTCGAGATCCATCAGGTAGCCCTGATTGACCAGCGTGGAGTAGCCCACGAACAGGGTGCTGATCATGTCAAGCTGCTGACCGCCGGCCAGCTGCAGGGTCAGGTTCTGGTTATAGGAACCGGAATCGCCGATCTGGAATTCCACTTCGATGTTGTACTTCTCCAGCAGCTTCTTATTCAGTTCTTCGGTGACGGTAGCCAGATCCTTGGGAGCGCCGGTCCATGTGGGATAAGCGACTACCAGATGCTGGGTCTCGTCAAAGTAATCGGATACTTCTCCGGTCTGCCCGTCAGCAGAGGAAGCGGTGGTGGAGTCTGCGGAAGCAGAATCTCCGGAGCCTGCGGAGGAGCCGCAGCCGGCCATGGTTCCTGCCATGGCAGCGGCCAGAATGACAGCCAATAGTTTTTTCTTCATGAGTACCTCCCATACGAAATCTTTGCGCCGTCTTGAGGAGACGGCTGCCTGCAGAGAAGCACCGCAGCCTTACGGCGTAAATGCGGTCTCCCTGCTTCTTTACAGATGATGCAACGAACGCTGCGATGCATTTTTGATGTCCCTTATCCTACCAGATCCGCGCCGCCGGGAAAGCAACAATGCTGTTCTGAAATGTGACATTTCTGTTCTCTGCCGGAAGAGAGTGTGCCGGCAAGCACGATCGTGTTATTCCATCGCAGAATCGTTGTTTTATGAAAATGCCCCGTCATTGAAAATGAAAGAGAGAATGCAGCAGAAGGAGGAAAAGTTTTAAAGAAATACCTGATGGCATTTCTTTAAAACTCGAATTGATGCCGTAAACGTCATCAATTCGGTATCCTATCGGAGAATTCGCCTACGCGAAATTCTCCTCAGGGTGCCGCTGTAAAACAGCGGCACAGGAGGAAACATGAAACAATCCAGAACAGAACTTACCATAGAAAGTAAAGAAGAACCCCTGACGATTCTGCAGGATATCACGTTCGCCAATGTCCCCTATTGGTTTCCGCAGTTTCATTATAAGGCACTGCGGATGAATTTGATCTGTCCTTTCCATCCCGGGAAGGAAGAGAGGTATCCGGTGCTGGTATGGATCTGCGGCGGCGCTTGGATCACCATGGAAAAGGCAGCCCACACCCCTTTCCTGGTGCAGCTGGCCAGAAAGGGATATATTATTGCGACTATAGAATACCGCATGTCCAGTACCCGGCATTTCCCGGCTCAGATCGAGGATGTAAAGTCGGCGATCCGTTACCTCCGGACTCATGCAGAGGAGTTCCATATAGATGCAGAGCGCATCGCGGTGGGCGGTGAGTCAGCCGGCGGTCATCTGGCAGCATTGGCCGGTGTGACCGGAGAGAAAAGTGAATTTGACCAGGGGGATAACCTGGAACAGTCCAGCCGGGTGTGCGCAGTACTGGATTTCTACGGCCCGGCCACTTTTCTGCAGGGGGACGATAATACCGGCACTGCCGGAGAGGTGCAGGCAGAGCCGGAAGAGCCCTCGCCCGTGCACATGCTTCTGGGCTATGACCCCGCAAAGCATCCGGATAAAGCGACAAAGGCAGCGGCCCTCGCCTATGTCAGTGAGAAGACGCCGCCCTTCTTTATCATCCATGGACAGGCAGATCACGTGGTCTCCGTGGAAAACAGCAGGTGCCTGGCTGATCGCCTGGAGGAAAAGGGCTGCTCCTTTGAACTGGTGGAAGTGGAAGAGGCGGATCACGCCGATCCCCGGATCTACCAGAGCGGTACTATAGAGAGAATGGACGCGTTCCTGCAGCGGGTCTTTGCACAGCCCTTCCGGAAATTCCAGAGCCGGGAATGTATTTCGCAGGAAGCCGGAGAGCCTTTTATGACCATGGTGGAAAATCTGGTCTACAGTCAGAGACCCTATTGGTTCCCCTTTTATAACTATAAGGATCTGAAAATGGATCTGCTGTTGCCTTACGCTTGGGGAAAAGAGGAAAAACATCCCCTACTGGTCTGGTTTGGAGGCGGCGCCTTCCTGACCATGGAAAAGGCGGCCTTCCTTCCCTGGCTTTTGTATTTTGTCCAGAAGGGCTACGCTGTGGCCAGTGTGGAATATCGCCTCTCCAGTGTGGCTCCCTTCCCGGCGCCGCTGGAAGATGCCAAGGCGGCGATCCGATTCCTGCGTGCCAAGGCAGCGGAATTCCAGATCGACAAGGACAAAGTTTTAGTGGGCGGCGAATCCGCCGGAGGCATGCTGGCGGCCATGACGGCCCTGACCAACGGCATGCCGGCCTATGATACAGGGGAAAATCTGCAGGAATCCAGCGCTGTACAGGGATTGATCGATTTCTACGGCCCCGCCGGTGTGCTGACAGACTTAGAGCAGGCCGGGACAGATGAAAAAAGAAAGATACCGCCGGTGGAGGTCGGTCCCGATATGCCGCCAGTCTTTATGGCGCACGGTACCGCAGATACCCTGGTGGACTGCCGGCGAAGCGATGAATTCTATGAAAAGCTTCGAGAGAAGGACATCCCCGTGGAATACCTGGTGGTGCAGAATGCGCCCCATATGGGCATGGAGTTTTATCAGAAGGAAATGGCAGAGCGGATCGTTACTTTCATGGAGGCAAATAAAATATGACGATGGAAAAAGTAAGAACCATTTATACCAACGACGGAGAATGTGATGACATGAACACATTCCTGCACCAGATGCTTTACTTAAATGACCTGGATCTGGAGGGCATCGTGTATTCCTGCTCCCAGTTCCACTATGAGGGCATTCCGGAGAAAAATATTGCACCCATGCGCTGGGCACCGCCGGCGTGGATGTACCGCTACATCGATGCTTACGAAAAAGTATATCCTGCCCTTTGCGCCCAGGCTTCCGGTTATCCGACGCCGGACTATCTGCGCTCGGTGACGGCAGTGGGCAATGTAAAGATGGTCTCGGAGATGGAGGAAGTGACACCGGGATCGGAGCTGATCCGCAGAGTCATCCTGAAGAAGGATCCCCGGAAACTCTATATCCAGATCGGCGGCGGCACCAGCACTGTGGCCAGGGCACTGAAATCCATAGAAGAGACTTACGCTGGCACACCGGACTGGGACAGCATCTATCGTACTGTCTCGGACAAGGTAGTCATCGTCATGATCGTCACCCAGGACGAGACCTATGCTTCTTATATATCCAAGGTTTGGCCGGATATAGAGATGATCCACTGCATGGAGATCATGCCCGTGGCCTTCCTGTACGGCGAAAATGCAGATCCGCCGGAGGCACTGGCGTGCTTCTCCGGGGCGTGGATGCAGGAGCATATTCTCTCCAAAGGGAAATACGGCAGTCTGTATCATACCTGGCTGGACGGCCATGAATATCCCGGAGAGGAATGGGCTTCCCAGTTTGGTGTCAACGAGGAGCTGGCCAAGGGCAACTGGTGGGGAAAAGCAAAGCACCAGCCTTATGACATGATCTCTGAGGGAGATTCCCCTTCCTTCCTGTATCTGCTGGACCGGGGCCTTCGCAGCCTGGAGGATCCTTCCTACGGCGGCTGGGGCGGACGCTATGTACATCTGCCGGAGAATGAATTCCACAATGCCAGCCGCTACTACCGGAGCTGTGAGGACAGGGCGCCGGAGGGAATCCGGGGCGGCGCCTACGCCACTTCCCGCTGGGTCTGCGATTGGATGAATGACTTTGCCGTCAGACTCTCCTGGACACAGACAGCGGACCGCACAAAGGTAAACCACCGGCCGACGGTCCTGATAGAGGAAGGACTGGATGTTGCGGCCGCTCCCGGTGAGCAGGTGACCCTCCACGTCCATGCATCCTGCGATGAGAAGGATACCATGACGCTCTCCTGGCAGCGGTATGAGGACGCAGATACCTGTCAGGAAACGGTATCGCTGGAACAGCAGCAGACAGAGGACGGCAGGGAAGGAAGCGTCACCTTTACAGTGCCGGCGACGGCAAAGCAGGGCGATACCATGCATCTGATCCTGACCTGTAAAGATGCGGCCCACGGGGAATATCCGGCCTATATGACCTCTTACGCACGCGTGATCCTGACGGTTTCCTGAGAAAAGACCAGAGAAAAGCAGAAGGCAGGATCATGCAAGTTCGGCTCTGTTTTGTTGTACTTTTGCACATGGCAGATCGGTAAAATGACACTATCGAGAGAACGGGAGAGCCGCTGCGTACTGCGGCATAGGAGGTAAAGTTTGAAAGAAATGCCTGATGGCATTTCTTTCAAACGCGAATTGATGCCGTGTGCGCCATCAATTCGGGATCGCATCAGGGAATTCGCCTTCGCGAAATTCCCTTCACGGTGCCGCAGCGTACTGCGGCACAGGAGGTAAAAATGGCAAAGACATTGAGCAAACAAAAAGCACCAAAACACAAAATGACCTGGAAGCGGTTTAAACGATTCCTGCCGATCTATCTGGTGATGCTTCCCGGATTGGTCTATTTATTCATCAACAACTACATGCCCCTGCCGGGCCTGGTGATCGCCTTTAAGCAATACAATGCGGTGAAGGGTATCTACAAGAGCCCCTGGATCGGTTTTGAGAATTTTAAATATCTCTTCGCCACCAATGACGCCTTGCTGATCACCAGAAATACCATTCTGTACAACCTGGCCTTCATTGCCATCAATACCTTCTGTGCCATCACGGTGGCGATCATCTTAAGCGAGCTGCAGCACAAGATCAAAAACGTCTATCAGAGCGTGATCCTGCTGCCTTACCTGATCTCCTCCGTTATCATCGGCTACCTGGTATTTGCCTTCTTCAGCGTGGAAAACGGCTTTGTGAACAACAACATCCTGACCGCCCTGGGCAAGGATCCCATCAGCTGGTATTCGGAGCCAAAGTACTGGCCTTATATCCTGATCTTTGTGAATACCTGGAAATGCATCGGATTCAACTGTATCATCTATCTGTCTACATTGCTTGGCTTTGACCGTTCCTTCTATGAATCAGCCATGATCGACGGCGCTTCCAAGTGGAAACAGATCCGCTACATCACGCTTCCTCTGTTAAAGCCTACAGTGATCATGATGACCCTGATGGCAGTGGGACGTATTTTCTACTCGGATTTCGGCCTGTTCTACCAGGTGCCCATGAACCAGGGCGCGCTGTATTCTACCACGCAGACCATCGATACCTACGTATACAGAGGACTGCTGCAGCTGGGCAACATCTCCATGTCGGCGGCAGCCGGTGTCTACCAGTCCGTGGTGGGCTTCCTGCTGATCCTGGGTGCGAACCTGCTGGTGAGAAAGCTGGACAGGGATTCCGCACTGTGGTAATTTCCGTACTTCTTTGCAGCAAAATCGCTGCGGAATGGAGCGAAAAGTGAAAACAAGAGAAGATAAAATATTCGGGGCCATCGGCCATACCATTATGATCATCCTGTCCCTGCTGGCGGTGATTCCCATCATCCTGATGGTGATCTCTTCCCTGACAGACAATGCAGCGATCCTGCAGAACGGATATTCCTTTACACCGGCGAAATGGAGTGCCTACGCCTATGCCTGGATCTTTGAGTACAACGGGGGCACGGTGCTGCGGGCTTACGGCATCTCCTTTATACTGACAGCGGTAGGTACCCTCTGCAGCGTCCTTCTGACCATCGGACTGGCCTATGGCCTCTCCAAAAAGAACCTGCCCGGGCGCGGGATCTTCACCTTTTATGTAGTATTCACCATGCTGTTTAACGGCGGCCTGGTACCTACCTATATCAACTACACCAATATATTCCATCTGAAGGATACCTTCTTTGCACTGCTGATTCCTTCCCTGCTGATGAATGCCTTCAATATCCTTCTGATGAAGAGCTACTTCGTCACCGGCGTGCCGGATGAGATCCTGGAGGCCGCCTACATTGACGGCGCCGGAGAGATGACCACCATGACAAAGATCGTGGTGCCTCTTTCCAAGCCCATCATCGCCACCGTGGCGCTGTTTGCCGGCATCGCCTACTGGAATGACTGGAACAACGGCTACATCTATCTGGTAAACAGAACAGACCTATACAGCATCCAGAACCTGCTGAACCGACTGATGCAGAACATCAATGCCCTGACCCAGAATGCCAGTCAGGTAGGCAACGCCGCTACCCAGGGTCTGACCGACATTCCCTCCGTCACCGTGCGTATGGCCATCGCCACCCTGGGCATCCTGCCCATCATCGTGGTCTATCCCTTCGTGCAGAAGAGTTTCGTAAAGGGCATTACCTTAGGCGGTGTTAAAGGCTAAAGGAAAAGTGTAAAAAATATGCTTTATAGCAAACGAGAATCGAAGATTCTCGTTACTTTTCACAGGGCTATTTGTGCCGCAGGCGTCGCAAATAGCCCTGATCGCAAATCGAATCAAAGATTCGCTTTGCGATTCCTCCGGAGAGATGCCTGCGGAATGGGGAATATCATGGGAAAACATTTCAGAACGATTTCAGAAGTCATGGACTACGGTCCGCATATCACAAAGGTGATTCTTCAAAAAGACGAAGCCATGGCGCAGGAGCCGAAGAAAGAGGATTTCACGGTACATGTAAAACGGGAGCTGATCACAGAGGATTTTCCATGGCCTGCCTTTAACGGCGAACGCCCCAAGTTCCCCATGGAAGGGGAGCGCACGGTGGACGCAGCCTGGCGCAGCGATGAAAAGGGAGAGCGGGATGAGACCGGGGCCTATATCACGCTGCAGATGCACTGTGATCCCCGGGACGGCCTGGGATCCACCATCCGCTTTAACGGCAAGTACAATGTCTCTGTCAAGGGCATCTATACCATCACCCAGACGGACGGCGATGTCTATGATGAAAATGACGGCAATACGGAACTGCTGGGTGAGCTGCTGCAGGAAGGAGAGCATCAGGATCCGGAGATCTCCCTGCGCTACTGCTATTACGAGCCGGCGGTATCAGGGGGTAAAAAAGTGCCCCTGCTGATCTGGCTTCACGGCTACGGCGAAGGCGGCGAGGAGACAAAGATCGCAGCCACCGGCAACAAAGTGGTGAATCTGATCACACCGGAAATCCAGGAGATCTTCGGCGGCGCCGCGTATCTGCTGGCGCCCCAGTCCCCCACCATGTGGATGGACAATGGCTCCGGTGCACTGATCACCGACGATTCCAGCATCTACACAAAACCGCTGGAGAGATTATTTGCCGATTTCATCAAGGAGCATCCGCAGATCGATCCGGACAGAGTATATCTGGGCGGTGATTCCAACGGCGGCTACATGACGGTGACCCTGGGGATCCACGATCCTTCCCTCTACGCAGCTCTATTCCCGGTCTGCGAGGCCAGAGCGGATGAGCACATCTCCGAGCAAGACCTGCAAAAGCTGGCCAGCGTGCCGACCTGGTTTACTGCGGCAAAGACTGATGAAGTGGTACCGGTGAAGGACTACGTGGTGCCCACCTACCTGCGTCTGAAGGAAGCCGGCGCGGACACGCACCTGACTCTGTGGGAGCGGGTACTGGATCACACCGGCCTGTATAAAAAGGAAGATGGCACCCCCTACGAGTACGTAGGACACTGGTCCTGGATCCCCATGCTGAATGACGAAAACCGCCTGGACTACGACGGCAGCGAAGTGACCGTAGATGGCAAACCGGTGACGATCTGCCGGTGGCTCGCCTCAAAACACAGATAAAGCAGTCAAGGCGGTTGAACAAAGAACTGCGTAAAAGAGATTGATTTATAAAGAAAAAAGCCGCATGGCCAAGAGGCTGTGCGGCTTTTCTTTTGCGTCAGGGAATTTTAAGTTTACACTTTTTTTATCTGTACCTGGTACCTGTGAAATTTCGGCTGGAAAGGGTGTGTGATTTCCTTATGCACAATCCCCTGTTACGCTTCTGCTACATGCTTCCTGCTATGATCATCTCAACAAAAACAAATAAACAAACCACAGAGACGTGGATGATTATCAATCTAACGCCGGCAGAAAATACCGGATCAAATCGAAGGGAGAAAAGGGTATGGGCTTAGTATTATCTTTCCTGTGTGGAGGATGCATCTGGGTAACGTCAGCGGCTATGCGATGGGTGTGTAATGCAGCATTAGATGCAATCGATCATCACCAGAACGACATCAGATACTAAAGAATCTTGCCGGAAATACAGGATCAAATCGAAAGGAGACAAGTTTGGAAGAAATGCCTGATGGCATTTCTTCCAAACGCGAATTGATGCCGTATACGCCATCAATTCGGGACGAAAAGAAATGCCGCTGCAAGCAGCGGCATAAGGAGGTAAACATGTTTATTATTATACTTCAGGGAATCTATACATATTGGGTAGGAAAAGAAATGTATTATCGCGCCAAAGAAGTGCTTAGTGAAGACTAAAAGTCTTTGCCTGCGTTTCACTTCTCGTCCAGCTGCCCCTCGCAGAAATGAAAGAAGCGGTCCGCAGCAGCCGGATATTCCGGCAGGCGCTTCCGACAAAGATAGGCGGTGCGTGTGCAGTCTACATCCGTGAGCGTCAGAATGCCGAGCTGATAGGAGCGCAGTGATGGCACATCCGGCAGGATGGCAATGCCAAAGCCTGCTTCGACCATCCCTGCGATCACATCATCTTCCTCCGTTTCATAGGCAATGCGGGGAAGAGCATTGATCTGCGAAAAAAGCGCATCCACCGCGCCCCGGAGGCCGGCGCGCTTTGAAAAGAATACGAAATCCTCAGAGAGGCAGTCCTGCAGCGGGACTGCCTTTTTTGCGGCCAGCGGGTGAGAGAGGGGCACCACCAGCACGAAGGGGGGAGAGGCAAAGGGGATGCATTCAAAGCGGCGGCTGTCTCCGGGGTGGTTGACGAAGGCAATATCAATGATGCCCTTTTCCAGGTTTTCCAGCAGTTCAGAGCTGAAGATGCTTTCCGTGTGGAGTTCAAAGCGGACGGTATCTGCATCGATCTCCTGAAGGAAGGAGCACATGAGGCCCGGAATGATCCGGGCGGCCAGCTTCCGGATGCCGCCGACCAGAACGATGCCGCCGCTTTGCCCGAACTCCTGCATGGCCCGGATGCCGGTGTCCAGCTGCACCAGAGAGCCGGTGATGGCGTGAAGGAAGTGCTGTCCGTAGCGGGTGAGACGGACATTCCGACCCTCCCGCGCAAAGAGCGGCACGCCGAGCTCAGTCTCCAGGTGATCGATGGCATAGCTGAGAGCGGGCTGACTGATGTGCAGCTCCTCTGCGGCGCGTCCATAATGTTCGAGTCTTGCAACGGTTTCGAAGTAGCGAAGATGTACCAGATTCATAGAAATTCCTTATCAGAATAATATAAATACGTGATTTGTTTTTATGATATAGACGCGCTATCATGATGTCAATGTTGATTGATAAAAACGGTGTGCGAAGGGCTGATACAAGGCATCATGCGCGCGGATTTTTATCGCCAGAAAGATGAGGAGAGGAAGCTATGGAAGAGAGAAAGGTAGTATTGATCACCGGTGGTGCCATGGGACAGGGCAAGTCACACGCACTGAAGTTTGCCGAGAACGGCTTTGATGTGGTGCTGGCAGACATGCAGGATCCGGAGGGCGAGACCTTCCGGCAGACCGTACAGGAGATTGAAGCCCTGGGTGCGAAAGCGCTGGCGGTAAAAGCCAATGTCACCTCCGATGAGGATATGCAGAAGCTGTTTGAGGAGGCATGGAAGACCTTCGGACGCATCGATGTGGTGGTGGCCAATGCCGGTGTCATCAATTTCGGCTACACCTGGGAGCTGACAGATCAGCAGGTACAGAAGGTAATCGACATTGACCTGATCGGCACCTGGCGTACGGATAAGTATGCCGCTATCTACATGCGTAAGCAGGGCTTTGGACGCATCATCAATATTTCATCGACCTCCGGTCTCTACGGCACACCGAAGCTGGCGACCTACTGCATGGCAAAGTGGGGCGTGCGCGGTCTGACAAAGACACTGGCACAAGAGCTGAAGGGGACCGGCATCGTCGTGAATACCGTATGCCCGACCAAGGTAAAGACCCCGATGTGCGAGACAGAAAGCTATGTTGAGTTCATCAATGATCTCACAGGTCAGCATTTTGCAAACTGGCAGGAAATGTATGACGGCATGCCGTTCCTGGAGGTGGCTGACATTTCCGATATGGTATACTGGCTCGGTACCAGCCGTTCAGCAGGCAAGTTCAGCGGTCGTGATCTCGGTCTTGATCTCGGCACACTGCAGCAGTAAGGGGGTCCGGACATGAAAATCACGAAGGCAACCCGCTGGCGTGTGTTCGCCGGCGTATGGATCCAGAGCCTTTTTACCTCTGCAACCGCATTTTTCAGTCTCTTTGCCCTGCCGCTGACCAGCCAGTTTGGCTGGAGCAGCTCTGACTTCAGCATGGCCTATACGATTTACATGTTTGTGTACTGCGCGATGGGTTTCGTTGGCGGACTGCTCGCCGAGAAGCTGCAGCCGCGGGTGGCGATCTATCTCGGGCTGATTTTCTTTGCCGCCGGCTGGTTTCTGACAGGCTTTGCCGGAAGCATTCCGCAGCTGTACCTTTTCTACGGCGTGATGGCCGGTGCCGGTGCCGGTACGATTTATCCGGCCTGCCTGCCGACCGCCCTTAAGTGGTTCCCGGATAAGAGCGGTTCCATTTCCGGTCTCGTACAGGCCGGCGCCTCCTGCGGACCGTTTATCATGTCACCGATCGCACAGTGGCTGATCGATACCCAGGGCGCGCAGAATGCCTGCCGCATCCTCGCTGTCATCTTCCTGATCGGCGTCGGCGCCGTTGCATGGATGATCGTTCCGTGTCCGGAAGGATGGATGCCGGAGGGATGGACCCCGAATACCACGCAGAAAAAGGAACTGCAGGCACATAATTACAACATTCCGGGCATGGTGAAGACGCCGGTCTTCTGGGTGATGCTCGTCATGTTTATCTTTGCCAATGCTGCCGGCACCATGATGGTGAGCGCGACCTCCCCGATCGCACAGAACCAGATCGGACAGAGTGCGATGACTGCCGCAATGTGCGTGTCCATCATGACCCTCGCCAATATGTGCGGACGCATCGGCTTCGGCTTCATCTATGATCGGCTGAAGGGATGGAATTCACTGATCCTTGTGCTGGTGCTGAACGGACTGTCCATGTGCATGCTGACGGTGGCAAAGAGCCTGCCGTACTTCATTGCCTGCATTTGTCTCGTCGGCTTCTCCTTCGGCGGACTGCTGGTGGTATTTGCACCAATCGTAAAGAACGTATTCGGCAGCAAGTATTACAACCGGAACTACGGCCTGATTTTCATCGGCTACGGCATCGGCGCTTTCGTCGGACCGAAGATCAGCGCAAGCTTCTATGATCAGACCGGCTCCTATGTGATGGGTTATATCGGCTCCGCCGTGCTGGCGGCTGTCGCTGTAGTGCTCGTCTTTGCGGCAAAGAGCCTTACTGCCAAGATGCAGGAGAGCGCAAACTGATACAATAGATACAACAGGACCACCATTCGAGAGAGAATGGTGGTCTTTTTTTGAAAAGCGGTGCGATTTTCTCGCGAGAGAGATAATTCCCTGTTACGCTTCTGCTACATGCTTCCTGTTATGATCAACTCAACAAAAACAAATAAGCAAACCACAGAGACGTGGATAACTAACAACTAACCATTTAACGCCGGCAGACAAGCCGGACCAAATCGAAAGGAGAAAATAGTATGGGATTATTGATCAGTTTCTTTGTTGGAGGATGCGTTACCGCAACGGGCGAGGCCCTGTATTGGGTGGCCAATAAAGTGTTTGATGCAGCAGATCATTACTTTAATTAATAAAATTGACGGAATTTATCCTCCTGCATAAATAAAAATAAGGTATCTGTTCAGCCCCATCTCGAATTTGCTTCGCAAATCCTCGATGTGGATGGCCAGAGGCGCTTCGCGCCTTGGCCGCCTGCCAATTTCAATCGCGAATATGCCTGCAAGCAGTCAATTCGCGTTGAAATTGGCAGGTGCTGAACAGATACAAAATAAGAACCCTGAAAAGGACAGCCCGACCGGGCTGTCCTTTTTTATCTTTGTATGCCCTGCCGGAAACGTACCGGAAATGTAATGTTTCAAGAATGTTTCAGGGCAGCGCATAGTGCGCGCTGTCTGCGAAAATTCACTGTACTTTACGTCGATTTTTCAGACAGATTGTATTATAATGAAGCGGTAGGCGTTCTCAGGAACGAAAAGAGAGCGTGGGGTAATATGGAGTGAGACAAGAAGGAGGATTACATTATGATCAGGATCGGCATGCTTACCAGCGGCGGTGATTGCCAGGCTTTGAACGCAGCTATGCGCGGCGTAGTCAAGACCATTTTAAACAACAGCAAGGAGCCTGTAGAGATCTACGGCTTTGAGGACGGCTATAAGGGACTTATTTACGGAAAATTCCACATGCTGAAGGGAGAAGATTTCTCCGGCATCCTGACCAGAGGCGGCACCATTCTCGGCACCAGCCGCGTACCCTTCAAGACCATACATGAGCCCGATGCCAACGGCGTGGATAAAGTGGCAGCCATGAAGCAGACCTATTACAAGCTTCAGTTAAACTGCCTGGTAATGTTAGGCGGCAACGGTTCTCACAAAACAGCCAACCTGTTAAAGAGCGAAGGACTTAACGTAGTCACCCTGCCCAAGACCATCGACAACGACCTGTGGGGCACCGATATGACCTTCGGTTTCCAGAGCGCCGTAGACGTGGCTACCTCCGCCATCGACTGTATCCATACCACAGCCAACTCCCACGGCCGTGTATTCATCGTGGAGATCATGGGCCACAAGGTAGGATGGCTTCCTTTAAATGCCGGCATGGCAGGCGGCGCAGACATCATCCTGTTGCCGGAGATCCCCTACGACATCGACAAAGTCATTGACAAGATCGAAGAGCGCGACCGCAACGGCAGCCGCTTCACCATCCTGGCCGTAGCAGAGGGTGCTATCTCCAAAGAAGATGCCAAGCTCTCCAAAAAGGAATATAAGGAAAAGCTGGCTAATTACAAGTTCCCCTCTGTCTCCTATGAGATCGCCGATGCCATCCAGAAGAAGACAGGCCGTGAGGTCAGAGTGACCGTGCCCGGTCATACACAGCGCGGCGGCAGCCCCTGCCCTTATGACCGCGTATTCGCCAGCCGTCTCGGCGCAGAGGCAGGCAAGCTGATCCTCAAGGGCGAGTACGGCTACATGATCGGTTATAAGAACCGTGAGATGGTCAAGGTACCGTTGGAGAAGGTAGCAGGCAAGTTAAAGACTGTAGATCCGGATGCAGATATCATCAAGGAGGCAAAGCTTCTGGGCGTCTGCTTCGGTGACTGATCACAGACACTTTGCAGTGAAAGAGAGTAAGTAAGCCGCAGCACTGCGGCAGCAGGCCATGTGCAGGAAGGGCAGGCAGGGGAGAAAAAGGCCCCGCCGCCCGGAAGCCATGGCCTTACCTATCTGTTCAAACTCGATGGATGACGTAAATGTCATCCATCACAATGTTATCGGAGAATTCGCCTTCGCGAAATTATTCTCAGGCTGCTGCTGAAAAACAGCGGCATAAGGAGGAAAAAATGCCCCAGGAGAGCAATCCCCAGGAAAATCATTATCTGGCATTGTACAGAAAATACCGTCCCCGGACTTTCGAGGATGTGCGGGGAAGAGACGCGATCGTCAGAACCCTGAAAAACCAGATCAATACAGGTCGGATCGGACACAGCTATCTCTTCTGCGGCACCCGGGGCACCGGCAAGACCACCATTGCCAAGATTTTTGCCAGAGCGGTGAACTGTGAGCAGCCGGTGGACGGCAGTCCCTGCGGCACCTGCCCCTCCTGCCTGGCCATCGAGCGCGATGCCAGTCTGAATGTGGTGGAGATGGATGCAGCCTCCAATAACGGCGTGGATGATATCCGCACTATTATAGATGAAGTATCCTATTCTCCGGCTCAGGGCAGATACCGGATCTATATTATCGACGAGGCCCACATGCTCAGCACGGCGGCCTCCAATGCCCTGCTGAAGACACTGGAAGAACCGCCTTCTTATGCGATTTTCATCCTGGCTACCACCGATCCCAATAAGCTGCCGCTGACGATCCTATCCCGTTGTCAGCGCTATGATTTCGGCCGTCTTTCTCCCGGGGTCATTGCGGGCAGATTGAAGGAAGTATCGGACAGCGAGCATCTGGAAATCGAGGAGCGCGCTCTGCGCTATCTGGCGGCGGCGGCGGACGGCTCCCTTCGAGACGGCTTAAGTCTCCTGGACCAGTGTAATGCCTTTAACTATGGAAACGGCACGCTGACCTATGAAAAGACCCTGGAAATCCTGGGCGCCGTGGATGCAGCGGTCTTCTCCCGCTTATTCCGGGCGGTGGAGGCCCATGACACGGTACAGGCACTGGCTGTGCTGGAGGAGATCCTCTCCCAGGGACGGGAGATGACGCAGTTCGTCACGGATTTTGTGGGCTATCTGCGCAACATCATGCTCCTCAAAGCCTCCGAGGATTTAAAGGACACGCTGGATCTCTCTGCTGACCAGCTGGAGATGATGCTGCAGGATGCCCGGAGCGCCGAGCTCTCGGAGATCATGCGGGATCTGCGGATCATGGCAGAACTGGTGGATCAGATCCGCTATGCGGCAAACCGCCGTATACTCACGGAGATGGCGCTGATCCGTCTTTGCGTGCCGGCCATGGACGTAGACCAGGATTCCCAGATGGTGCGGATCCATGCCATCGAAAAGAACATGATGGAATTCGAGGCCAGGATCACGCAGATGCTCCGAAACGGCGCAATGGTCGGAGGCGGAGCAGCCGGTGCAGGACAGCAAGGTGATGCCGGAGAGGGCGGCTTAGCGGGCTATGCAGGCGGCGGTGCAATAGACGGCGGTACGCAGCCGGGCGGTGCTCCTTCCTATGAAAAAGGCCAGCCGGGATATGCCGGAGAAGGCAGCCGGCAGTCGGCAGGAGCTTCCGGTATTTCCGTAGCTCCCGGACAGAGTGCGGGCATTGCAGCAGGCAGAGGACAGACAGTCACTGCTTCCCAGGCCCAAAAGAAGCTGCCCAAAGCGGTGCCGGAGGAGCTTCGCAAGATCGCCGGACAGTGGGACAGACTGGTCTCAGAGATGTCCCTGGAAAAAATAGACGAACAAAACGACAACCTGCATTTCACGGCGTTGTCCCTGGGCCGTGCAAAGCTGCAGGTGGGGGACCAGGGACAGCTGATGTTGGTCTACAGCGTACAGGACCAGATCTGGTGCGGCATGATCGACGATCCGCAGCACCGGCAATGGCTGGAGGAGTATCTGGCGAGAAAGACCGGCAGAACCGTCAGCGTGACCTTTAAACTGCTTGACAACAGCCAGGAATTTCAAGACAATGAGATGGACTTACGGGACATCATCAAGATGGACGTAGACCAGGAAGAAATCGAAGACCGCAATACTTTACTGTAGGCAGAAGATCACATCGGAGCGTTCGCCTGTGCGAAATTCTCCGCGTGGCACCACAGAAAGCTGCGGTTCATAAGGAAAGGGAAGGAAATGGCAAAAAGAGGTGGATTTCCCGGGGGAATGCCCGGCAACATGAATAACCTGATGAAGCAGGCACAGCGCATGCAGCGTCAGATGGAAGAGAGCAAGAAGGCTCTGGAGGAAAAGGAATTTACGGCAGCTGCCGGCGGCGGAGCCGTAGAGGTAGTGGTATCCGGCTCCAAGGAATTAAAGAGCATCAAGATCTCTCCGGATGCGGCAGATCCGGAGGACGTGGAGATGCTGCAGGACATGATCCTGGCAGCGGTCAATGAGGCCATGAAGCAGGTGGATGCAGCCAATGAGCAGCTCTTCGGCGGTATGACCGGCGCTCTGGGATTCTAGGAGGCGGCTGTTCGTGGAGCTTTACAGCGGACATATCAACAAGTTAATAGAGGAACTGGCGGCTCTGCCTGGGATCGGGACCAAATCCGCCCAGCGGCTCGCCTTCTATATCATAGGCATGTCGCCGGCCAGAGTGCGCCGCCTGTCGGAATCCATTGTGGAGGCCAAGGAACATGTGCATTACTGCAAGGTCTGCCAGAATCTGACAGACACGGAGATCTGCCCCATCTGTTCCAATCCGGGGAGAGACGCCTCCACCATTATGGTGGTGGAAAATGCCAGGGATCTGGCAGCCTATGAAAAGACAGGAAAATACCAGGGACTGTATCATGTCCTCCATGGGGCGATTTCCCCCATGCTGGGGATCGGCCCCGGAGATATTCGGCTGAAAGAGCTGATGACAAGGCTTACGGGGGATGTAAAGGAAGTTATCGTGGCGACTAACTCCAGTCTGGAGGGCGAGACCACAGCCATGTATATCAGTAAGCTTATCAAGCCTACAGGGATCAAGGTCACCAGGATCGCCAGCGGTGTTCCCGTGGGCGGTGACCTGGAGTATATCGATGAGGTGACCCTTCTTCGGGCACTGGAAGGCCGAACGGAATTATAACAGAAACTCGATTGATGACGTAAACGTCATCAATTCGTGATCGTATCGGAGAATCCGCCTTCGCGGAATTCTCCTCACGGTGCTGCAGTGAACTGCAGCACAGGAGGTAAGTTTGAAGCAAATGCCCGATGGCATTTCCTTCAAACTCGATTGATGACGTAAACGTCATCAATTCGTGATCGCATCAGGGAATTCGCCTTTGCGAAATTCCCTTCGCGTTGCCGCAGTAAAACTGCGGCATAGGAGGTATGTATGGGTGTTACAGCAGAAAAATACGGAGAAACACAGGATGGAAAGGAGATTACTCTCTATACCATCGAGAAGGACGGACTGACAGCCAAGGTTTCCAACTACGGGGCAGCATTGGTTTCCCTTCTGGCGCCGGACAGAGAAGGCAAGGCAGCGGATGTGGTCCTGGGCTTTGCAGGCCCGGAGGGCTATTTTGCCAACGGCAGCTGCCTGGGCGTCGTAGTGGGTCCCAGCGCCAACCGCACGGCCAATGGTCATTTCGTTCTGGAAGGCAAGGAATACCAGCTGCCCGTGAACGATGGCCCGAATAACCTGCACACAGATGCCAATCTCGGCCTTCACAAGAAGCTCTGGAGTGCGGAGACAGGCGAGGACTCCGTGACCTTTAAGACGGAGATCCCGGACGGCGAGTGCGGGCTTCCGGGAAATCGGGTTATCTCTGTGACCTACAGCCTGACCGCTCAGCACGGTCTGCTGCTGCATTATCACGGAGAATCCGATGTGCGCACCCTCTTTAACCCTACGAATCACTCCTACTTTAACCTGGCAGGGCATAAGGCAGGCAGTATCCTGGAGCATGAGCTCCAGCTGTTCTGCTCCCACTACACACCCGTGGTGGCAGGGGCTATCCCGACCGGCGAGATCGCACCGGTAGGCAGCACCGTTTTTGATTTCCGGATCGCCAAGACCATCGGCAGAGATATCGGGGCTGATGAGGAACAGTTAAAGCTGGTAGGCGGCTACGACCATAACTTCTGCGTAGACGGCTATGAAAATGACGGCATCCTGCGCCCGGTGGCCAAGGCATCCGAAAAGGAAAGCGGCCGCGTGATGGAAGTTTATACCACGCTGCCCGGCGTACAGTTTTATGCAGGCAATTTCCTGCAGGAAGAAGGGGGCAAGGAGGGTGCCGTGTACGGCGCCAGAGACGGCTTTGCCCTGGAGACCCAGTTCTATCCGGACAGTGCCAACGAGCCTGCTTTCCCCCAGCCTTTTTACGGCGGAACGACGGCTTATGATGCCTCCACGGAGTATCGTTTTTCCGTGATGAAATAAGGAAAAGCTTACAGAATGGCAGTAATTGATTTCAGACCCAGAGGAGAGAAGGACAGCGCACAGCGTGATGCTTCCTTCTCTTTCTCAGAGGATGCAGAAAACCGATTTTTTCCGGAGGAAGAAGATCCCGGGGACAGACGAAGGAACAAAAAGACCTACGCTGACAAGATCCGCAGACACAGACTCTATCTGTTTCTGCGCTTTGTGCTGGTGGCCAGTCTTTTGGCGGCTATCGTGATCTGTGTGATCGTGCAGATCAATACCAGGACCTTTTCCAGTGCCTCCTTCACCCAGGTCACGTCCCTTACCTATGTGGAGGGAACCACCTGGTATAATCTGAACGGGCATATTCTGGCCGTCAGCAAGGATGGTGCCAGCTGCACGGATACCAAGGGCAATGTGCTCTGGAACATCACCTATGAAATGCAGGAGCCGGTGGTCTCCATCGCAGGGAAGATAGCAGCTATTGCGGATTACAGCGGCAGCAAAGTCTATGTGATGGATACAGCAGGGCAGCTGAGCACGGTAAGCACAGATCTGCCTGTCTATGCAGTCTCGGCAGCGGAAAACGGCTCTGTGGCCGTGGTGCTAAGCGGCACAGACGCCATGTGGGTCAATATGTACGATGCCAAGGGCAGTCTGATCGAACAGTCCAAAATGAGTATGGGGCAGATGGGCTATCCTATCAGCGTCAGCGTCTCCCCCAATGGGGAACTTCTGTGCATTTCCCACCTGCAGATCAGCGGGACCAAGGTAAAAACCAGCATCGCCTTTTACAATTTCGGCGCAGTGGGACAGAATTACAGTGACAACTGTGTCAGCGGCTATGATTACGAGGGAGAGATTTTCCCTGTCACCCATTTTATGAGTGAATCTGCCGCTTTTGCCGTATCGGACTCCCGCCTTGTCTTCTTTCAGGGAAAACAGATCCCGGAAAACGGCATGAATAACCTTTTTTCGGAGAATCTCAAGGGCGTCTACTATGATAAGTCCTACGTGGCACTCATCTTCAATGATGTGACCGGCGAGGATTCATACAGGCTGGAACTGTATAATACCGCAGGCAATAAGGTCAGCGAGTTCGGTTTTGATCTGGATTATACGGACCTGCAGATCAGCGGAGACTGTGTGATCATGAATAATGAGCAGGAGTGCAGGATCTATTCCACGGCCGGTGTACAGCGCTATGCGGGGGAATTCGGCAGGAGTGTATCCTTATTGGTGCCCTCGTCCCGCACAGGGGTCATGACAGTGGTCACAGAGGATGAGATCGATACCATGACGCTGAACTGACATGGGGATGAAACTTAACTGTGAAGGAAAACGCGCGGGATGACCGTGGTCTTCCCCACTTTATGTACAGGCTGACTGCGGCATAAAGTGGGGATTATTTATAGATAGAAAAAGAAAAGGAAGGAATTACATTGAACCTGTATGCGGTAGGACTGCTGATCGTCAGTCTTTGTATTCTGTTTTTAACCATGAGACACGGCTTTCGGAAGGGCATGGTGCGTGAACTGGACGGACTGTTATCCCTGCTGGCGGCAGCGGCCTCGCTGACCCTTCTGGCAGGGACGGTAAGCAGTATGCTGGAGATGAAATTTTCCGGTCTGGTCATAGGACTGATCATGTTGGGGATCGTGACCTTTTTATATAAGATCTTCCATCTGATTTTCACATCCATAGGCCTGGTGGCCCATCTGCCGGTGATCCGGGGCCTGGATAAGCTCCTGGGAGCCGTGGTGGGGATCGCAAAGGGGATAGGCATCCTCTATATACTGGAATACGTGCTGACCAACTACCTGTTGGCCTGAGCGGAGCGTGCAAAAGCGCCGGTGAGCGATCATCGGTGCTTTTTGTATGAGGAGCAGGCCGGAGAACTGTATCCCTATCTCAATGGAAAGCAGGCGCTCTGCGCACAGGCGGCGCGCATGCAATGCCGATCGAGACTGATCGAGGCAGAAGATGGATGCCGCGGAAATGCAGCACTCTATATAGAGATATGCCAGGCAGAAATCACCAGATTTAGGGGTGCAAAAAGCAATGTATACTGTCAGAAAATTCCATGTAAAATTCAGACATAAAAAATTGAAATTAGGGCTTGCATTTTGGTAGAGGCGAGTGTAGAATAAGACTCACCGCGCAGGACAACGCGAGAGCGAATTGCTTCCAAAGCGGCGTATTTACAGGCTTTTATCACAAATGTCGGTCACACGACAGGAGAGATCAAAAGCAAGAAGAAATAAAAAACTTCAAAAAAGTGCTTGACGAGATCAAGAAGCTGTGATATGATAAACGAGTTGCGGCTG